>JBEKPK010000099.1:0-15479 GCA_049520795.1 Bryobacteraceae bacterium
CGGAACTGGCCGCGTGGCCCGCTCCCGCCCGGATGGGGTGGCTGGCGTTTCGTATTCTCGCGGCCGTTGTCACTGTCCCGATTGCGGAGGAACTGGCCTTCCGCGGCTTTCTGCTCCGCCGCCTGATTTCTTCGGATTTCGAATCCATCGGGTTGCGGACCTTCACGTACGTTTCGCTGCTCGCATCGTCCGTGGCTTTCGGGATGCTGCATGGCCGGCTGTGGATAGCCGGCGCGCTGGCCGGCCTGATCTATGCATTCGCGCTTCTCCGGCGGGGGCGGATCGGCGATGCCGTGGCGGCGCATGCCACCACCAATGCGTTGCTGGCCGCCTGGGTGCTCTGCTTCAACCAGTGGCATCTGTGGTAGGGGCCGGGCACGCCTGCCCCTGGAGTTTGTACATTCTCGAAGCTCGGAGGGTGGAAGATCCTAGCCCATGGCGTGAGCCATGTGGAATGGCGCGTGAGAATGCGAGCCCCGGAACGGGGCGAAAGGCTGTTCTCAGACCCAGAGGCCGCGCACATCGTACTCGATGCCTTACGCCCCGTTCCGGGGCTAGGCGGCCGTCCGACCTGTTCCCGACGGCTTCCGCCGTGGGCTAGGATCTCTCGCCCTCCGGGCTGGTAGCGGACGGCTCCAAATGGATGGTGGCCGAAAGGCGCGGAGGTCTCACCAAAAATGTAGAAACTCCGGAGCCGGGCACGCCTATCCAAGCGTCACGCGCCGCCGCCCACCTGAACCGCCAGCATGGAAACCGATCCGCCGTCCACGCCCTCCACCGGAAAGCGAATTGGGTCCCGCTCTTGCCGGCAGCCGATGGCATAAAGCAGGGGCAGATAGTGCTCCGGCGTGGGAATCGAGAGCCAGGCGTCTTGGCCCAGAGATTCGTACTCCACCAGCGGCGCGTGCTCGTCCGCCAGCAACATGGCGCGCGCCTGCTTCTCGAAGCGCACGGCCCAGTCGAACGCCTCTACTCCCTGTCGTCCCCATGCATAAGCGTGCAGGTTGTGCACCAGGTTCCCGCTGGCGGCAATTAAGACGCCTTCGTCGCGCAGGGGCGCCAGGCGCCTCCCCAACTCGTAATGGAAGCTGGCCGGGCGGGTTTCGTCTATGCTGAGCTCGACCACCGGCACGTCGGCCCGCGGGTACATGTGGCGCAGCACGGCCCATGCGCCGTGGTCCAGGCCCCGACTTTCGTCGAGCCTCACGGAAACCGGCTCGAGCAGCCGCTGCACGCGGCGCGCCAGCGCGGGGTCGCCGGGGGCCGGGTATTCCACTTCATACAGCTCCCGAGGGAAGCCGCCAAAATCGTGGATGGTCCGCGGCGCGGTCGCGATCGTGACGCCGGTCTCCGGAACGAACCAGTGAGCCGAGACGGCCAGAATCGCCTTGGGCCGCGGAATACCCGCGGCCAGGGCCGCCCAAGCCTCGGTATAGCGATTGCGCGCCAGCGCATTCATGGGATTCCCGTGTCCTAGAAACAGGGCTGGCATTGTGCCGGGCATAATCCTCCTTCGAGATCCACTGTCTACCTAACGTACATATCACACACTCCGGCCGCTGAGGCTTTGGGCCTCACGCCGGCCATATCGAGGCTCTCTCGAAGCCCTCCGGGCGCGGTACCGACGGCGAGGCCGTCAGCGCTACCGAGGGGTTCGGGTATAGTACTCTTAGTACTCTTATCGGGTTTCAGGCCCCAAAAACCCAGAAAACTGCTTGCTCCGCACCCTCAAGAACAACGCATAATGTACTGAACGGTACACTATCGCCTGATAGTACCAGGTTAGCACCCGGGATCTCCCGAGACGGAGATCCCGGCTTAACGAAAACGGCAAAATGGAAAGGTGCGATTGTATGAACGGCTTTCGCCTAAAGCGTATTCGAGCGTGTGCGTGCGGCGCATTCGCGCTGATAGCTCTCTTGTTCGCCGCAACGAGGACGGCGAATGCCGGGATATTGGGCGATACGGTGCAAATCGAATGGCTCTACCCCGACCTCTCCCCTGGGTCCGTACAGGGCTCAGCTACTGGCGCCGTCACCATAACAGGAGATCCCACTTTGGATCTCGGCGATCATACAGATGCGACGGTGTTCCCTACCTATGTACAGATGGTCGGGATATACTCCCCCTACACCTCCTTCGACCCGGGCACGTTTAATGGCATCAGTATCACCGACACCACGAATTCGTCCGCGTTTTCCGGTTTTTCGATTGATTCCGACACTACCGTTGCGGGGTTCGTTCTTTCCGACGTTTCTCTGGTAGGCGGCGTTCTATACCTCAACTTCCAGGGACTCGACGTGCCGGACGGCTCGATCGTTCAGGTGGACTTCAACAACGGCGCCGCGGTCCCCGAGCCAGCAACGGGAACGTTACTTGGCCTGGCAGCGCTCGGGTTCGTTTGCTGGCGTCAGCGGAGATCGCGGCTCAAGCCGATGTGATGGAATCAACCAGCCGCTAGTTGCACCTCCTTTCCCTTCTTGCCCATGCTGCCGCGTCGGATGCCGGCCCCGGTATGATCCAGATCGGGGCCTGACGCGCATTGCGCTCATTAGCAGTTAACCTGGAACCATGAAACACAGCGCCATCGTTAGCAGCGTTGCCCTGTGCCTGATCGCGGGCACGGCCTGGGCCGAGGGCGGACTTCTTTCCGCCGGCCCGCTCTTCACGAACGGAAACCAGATTGTGGATGCTTCCGGTCACCCGCAGCGCCTCGCGTGCGTGGGCTGGAATGGCGGGAACAGCGTCAGGCCCAGGCTTTCGGGGCTGAATCAGGTGTCCTATCAAACCACCTTGTCGGACATGGTGCGGCTGGGCTTCAATTGCACGCGAGTTCTGACCTCCGCCAGGGGCGTGCTCGACAACTCCAACGGCTATCTCGATACCCTCGACAAGGTGATCGACTACGCCGGCTCCATCGGCCTTCGGGTGATCGTGGATATCCACAACGATGAAGGCGGACACGGCACGCGGGATAACTGGGGCACGGCGCCGGTCAACGGCCTGTGGTACGACAAGGGAGGCGCGTCGGACGGAACCGATGGCGGAGGCAACACAGGGACCATCGGTGATGCCGATTTTCAACTGGCGTGGGTGAACATGGCCACGCGGTGGAAGGACAAACCCGCCATTCTGGCCTACGACCTGATCAACGAGCCGCATTCCGGGCTAACTACTTGGGGCGGGTATGACGGCACAGCGGATTCCAACACTGACATTCGAGCTATGTACATCCGGGTGGGCAACGCCATCCATGCGATTGACCCGAAGCCGCTGATCATAGCCGAGGGGGTGCAGAATTACCGGGCCCGCGCGTATGAAGGCGATCTGCGCGGAGTGACCCGCTGGCCGGTGACCCTGAAGCAGCCCCGCAAGGTAGTCTATTCGCCGCACGTCTATCCCGCCGAAGTGAGCGCTGTCCCGGCGGATTACGGCCCGAGTTGGGTGGAGCGGATGAACTCGCTGTGGGGCTACCTGGTCAAAGAGAACATCGCGCCCGTCTTCATCGGTGAGTGCGGCGACTGGCTGGCGAGGCCCGACGCGCAGGCATGGGCGGCCGCCTTCGTCAGTTATGTGAACGGCGAAGCTTCAGGGGGGTCCGGCGTTCACCGCGGGCCAGCAGGGGATCTCGTGGAGCTGGTGGAACTGGGGCCTCAGCGAGAACGGGGGAAAAGCCCCCGACTTCGGAGTGCTGACGGCCTGGTCCGGCGGCTCGCTCAAGCCCCAGCAGGCGGGCGTTCTCAACCAGCTATTCTTCCACCCGTCCGATCCTGGGCCCACAGCGCCCGCCGGCGGCCGAAGCCGCTGACCTTGGGGCGCCCGAGTGGGTATTGTTACCGCTTCGACCTCATGATGTCCACTCGCGTGGTAGGAGCAGCCTGCACGGAGCACTCTGGAGGAGCAGGAGCGCTTCTCGATAACGGTATTTGATATTCTTAAGTCCGAAAGGATCGAAGGTATCAATGCGACCACTGATGCGGGTAGCGATCTCCCTGGCCTTGGCCTTGATGCGCGCCTACGGAGCGGCAAATGGACCGTCATTCGAAGTCGCCTCCATTAAACGTGCCTCGGCGTCTGCTGATTTTTTTTGCAGCGGCGGGCCCGGCACCTCCGACCCGGGTCTTTGGAGGTGCTCGGCCGCACCCCTGGCGTTCCTGATTGCCAATGCGTACGGATTCCAACCGCCTCAGTTTATTCCCAATTTGCAGAGTTGCTGCCAGGCCCGATACGACGTCAGCGCCAGAGTGCCGCCGGGAACCACCAAAGATCAGTTCCAGCGGATGCAACAGAATCTGCTGGTGGAACGGCTCAAGCTCTCGCTCCACCACGAGCAGAAAGAGATGGCGATCTACGAGCTGACCGTGCGGGAGAAAGGCCTGAAGATGAAGGAGTCGGCGCCAGGCGCGGCGTTGGCCGCGGAAGAGCCATGGTGGAAGAGTCCGCAACATAGCATGGGCAAAGACGGCTACCCGGTGTTTCCGGTCGGCCGCGGCGGTCTAGCCGAGGGGAACGGCTATTATCGTTGGACCGCTGTCAATGTCTCCATGCCAGAGATCGTCAAAACGTTGGCAACGTACCTCGGCCGGCCGGTGATCGACGCCACCGGGCTCAGGGGAAAGTACGACATCGACATGACTTGGATCGTCGATATCAGCGAGATCACGGCGTCGCTTGCCGCGCGGGGCGTATTCGGGGACTCGCCCGATGACGTTCCTCGCGTGGCGGGCCCTGATTCCGGCCCAACCCTTCAGCACGCCGTACAGGATCAACTCGGCCTGGAGCTGAATTCGAAGAAAGGTCTCGGCGACATTGTGGTCGTTGACCGCGTGGCGAAGGTCCCGATCGAGAATTAGGTTCGCCCTTGAGGGCAACTGTGGCCGATAGGTGGCGTTTTATCCGACGACTGCCGGATTGTGGACCCGGCGATCCACTTTATTCCATACCCCGTTTTTTCTTGCCCAGAACCCTCACCCAGTTGCCCACATAGTTATGTTGGCGATACGTTTGAGAGGTGATGCTGCCCAAAAGCAAGTTCTGGAACCCGGTCACGTCGAGCGCACTTCCGCTTGTGGCTTTAATATCAGCGAGTGCTTCTTCGCTGGCTCCATGCCTCAGCGGTCTCGCGCCCCCGTTGACGGCGATGCAGGTGGAACCTACAGGCCCGCTGCAATTCGACGTCGCCTCGCTGAAACTGGCCGCCGATCAGAACCAGCTTGAGGCTCGGCCGAGACGATCGGTCGGACGTTTTCGGTGGAATACCATGCTCTTGAACATGCTGTCCTACGCCTACCACATGGATTGGTGGCGGATCTCCGACACGCCAGGCCTGACCGACATTTACGCGCTCGAGGCCACCATGCCTCCGAACTCCACTCAGGATCAGGTCCGCCTCATGCTGCAAGATCTGCTGGTCGAGCGGTTCCACCTCGAGGTTCACCGCGCAACAAGAAACATCGACGGGTATTCTCTGACAGTGGCGAAAGGCGGTCCTAAGCTCCAGCAGGCGAAGCCGCTGCCCGAAACCGGGTCCGGCGAATTCGATGACGGATACGTGGTTGGCACTATTCCAGAGGTGGATGCCTTGCTTGTGAAGGGCCATAATGCCTCAGTGCTGCAACTCGCCGAATTCTTGGAGAGAAGCCTCGGGACGTCCGTTCTCGACAGGACTAACCTAACCGGAAAGTACGATTTCGAGCTGATCTGCTCCCGAGACCCCGAATATGCTTCCCCGAACCTCTTGGCGAGCTGCATCAAGCGGGCTGGGTTGGCGATGCAGAAATATAAGGGGCCGGTGGAGTTCCTGGTGATAGATCATCTCGGTAAACTAGTTGAAAACTGACAAGCGCCCGGTATGTGGCGTCACCGGAGAAGTGCCCTGCGAACTGGCATCTGCCCGACGTCGTTGCCGGGAGGATGACAGATCAAATCGACGAGCCCTTGGCCGCTTGCCCACGACGCAAGAACGTCTTGGGATACGGCCCCTGGCAACAGATCTTGAATGAACCGAAGTCCTTGTGCCACTCGCCATCCGGCACGTCCGGTTTGGACTCGATCCAAATCCGAAGCTGGTTGAGATCCGCGATGCCGATTGACCGGTCACCCATCCGCTCGATCAGATGCTGGCGTGCCGGGACGGGTAGCTTGTCCCGCGTCTCGATCTTAGGCGTCAGCCGCCGAATACCATGCGCCCAAGCTCATCCCCCAGCCGTTTCGCTTCTTCCGGATCGGCAGCGCCGCGAAAGCGTTCGGCCAAGTCGAAGAACTGCCGCTGTTTTCGCTTCTGCGACTCCATTCCGTCCTCAATGAGTTCCACCAGCATCCGGTCTGCGACTCCATTCCGTCCTCAATGAGTTCCACCAGCATCCGGTTCGCGCTGAGCCGGCGCGTCTTCGCCAGGGACCGGACCTGGGCAGCAACGCCGGCAGGAAGGCTGACACTCTGCCGGATTGTCTTGTTTGCCATTCTCATGGCGCCATTATGCACCAAAATGGTGCTGGCGTGCATGCCGCGCAGGAGCCTCGATTTGGGCCCCGATCTGACAATGACCAGCGGCGCGGGCGTTTGCGCGCCGCGGCCTCCGCCTCCAGACCGCCGGCGATTACCTCCTCTTCGCCGTGGAGGATCTTGGCCTCGAATACGCCAACCCCGCCGTCATCAAAGCATACCTTATCGCCGCAAAACCGGTCCGCGTCGATCCCCATGAAGCGTATTCCGAGCGGATTCCGCTCTCACCCGCCCGCAACTGACGAGCGCGCTTCCGTATGCGTACGGGATCGCGCAAAGACAGCGGCGCGCCCTCGGCGCGAGTAACCGGCGGGCTGTCCCAAGCATCATACTGAGGTCATGGGATGTGACGGACAGGTGTCCCGGCGCGGGCTGCTGGCGTCGTTTTCGCTGTTGCCCGCCGTGCGGCTGCTCGATGGGCAGACCCCCACCTTCTCGGCCGACGTCAAGGTGGTGAACGTGCTGGCCACCGTCCGCGACAAGAAGGGCCAGATTGTCCGCGACCTCACCAAGAGCGATTTTCTGCTCGATGAGGACGGGCGTCCGCAGTCCATCCGATACTTCTCGCAGCAGAGCGACTTGCCCTTGACCCTGGGCTTGCTGGTGGATGTCAGCCCCAGCCAGCGGCGCCTTGTGGACGATGAGCGCAGCGCCAGCTACAAGTTCTTCGACCAGGTGCTGCGCGAGGACAAGGACGTGGCCTTCGTCATCCACTTCGACGCGGAGGTGGAGCTTCTCCAGGACATCACCTCTTCCCGCCAGCGGCTCGAAAGAGCTCTGGAATCGTTGGGAGAGAACGGTACCCGGCAGCGGCCCCAATGGGGCCAGCGCGATCCCGTCCCGGCTGCCGGCGGGGGACGCCGCGGCGGCAGGGGCGGGCGCGGCGGGACGGCGCTCTACGACGCGACGCTGCTGGCCTCCGACGAGGTCATGCGAATGCGGACCGGCCGGAAAGCCCTGATCATACTTACCGACGGCGTGGACACCGCCAGCAGAGTGCGGCTGGAGGTGGGCGTGGAAGCCGCGCAGCGGGCCGACACGCTGGTCTATTCGGTGTGGTTCGAGGACCCCGATGCGTATGGCGGCGGATTCGGAGGGATGGGCCGGCGGGATCCTTCCGACGGCTGGAAGGCGCTACAGACCATCTCTCGCGAAACCGGCGGCCACGTCTATGAAGTAACCCGAAAGCAGACCATCACCCAGGTGTACGAAGCCATTGAAGAGGATCTGCGGCACCAGTACAATATCGGGTACACGCCGGATCGCGCCGGCGCCCCGGGGTATCGCAGAATCCACCTGACTACCACCCAGAAAGGTCTGGTGGTGACGGCCCGCGAAGGCTATTACGCGACGTAAATCGCAGTTGGCAGGCGAAAGCGCCTGCCCCACCTTCGATGGCAAGGGGGGGGGCATCCCAGCGCCTACCGCGGCACGGCGAATCCGCGGGCCTCTTCGCTCCACGGCGGCGCGGCGCGCAACGCTTCCACCACTTCCTCCGGTTCGGCCGCTACGGACCACATGGCCGCGTGAAGCTCATCCATAAACCGCTGCTCCACGGCGCGATGGAGCAGCTCGATGCACGGATCGAAGAATCCGTTGACGTTCACCATGACGATGGGCCCCAGATAGAGCCCCAGCCGCTTCCAGGTGATGGCTTCGAACAGCTCTTCCAGGGTGCCCGAACCGCCCGGAAGCGCCACCACGGCGTCCGACAGCTCCAGCATCAGGCGTTTGCGTTCGTGCATGCCGTCCACGATGCGCAGCTCGGTGAGCGCGCGGTGTCCCCATTCGAGATCGTCCATGAAGCGCGGCAGCACCCCCGTAACCTTGCCGCCGGCCGCCAGCGCGGCTTCCGCGAGGCGGCCCATGGATCCCGAAGAGCCCCCGCCATAGACGATGGCCAGACCCGCGCCGGCCAGGCTGGCGCCCAGACGCCCCGCCGCGTCGCGGTACACAACCGGCGACTGGTCGCTCGAGGCGCAGTACACGCACACAGTGCGGACGGGTTGGCGTGGAGGCATGGGAACTTTCAGGATAAACGAGACGCGCCTCCGTTTGTGTTCGAGCGGGCCGGAGGCGACTTAGGGCCGCCGGCGTTCTTTCATACCTCCCAGGGGAGCGGCGGGACCGGCTCTTCCCGGCAGATCTTACCAAGAGAGACGACCGTGATCGGGATGCTACATTCGAGTAAATGCCGGCATCGAGGAAGCGCAAGCCCGCCAAGGCTATACCCGCGGCGCAACCGTGGACCTCTCGCGCCCGGGCGGCGCTCGGTTTTCTCGAACGGCGCAGCCGGGCACTGGCGCTTTTGCTGGTCCTGATCGGCTCCCTGAGGATCGTATCCACGTATGCGGTCTTCAATCATGTGCTCGATGAGCCGGAGCACCTGGCTCGCGGCATGGCGTGGTGGGAAGGCCGCGCCGTCGGTCCGCCTACGGAGCACACGCCGCTAGCTCGCGCGGCGGCCGCTATGGGGCCCTACCTGTTGGGCATGCGAACACCGCCGCGGTCCGACGCTCCCAGCCCCGATCTCGACACCCCCTACCTTGGACTCGACATTCTCTACCGCGATCACAAGTACCAGCGCAACCTCGCGCTGGTGCGGTTGGGGGTCCTGCCGTTTTTCTGGGTGGCGTGCCTGGTGGTCTACCAATGGGGGAAGCGCTGCCGCGGGCCGGCAGTGGCCGTGTTGGCGGTTCTCTTCTTCAGTTTTCTGCCGCCCGTTCTGGCGCATGCCGGGCTGGGAACCACCGATATGGCGCTCACGGCCTTCCTGGGAGCCGCTTTCCTGACCGCGGTCATCTGGGTGGAAAACCCCACCCCGCGCCACGCCCTCTGGTTGGGGGCTGCCTGCGGGCTGGCCGTACTTTCGAAGCTCTCCAGCCTGCCCTTTTTTGCCGCCGCGGCGGGAATCGCGCTGCTCTGGCACGTTGCCACTGAGCGTCCGCCGACCGCTTCGCTGGCGCGCGCGGCGTGGCGGAGGATTCCCACTTTGTGTCTGGCCGGGCTGGCCGCCTGCCTGCTCGTCTGGGCCGGCTATCGCTTCGCGGTCGGCAGAGTCAATGGCGTTCTTCTGCCGGCGCCGGATCTGTTCACCGCCATCCAGGGGGTCGCCAAACACAACCGTTACGGTCATTGGAGCTACCTCCTGGGCCAATTCAGCAATACCGGCTTCTGGTATTTCTTCCCCGTCGTGCTGGCGGTCAAGACGCCGCTCGGTTTTCTCGCCCTGGCCGGGGCGGGCGTGGCGCTGGTGGTTCGGAAGCGGGTTGCGTGGCCCGGCGCCAGGCTTGCGGCGGCCTTCAGCGCCGGCATCCTGCTGGTCGGCATGGCCAGCCGGATAAATATCGGAGTCCGGCACATTCTCCCTATCTACATCGGGCTCTCTCTCACCGCGGCAGTCGCCCTCCACGAGGTCTTAGAACGCCTGCCCGTTGGAAGGTGGCTGGCATGCGCCGCGGCGGCGGCGACGCTTTGGTTCGCCTTCTCGTCGCTGTTGAGCCACCCGGATTACCTGGCCTACTTCAATGAGCTGGCCGGTAGCGAGCCGGAGAAAGTGCTGGTCGATTCCGACCTGGACTGGGGCCAGGACATCCTGCGCCTAGGCACACGCCTGCGGGAGCTTGGCGCCCAGTCGGTATTCCTGGCGACGTTCACCGATGCCAGATTCGAGGCGGAACACGGATTCCCGCCCACGTACCAAATCGTTCCCACAATGCCCGGTCCCGGCTGGAACGCCATCAGCGTCAGCCCCTGGAAGCTGAGCCGCCTGGGTACCCGGCTGATGGGCAACGTCCCCCTCTGGCCGGACCGCTACAAACCCACCGAGCGAGTAGGGAAGTCCATCCTGCTGTATTATTTCCCGGAGAGGCGATAAGCTCGCGGCCACGCCCGCCACTGACGTTTCTTTCCGCGCCTCCGCGTCCCCGCGTCAAGAGGGCGCGAGTTGGCGCGGAAGAGGCGCCGGCCCCAGTGCTACATTCGAGTAAATGCCGGCAAAACAGGCCAGGCGCCGGCCCGCGCCTTCGGTCCGGAAATCTTCGCGGTCTTTTACCGGCGCCGCTCTCGGCTTTCTTGAGCGCCGCGCCGCGATGGTCGCGCTGGCCCTGACGCTCGCCGCCTCCGTCCGCATCGCCGCCACCTATCCCGTGTTCAGCCACACATTCGATGAGCCGGCGCACATCGCCTGCGGCCTGGAATACCTGGACAAGGGAGTCTACAAGCTGGAGCCGCAGCATCCTCCGCTGGCGCGGGAGGCCGCGGCTTTGGGCGCGTACCTTACCGGCATCCGGTACCCCGATCATAGCGATGCCCCCAGCCCCGAGTTCGAAATGTCGAGCCGCGGACTCGCCATTCTCTACAGCGGAGGCCACTACGACCGCACTCTCATGCTTGCGCGCCTGGCCATCCTGCCGTTTTTCTGGATCGCTTGTTGGGTGGTCTACCGGTGGGCCAAGCGGTATTTCGGCCCCGCCGTCGCCGCCGCGGCGGTTTTCTTCTTCAGCTTCCTGCCGCCCGTTCTCGCGCACGCCGGCCTCGCAACCACGGATATGGCGCTCACCGCGTTCCTGGGGGCTGCGTTCCTGGCCGCGCTCGGGTGGGTGGAGAACCCTACCTCGCGAAACGCCGCCTGGTTCGGCCTGGCCGGTGGTCTTGCCATCCTTTCGAAGTTCTCCTGCCTGGCTTTCTTTCCGGCATGCGCGGGCCTGGCGCTGCTCTGGTACATCATCGAGGACCGCCCCGGCGCCGGCGCCCTGGCGCGCTCCGCGGCGCGCAGAATCCCGGGCCTGTGCCTGGCGGGCGCCATCGCCTTTTTGCTGGTCTGGGCGGGCTACCGCTTCTCCTTTGGAAAGGTGGATTTCGCCGGCGTTCGCCTGCCCTTTCCGGAGTTGTACCAGGGCATAGAGGACGTGGCCAAACACGAAAAGGGAGGCCACATCAGCTATCTTCTGGGCAAAATCAGCCTATCCGGCTTCTGGTATTACTACCCGGTTGTGCTGGCGGTGAAGACCCCGTTGGGCTTCCTGGCATTGGCCGGGGCGGGCGTCGTGCTGGCGCTGCGCCGCCGCGTCGCCCTGCGCCAGGCGCGCCTGCCGCTGGCCTTTGCGGCCGGCATTCTGGCGGTAGGTTTCTTCAGCCGCATCAACATCGGCGTGCGCCACATCCTGCCGGTATACATCGGCCTTTCGATCGTCGCGGCCGCCGGGGCCGTTCACTCGCTCGGCGAGCCGCGCGCGCGAACATGGCTGCGCTACGGCGTCCTTTTGGCGGCGCTGTGGTTCGCCGCCTCGTCTTTGCTGAGCCACCCCGACTATCTGGCCTACTTCAACGAGCTCGCCGGCTCCGAGCCCGAGAAGATCCTCGTGGATTCCGATCTCGATTGGGGACAGGATGTAAAGCGGCTGTCCCGGCGGCTGCGCGAGATCGGCGCCTCCGAGGTCTACCTTGCTCTTTTCGCCAATGGATCTTTCGAGGAGCAGCATGGCTTTCCGCCGTCTTATCAGACTCTTCCCGACCGGCCCGGGCCGGGTTGGAACGCCATCGGCGTGAGCCGCTGGAAACTGCTCCGCCTGGGGGCCGGCAGCAACCTCAATATCCGCATTTGGCCGGATCGCGCCAGACCCGTGGAACGGGTCGGCAAGTCCATCCTTCTCTATTATTTCCAGCCGGCTCAGGGCCGTTAGCGGCGGCCCGCTACGCCCCGCGATTCGTTAATCCTGAATTACGAATTCAACTTCGAATAAGTTGAATTCCCACAGCCTATTTCCCAGAAAAAGCGGACCTTGTATCAGGGCACGGCTTGAGCCGTGCCGATTCGGGCAGCATTTTCTGAGCTTTAGCCCCTGGTTTGGCAACCCTGGCGCAAGTCTTCCTTATCCTCTTGGAAAAACAGGGGCTAAAGCCTTCCGGGTGTTCACATTTGCGGCACGGCTGAAGCCGTGCCCTGATACGAGGCCTCGAACTTCGGAATTCAGGTTAATCGCGCCCAGCCGAATCCGGCGTGCCCGGCGGTTCGAGTGGCAGGGGGAGCTAAACTAAAGCTCGGGCTGCATGACGCCGATGTAGGGATTATGGATCCGCGAAACAGCCAACTGTACGCGTTCGTTGTCGTACTCCTCCCGGCATGGTTGCCGGTTCTGTTGGCTTGCGGGTTGTCCGCGCAGACCGCCGCTCCTCCCCCGCCAGCGGCCAGCGTCCCGGCCCCTGCCCCCGGCGTTGCGCTGGTCACCAACCCCGTGCCTGGCGCTCCGCAGGCCCCGCGCCCGCCGCCCACCGCGGCGGAATTCATGCGGCAGGCCGTGGAAAAGCAGCGCGCCGCCGCAGCCACCCAGCGCGATGCGGCCAGGAAACAGGCGGAAATGGCCGGCGTTCGGCTCCCGGACTGGTCCGGGGTGACGGAATCCGCTCAGCCCCCGCCGTGCGAACCCATGGCGGACAATCTGGCGCAGCCGATCATCGAAGCCGCTGCCAAAGCGCAGGACGTACAGCCCGAACTTCTGCGCGCGGTCATCGAACGGGAATCCGGATTCCGTCCCTGCGCCGTCTCCGCCAAGGATGCTCGCGGGCTGATGCAGCTTATGCCAGCCACCGTCGAGCAGTTCGGCGTGGTCGACCCATTCGACCCCCGGGAAAACATCGGGGTCGGGGCGAAATACCTGAAGCAATTGCTCGACAAGTACAAGGGAGACCTGAAGCTGGCCCTGGCCGCTTATAACGCCGGCCCAGCCACCGTAGACGGTGTCTCCAGTGTTCCCCCGCTCGCCGAGACCCAGGACTACGTCGAGGCGATCCTCAAGAAACTGGGCAAATGAAGTGGAATGGCTGGGCCATCCTGCGCCGCCTTGGCGCTCGATGTCAGATGGAGCGCACCGGCATGGCCACGATGTCGCCTATCTCGATGGCTTCTTTCACTACGAAGGGCTCGCCGTATTTCACGCCGATGAGGTTGCCGTAGAAGCGGGCGATGGCGCCCAGGCGCTCGCGGATTTCGGCTTCGCGCGGGAACAGGCCGTCGCCCTGGGTGGTCTCGCCATACTGCGAAGCGTAGCTCAGCAGCGCGGCCATGCGCCGGTCGAACTGCGCGCTGATATCCACCACGAAGGAAGGCTTCACGTCGGCATAGACGCTGGAATAGAGAATTTTGAACGGGCGATGCGGAGTGGAGTACTCGTCCAGCTTCTTGAGACCGGCCAGGAAGCAGGCCTCATAGCCCATTTCGGCGGCGCGGTAGTGGTCGGGGTGGCGGGCCTGCCAATACGGCAGGATCACCACGCGCGGCTGCAGTTCGCGAATCTTCAGCGCCAGGGTCATGCGGGCGGCGATGTTGTTCTCCAGGCGCGCATCCGGCATGCGCAGGTTTCCGCGCCAGCCGAGCAGCAGGTGTTTGGCGGCGGCTTCGGATTCGGCGATGCGCTCCTCGGGCGTGCCGCGGGTGCCCATGTCGCCGGCGGTGAGGTCCAGCGCGCCGGTGCGGTAGCCCATTTCGGCCATGCGGACGAGCGTGCCGCCGCAGGTCTGCTCGATATCGTCGGGATGGGCGGCGATGGCCAGGACATCGAGGCTCATGGGCGGGCCTCGGGCAGGCAACCGGCAACGGATCGGTGGTCGGTCGAGACGCGGGCATAGCCGTGTTTCATGCCTTCATTGTGAAGCTGGGTTGTGCGACTTGCAAGGGCCTGATTTCGAAGGCCTGACGCGTCACCCTTTGCGACCCACGTCCGGGCAGAATGGGCGGCTCGCGCCGAGTTCCCTCTATCCCCATATGCCATCTGCCCGGAGGCGGTATTCGGCCCACCGGCCCCCGCACACAACCGAGCCTACTTGTCGCCGGGGCGTCCTTCTTGTACCAGGCAATATGGTGTCCCGCTGAAGTTCCCGGTGGACAAAACTCACGAATCCACGACGTTCAGTTCCCGGATAACGAGAATTTCGGCGGGTCCCCTCCTGGCTTCGAGCTTGAGGCCCAGTTGCTCCTGCAAAGCTGTGGACAGGGTCGGCCCGAGAATGTCGACGACTGGCTTCTCTTGGACGCCATCGGGGGGAACTGGGGGCATCGGGCGTCCATGCCAGGCTGAAATCGTAGAAGCCCTTGAGACCCGTTTCGTCCCGAACCGGACGGCCTGTTAGCCCGGCTAAGCCCTGCGCGATTGCATCCATGGAGGCGCGATATCCCTTGAACATGGCGTGGCCCGTCGACATGTTCTGGATTGTGCCGTCAGGCGACAGGTTCGGCTGCAATTTCGGTCCATTTTTCGCCATGACGAGGGCATAGATGGGAAGCTGTCTGGTTTCCGTGTGGACGGCGAGCTGGAAGCGCGATGCTAACAGCGCCTGCAACCGCTTCCGGACCGAAGCGGCCTCCCCTTTCCGCTGCTGGTCGTTCCTACGAAGGTACTCGGCGGGGCCGTCAGAGACCTCGCCTTTCGCGAGAATCATGTAGCGCTGGGAGTCCATCCAGCCAGTTGCGCCCGAAAGTTGAAACTCGCGCAGGTCGTAGGCATACAGGATTAGGCTCTTGAGCGATGCGCCATCGATGCGAACGCCTCCGCCGGGTTCAATCTGAAAATGACGTCGCGGGGTTCATTGGGTCGCTGAGCTTGATCGAGGCAACGTCGAAGGTGTCCGGGGATTGAGCCATGACGGCAGTAGTGGCCGTCATGCAGAAGAGAACAGTAAGTGGCGAAAAACTCACGGGCGCATTTCTCCGCCTGCTTGATGATTATAGCGCTTACAGCGCCTCCGAAAGTCAAGACATGCCCGACTGAAGCGCAGTCAATCAACATTATGGTCGATATACGGGCCTATCGGAGGAGTGCTCGATCAGGGCAAGGCGCCCATGTGGGGCCAAGCCTCCGGGATCGGGTGGAGTGACGGGGATTGCGCCCCGTCACCCTCCCACACCACCGGACGTGCGGTTTTCCGCATCCGGCGGTTGAACCCAGCCGCCTCAGGTCGCGGCAAGACCCGATGGAAAC
>JBEKPK010000100.1:0-15429 GCA_049520795.1 Bryobacteraceae bacterium
ACGGTTTGGAGGCGGCTCTCGATGCGATCCACGTTGGCCAGGAATAGCTGGGACGGTCCGTCGAGACTGGTCATCTGGGTAGCTCCTTATGTCAACAGCAGCATGTTGATGGCGTCTTCCGTGAGTTCGTCCAGGATCGTGATCAGGTGCGAGTTGGCCTCATAGGCTCGCTGGAACTGCACCAGCGTCATGGCTTCCTCGTCGAGCGAAACCCCCGACGTTTGCTGGCGCAAGTCCTGGGCTTGGGCGACCGTGGACTGTTGCGTCTGCTGGTTATCGGTGGCGGCGCTCAGCTCAGCTCCGACGCTCGATGCCATCTGCCCGAAGTATTCCGTGTAGCTCACGTTCTCAATTTCGCCGTCGCTCGATTGCGGGTTGGCCAACGCGGCAAGCTGCAGCGCGATGCCGTTGGCCACCGGCGGCGGCCCGGGATCTATAGCGGCCAGTTGATCGGATGTCACCGTGGGATCCACTGCCATGGTCGCCGCCACGTCGGCGCCGTTCGACGTGTCATAGGTGAAAATCGCAACGCCGGCCTGCGGCGGATTCCTGTCGTCGATGTCGCCCGAAGTGAGGGTCTGATTGACGTAGTCGGCGAACTGCTGCGCCATGGTATTCAGGTTTCCGGGCTGGTACGCGTTGCCAAGATAGGAAGGTATCACGCGGTTTTCCACGTCCAGCAATGCGCCCAGGCTTCCGGTGGTGATTTGGGAGGTTACGTCGTTGTCTCCGGAAAAGATGCTGGCGGAGGGAGGCCCCTGCGGGTAATCCGGAGGCGGGTCCTGCGGCTCCGCCAGTTGGTAAGTGAGCTGGTAGGCGCTCGTCCCCATCACCAGTGGCGCCTGCCCGTTGAGTAGCACCGTGGTGGCGCCGTCGGACTGTTTGGAGGCGGTGATGTCCACATACTGGGAGAGTGTCTCGAGCGTGCTGGTGACCTGGGCGTCCAATCCGGCGTCATTCTGCCCGCCGGCGGCGACCTGCTGGTTGAGAGCGGCGAGTTGCGCGGTGAGCTGGTTCACCGCGTCCACGGTCTGCTGCAATTGCGTCTCGACGCCCTGTCGCACCTGCCCCAATTGCGCCGCCGTCTGCTGAAACGCGCTGGCCACCGCGGACGCTTGGTCCAGCACGCTCTGCCGCTCCACCGTGCCGGTGGGGCTCTGCGCCCAGGCGGAGAAGGACTGGAACAGGTTGTTCAGGGCGTAAGGCAGGCCGGAGTTGCCGGTGACGTCGAAAACCGATTGTACCGAGGTGAGGCTCTGAAGGTTTTGGTTGGCCGCCCCCAATGCGGTGGTTGCGCTCCTCACGGCCTGTTCGGAGTATTGGTCGCGGGCGCTCACCACCTCCCCGGCGCTGACCCCGCCCAGAGCGCCGGAATTGAGGTCGAACGGGAGCGCCTCAAGAGTCTGGGTCTGTGCGGCATAGCCGGGCGTGTTGGCGTTGTCTACGTTGTTTTGGGTGACCTCCAGCACACGGTCGTAGGCCTCCAGCGCGCCGGCGGCGGTTGCCATGGCAGCAGACAGTCCGGACATGGCATCCTATCCGCGCAGGCAGAGCCGCGCCGGGCGTACAACCACCGCCGGCGCGCCGCCTGGAGCGTATCCGCCGCTCATTGCGTCTATCAACCGGCGCCACGCCGCGTGGTAGTTCGCCGCCGATTCCAGCAATGCGCCGGCGCGGCGGATTGCGGTCCGCAGCCGGAGGGCTTCCGCCAGTGGGCGCGCCGCGCCGCGCTGGGCGTCCGGGAGCCCCCGCCGCTCTTTCAGGCGCGCGACGGCCGCCTGGAGCAGGGCCGCGCACCGGTCTAATTGCGCGGGCGAAGGCGAGCACAACAGTCGGGATGCCTGCCGGACGTCCGAACAAGCCGCCTCGATCATCTTGAGATTGTCCTCCATGTTCATGTCCCGGGCACGCCTTTATCCGCTTGGCGATGCCCCCGCGCTTAGAGCATCGCTTACCATGGCCCGGCTGGTGCCGGCCGAATCCGCTTTGTAGCTTCCGCTCTGGTAGACCGAAGCCAGCGCCTGGACGCGGTTCGCGCGCCCCGAGCTATCGGTTGAAATGGCCCGCGCCAGGCTCCCCAGAGTGCTGGAGAACTCCACCCGGTCGCCGGATGGAGCGTTCCGGCTCGATGCGGGAGCACCCGTCTGGCCGGACCGCTGGGTTTCCTGTGCGCGAGCCGCTTCAGCCCCGGTCGCGCCGGTCAGGTTCTGATCGCAAATTCGCATAAAACGTTCCGTATCCTCGGCTAGAAGTCTTATCGGCGGGAGAGTGTTTCGGCTGTAGGCCGGATGGACAATTTTCCGTTAAAGATTCTTCGCCATCCCGCCGATGTTCCTGGCAGTAGATGAATTCCAACCGAGTGCTCTGGATCGGCGGAGCTTCACACTGGCCGGTGGACTGGCCGGCCTGTCCGCCCGCCTGGAATATCGACTTCTTACCGCCCGGCTTGGCGTTGGAGCGCCTGCCGCACGCCTTGTGCGACGTCCTGGTCCTGGAATTCCCCGCGGCGGGCTGGGCTCCGGACGAGTTGCTGGAACACGCTCAAAGCCTGGCTGCCGGCGTGCCGGCGCTGATTCGCGCCCCGCGAGCCTCACTCGCCGACGCTTTGCGATGGGGGCGTCTGGGCGCCTGGCAGTTTCTCGAATGCGGGGAACGGGCGGCGTTTCAGATCGCGGCGGCCATGGAGGCTGGCGGCGCCCGCCTGCTGGCGGAAAGCCTCGAAGAGGAACCCTGGCGCCGGCGCCTGCTAGGCGACAGCCACCCCATGCGCCAGGTCTGCCATGCCATACGCATGTTGGGCGGCCGCCGCGCCACGGTGCTGCTCACCGGGGAAACCGGCGTGGGAAAGGAAATCGCCGGCCGCGCTTTGCACATGGCCGGCCCCCGCTCGCGGGGGCCGTTCGTGGCGGTGAACTGCGGCGCTATTCCGGAAACGTTGCTGGAGGACGAGCTGTTCGGCCACGTCCGGGGCGCCTTCACGGGCGCCGTCCAAGCCCGCGTGGGCCGCTTCGAGCAGGCCCACGGCGGCGTTCTGTTCCTCGACGAAATCGGAGACATGCCCCTGGCGCTGCAACCGAAGCTGTTGCGCGTGCTTCAGGAACGCGAGTTCCAGAGGCTGGGCAGCTCGGAGAACGTGCGCGTGGATATTCGCGTGATCGCCGCCGCCAATTGCGACCTGATGGAGAGAATCGCCGAGGGCCTGTTCCGCGAAGACCTGTACTACCGGCTGTGCGTGGCCCCCATCCACATTCCGCCCCTGCGCGAGCGCGGCGGGGACATCCCCGTTTTGGCCGCCCACTTCGTGGACAAAGTGTGCCGGGCGGAAGAATTGCCCAGCAAGTGGCTGGCCCCGGAAGCCGTCGAGCGCCTGTGCGCGTTCTCCTGGCCCGGCAACGTCCGGCAACTCGAAAGCGCGGTGGAGATGGCGGTGGCCATGTCCGGCCGCCGGGCCGTCCTGACGCAGGCCGATTTCCCCCTCCCACTCATGCGCCCGCGTGAGATGGCGGGTTTGTCCGAGTTACCCTCCGTTTCCATACCCATCCCCGAGGACGGCCTGGACTACGAGCAGACCATGGCCGGGATCGAGCGTGGCATCCTGGAACAGGCCCTGCGCAAAACCGGCGGCAACAAGAAGGCCGCCGCCGACATGCTGCGCCTCAAGCGCACCACGCTTTCGGCCAAAGTCCGCAGCCTGGAAGGAATGTCCGTGTGCAACTGAGTTCTGGGATGGAGTTGTCTGGCAGGCGGCCGGGGCCGCATCATGCGGCAGGACGCTGGTCCTTTGCTTACGCTTCATCTTGTGCTTCACCAGAACCGTCTCCTCGTCTTTCACAAGCCCGATCTCCGCCGCGTACCGTCAATTCCCCTTTTCGAGAGAGCTTGTCGTGCTTCCGCAAGGCTGTCGCCGCAGCGAATCGGGGTGAAGGATTTCGCCGGTTTTGAGCGCGAACTGGAAGCCCTGAGCAGCTTGGGATTCCGAAGTGTTGCGGTTGGCTGTAGCCGACGACGATACGTCCGGAGCGCGCCGAGCGCCTCCCACGACGCTGTTTCCCAAACCGCTGATGGCACGGGTCCGGGATGGTGACGTCTCGACCAAGTGACGCCAGTCAATTCCGGTAACGCGCGTATTCGATCACGACGGCAGTTCTTCCACCGGAATTGACCACTTCTCAGCAATGGCGACTACACGCCCGAGTGGAAGGCTGAAGGTGCACCTTCCCGCCCAGCAGGCTTGAGGGAATGGAATCCCCTCGTCCACAGGACAGTGCATCGCAGGATCGAGAACAACATACAAGCTCCAGTTTCCGAATGGCGACGACGGCAACTGGCGGGAGATTGTGTCAGGGACCCGACACAGCAGTGATTAGACACACCGCCGTCAGCGCTATGCCCACTACCCAGACCGAGGGACGCGCGCAATTGAATGATTGGCCGATCCCTGTGCGCGCCGGGACTACGAGCGCCGGATCGCTGGGGTTAAAATAGAAGAATCCCCACGTCCAGCAGGCGTCGGACATCAGGTCGCTGCTCTGTTTGGCCATGTGGCTCGTAAGCCAGTGGCGCCATTTCAATACTAGAGCCAGAACGAGGACCATCGTAAGGAACTCGCCGTTGGAACTGAAGTAGCTCCCAGGGTTGAGAATCTCAGTCACAACCCGCGCACATAACTGGCAGGTTATAGAGGTAATGACAAAGGCCTGCATGGTGCCGAGATAGCTCCTGTATCTGTGGCTCGCGCCGGGAGTGGGTGCCCAATCGCTGCTTCGTGCGCGGAAGAGGAGCGCCCACTGGTTGGCGGTGCAAATCATCCCCGCAATCAAGCCGACCAGGACACCACGAAACCCAGGAGCCTGATGCCAATGGAATGCCAGGAACACCAGGGTTGCAACTGGCGCGAGCGGCGGAACGAGCATCGCGAGCCAGTCCAGCACCCCCAGCCACAAGGTCTCCGGCTCATCCTGGGCAGCCAGCGAGGCCACCCGAATGGTCGGCTCGGATGTAGCCGCAGCCTCCCGCCGCGTCCGACGATTCGCCAGCGCAAATGCTACCAAACCGGCCGCGGGGCCGGCTATAACAGCGAGCTCGATCGGGATCAAAGCGGAGGCAACCTCACAAGCAATTGCGTATACCAGGGACCACGACCACACGCGCCACCGAAACTCCCTTACGATAGCGCGACCGGCTACCGACTCGACGAAGCCGGGAGGGACGCGGGCTCCGAACAGCGTCTGCCCGCGGGAAAGCGCCCGTGCGGTCACCCAGTGCCAGGTGGCGGCTGGCATCAACACGACCGCAAAGGAGAGTGCGCGGTCCATAGTTGTTAGAGATTCGATCATAAGTTCTCAACGGCGTCTGCGAGATCCCGCAGTTGAGCCACCACCTTTCGCACACTGAGGCCGCGCGCACGCGCCCCGGCCACCAGCTCGCGAACTTTCGTGTGGAAATCGTCAGCCACGTCCGGCCCCGCCCGTGCAATGGCGGGTCTGTTAACTACGCGTGCACCGTGGCCGTGCACGATCTCCAAGAAGCCTTCCTGTGCTAATGTGCGGTAAGCTTCGGCTACTGTGTTGAAGTGTATTCCAAGGTCGAGAGCGAGCCGCCGGACCGGCGGCAGCGCGTCGCCGGGTTTGAGAACGCCCTCGACAACAAGAGTGCGCAGCTGGCTGACGATTTGCCGCCAGGCGGGAACGCTGCTAGCGACATCAAGCCGAATTTGCGCCTGATCCGACATCGTACTGTGTACATAATAACTGTACACCAGACCAAGTACGCGCGCAAGTGGGTTTTCTGAGAACGAGGTTCATGGGCATCCAGTGTTCACTTGGCCGTCTAACGCCCTACTCGTGGATTGGCAGGTGCGAGCCTGTGCCTCGGGTTGGGAATGATATGTGGCGTTACCGGGAGCTGGCTTTGCCCACCAGTTTGACCAAACAGGCCCAACTGGCGGAAATGACCACCCGATTTGAACCTGCCCGGCCCGAAGTGAGCCCTCACGATAGCGGAACGGCGCTTCATGGAATCAGGCGCAGCTTTTTTCCGTGGGCCAGACGGAGCACGCCGAAGTCGCGCCGGTCCAGGGTGAACAGGGTTTCAATCCCTTCCCGGTTCGCCAGGTGCAACAGCGAGGCGTCGGCAATCTGTATCCGCAAGGCGTTATATTTGGCCAGAACCGCGGCGATGGCGGGGAGATCCGTCTCGCCCAGAGGAAGAAGCTCAAAGGGGCGGCCATGAAAAGAGGACAGCAGTTTCCGGATCGCCGAAGGGTATGCGCGCAAAAGCCACGCCGCTTCCGTAATCACGGGCCAACAAGTCAGAAGCGGACCCCTGATCTGGTGAAGTTGCTCGACACACGCTTCATGGTGTTCGTCGGATTCCAACAGGATGGCCACGATCGGGCCGGTGTCGATCAGTACCTGGCCGCTCAAGAGCCACCGAACCCGTCAAAATGCTTAGGATTGGTGCTGAGGTCTCGAGCCGTCCCACGCACTGCCCCGATCAGCCCAGCCTTTTTCGCATGGTCGTACGCGGTGAGGGAATCCTCCTCGGCCGCGAGTTGCCGCTCTACCGCGCCGCGAACCAGGTCCGACTCACGCGTCCCACTGCGGCGAGCGGCAGCCTTGAGCCGCCGGCGCGTCTCAGCCGGGAACCGCACGGTAATACGATGATCCTTCATTCGCCCGTCCGACATTTTATCAGATCTGTCCGACATGGTTTTCACTTCGATTCCAAGGCGGCGAGAAGTGGGGCCGGAATTTCATTCCGCCGGAGCGCCCCCTGGGTTCGCTTCTGCCCGCCGTTCTGCGACGCCCATCATGTCCCCGTCCCGGAAAGACAGCGCGAAGAACGCCGGCTCAAAAGCCGGCGGCAGAAAGAAATTCTGGTTCCACCTCGGCAGTCCGCCTGCCGCCGGATTTGGGCGTCCGCCCGGCCATTTACCCGGCCTCTGTCCCGCGCTCACTACAATGGAAACATGCGCGCTACCGCCGAGTGCATGCGGGTCTGCCCGTGGTGACGGCCATCGAAACCGGCGGCGATCTCGCGCCCATGGACGCGGCGATTGATGCTTTGCCCAACCGGCCCGCGGTGTTCGCGCTGTGGCCGGACGCGGGCGAGCCTTACCTTTCGAAGACCGCCGTGCTGCGCCGCCGCCTGCTCCGTTTGCTCGGCGCGCGAGAGAAACCGTCGCGCCTGCTGAACCTGCGCCACACCGTGCGGCGCATCGATTACCAGTTGACCGGCTCGGCCTTCGAATCGGGCGTGCTTTTGTACGAGCTGACCCGCCGTTACTTTCCGGATAGTTACCTGAAGCGCTTGAATCTGCGCCTGCCGCCCTATGTGAACATTGCGCTTTCGAACCAGTTCCCACGTAGTCGCATCACCACCCATCTCACCAGGGGGCCGGAGTTGTTCTTCGGGCCCTTCCGCTCGCGGGCCTCGGCCGAACGGTTCGAGGGGCAGTTCCTGGACCTGTTTCAGATGCGCCGCTGCCAGGAGGATCTCGATCCCTCGCCCGGGCACCCCGGTTGCATCTACGGCGAGATGGGAATGTGCGTGAGGCCGTGCCAGCTTGTGGTGGGACCCGCGGAATACCGGCACGAGGTCGCGCGGGTGGTGGATTTTCTGCGAACCGGAGGGCGCTCCCTGCTGGAGGCGATTGCCCATTCGCGGGACCGCCTCAGCGAGGAGATGATGTTCGAGGAGGCCGCCCGCCAGCACAAGCGGTTCGAAAAGGTGCAAGAGACCCTCAAGCTGCGGGACGAGCTGGCGCGCGACGTGGGCCGTCTCAACGGGGTGGCCATCACCCGATCGCCGGCGGCCAATGCCGTGGAGTTGTGGTTCATACGCGACGGCGGATGGTTGGGCGCCCGGCGTCTGGACCTAGAGGTCCACGAGGGCAAGCCCGTTTCGTTAGACCAGAAACTGCGCGAAACCATCGCGGCGGTGGAGGCGCGCGCCATCACGTCCGGCGAGCGGCGCGAGTACCTGGCCCTGCTGGCGCGCTGGTTTTACTCCACCTGGCGCGACGGCGAATGGCTGGCCTTCGAAAGCTACGGCGAAATCCCCTATCGCAAGCTGGTGAACGCAGTATCGCGCGTGGCGCACGGGGAAACACGGGCGGAATAGAAGCTGAGGTCTCGCGACCGCGCAATGCAGCCGGTTGGCAGGCGGAAGCGCCTGCCCCACAGTTGATTGGCAGGCGAAAGCGCCTGCCCCACAAGCAGATGCGTCTTAGGCCCTGGCCCTTTCGGGCTGGAAGCTGCGCAGCGCCACTCCCTCGTCCGAAAAGGTCTCGAAAACCGTGTAGAGTTTGGTTACCGCGAGCACTTCGGTCACCTTGCCCTGCGCGTTCAACAGCTTGATCCGCCCGCCCGCATTGGTGACGCTGACGTAAGCGCCCACCAGTTCGCCCAGCCCGGAGCTGTCTATGTAAGTGACGTTTTGCAGGTTGAGGAGCATGCTCCTCCCACCTTGCTTGAGGATGTCCTTGATGGTGTCGCGCACCAACCCGGAGCCATCTCCCAGCGTGATGCGTCCCGACAGATCGACAATCGCGACATCGCCCGTCTGGCGCACGGCGGCTTTGCAACTCATGGATTCACCCCCGGTCCATTATCCCCGATCCGGCCGGCTTGCGCCTGTGTGGGACAGCCTGCTGTTCGCAAAAGCACACTCCCCGGCCGGCCTTGACAAGCCCGGAGGCTTATCCCACTACTCTACGGTCACGCTCTTGGCCAGGTTGCGCGGCTGATCCACGTCGCACCCTCTGCGCACGGCGATATGATAGGCCAGCAATTGCAGCGGCACAATTTCCAGAATGGGCGCCAGCAACTCTTCCGACGCCGGAATCCAGATCACGTGGTCGGCGACTTTCGCAACCTCCTCGTCGCCCTCCGTCGCCAGCGCCACCACCACGCCCTCGCGGGCCTTGACCTCCTGAATATTCGAGAGGGTCTTCTCGTAGAGAATGCGGCTGTCGTCGCTCGCGGGGTCGCGCGTGGCCAACACCACCACCGGCAGATTCTCGTCGATCAGCGCGTTGGGCCCGTGTTTCATCTCTCCCGCCGGGTAGCCTTCGGCGTGAATATAGGAGATCTCCTTCAGCTTCAAGGCGCCCTCGAGCGCGATGGGGAAGTGCACGCCGCGCCCCAGAAAAAGGAAATCGGTGGCGCGGTGCAGGTCGCGGCCCAGCGCCTCGTAGACCGCGTCGTGCGAGAGTATGGTTTCGAGCTTGCCCGGAATGTGGAGCAGTTCCTGGACCAGGCGCCGGGACGCGGCTTCATCCACGCTGCCGTTCGACTGCCCCAGGTACATCGCCAGAATGAACAGCGCGGTCAACTGGCAAGTGAAGGCCTTGGTGGAGGCCACTCCAATCTCGGGACCGGCGTGGGTGTAGATGGTTCCGGCGGCCTCGCGGGTGATCATGGAACCCACCACGTTGCAGATGGCCACGGTCTTGGAACCCTTATGCTTGGCTTCGCGCTGCGCCGCCAGGGTGTCGGCCGTTTCGCCCGATTGCGAAATCACCACGGTGAGCGTGTCCGGCGGGACAATCGGGTCGCGATAGCGGAATTCACTGCCGTAATCCACCTCGACCGGAATGCGCGCCAGCCTTTCGATCATGAACTTCCCCGCCAGGCCCGCGTGCCAGCTCGTTCCGCAGGCGATAATCTTCACCTGCTTGAAGCGCGTAAACTCCTGCGGACGAATATCCATCTCGTCCAGAAAAACCCGCCCCGTCTCCTGTCCCACGCGGCCCAGCGTGGTATCGCGGACGGCGCGCGGCTGCTCGAAGATCTCCTTGAGCATGAAGTGCTTGTAGCCGCCCTTTTCCGCCATGATGGGGTCCCACAGAATATGGGAAACCTGGCGGTTCACCGGACGGCCGTCGAGATCGCTAAGCCGCACGCCTTCGGGCGTGAGCACGGCCATATCGCCGTCCGCGAGGAAGAACATGTCTCGGGTATAGCTGAGGATGGCGGGAACGTCGGAAGCGACGAAGTACTCGTTGTCGCCGATTCCGATCACCACCGGGGGCCCGTTGCGCGCCGCCACAATCTTATAAGGATCGGAGCGCGAGATCACCGCCAGCGCGAAGACCCCCGTGATCTCCTTTACCGCCGCGCGCACGGCCTCTTCCAGGTTGCCGTGGAAATGCTTCTCCACCAGGTGCGCGATCACTTCCGTGTCGGTTTCCGTTTTGAAGACATGGCCCTCGGCCGTGAGGAGCTGTTTGAGAGGCAGATAGTTCTCGACGATGCCATTGTGCACCACCACGATATCGCCGTGGCAGTCGCGATGCGGATGCGCGTTTTCTTCGGTGGGCCGCCCGTGCGTGGCCCAGCGGGTGTGGCCGATGCCGAAGGAGCCATCGAGCGGGTTCAGCCGGATGGCGTCTTCCAGATTGCGCAGCTTGCCCTGGGTGCGGCGCAGCTCCAGCCGGTTGTCGTCGGTATAGACCGCGAGCCCGGCCGAGTCGTAGCCGCGATACTCCAGCCGCTTCAGCCCTTCGAGAATGATGGGTACCGCCCTGCGATTTCCGATGTAGCCGACGATTCCGCACATGAGCCCATTATAGGAGGCTGGCCCGCCGCCGGGCGCCTTCCACTGCGCGAAATGCTACCCATCGATTATTTCGATTCGGTACTCCTCGATCACGGGGTTGGCGAGGACTTCCTGCGCGATGGTCTCGATATCCTTCCGCGCCTGCTCCACCGTCACGCCGGCGGCGATGCCGATGTCGAAGAACTTTCCCTGCCGCACATCCACGATGCCTGGATAGCCAAGGCCGTGGAGCGCCGATCGGACCGTCTGGCCCTGCGGATCGAGGACCGTCGATTTCAAAGAGACAAATACGCGCGCCTTCATGGGGAACCCCAATTATCGCACGGCCCCGATTCGTCTGTATCCCGGTATGTGGAATCTCGGAAGATAGCTTCTAATTCTCCGCGTCAAAGACGCCACTCAGTCCATGGCCGCTACCGCGTCCACGGCAAAGCCCGCGTCGAGCGAGGGCAGGCTTTCGAAGACCAGCAGGGTTCCGGCCGGCCCCTGCGCCGGGTCGAAAAACTCCGCCCGGATCTTGCGCACCTGTCCGGCCAGCCCGGCGGCCAGCGGGTAGTAGTGCGCGCAAGCCACGTCGCGTATGGAGGCTCCGGCCTGCTCCAGCGCGCCCCGCAAGCGGGCAAACGCCAGTTGCGAGTCTTTCTCTTCGTACCCGAAGGAAACCTGCGATCCGGTGAGGGCCACGCGAGGCGCCGCCACCAACGCGACCTGCGATTCGCCGGGGTCGCGGGAACCGGCGTCCGCGTCCAGGAGCCGCAGCCGCGAGCCCGGATCGCGTGGCAGCCGCGCCACCGCCTCGCAGGCCGCCAAAGCCGCGTCGGGCGCGCGCTTGGCCTGAATGTAGTCGAGCGCCGCCTTGGGATACTCGGCCTCCACCAGCGCCCGCGACGCGGCCAGGTTCTCGAGCGAACTGAAAAAGCACGTCACCCGCAGCACGTCGCGCGGTTCGGCGCCGGCGGCGCCGACGGCTTGCCGCAGCGCGGCCAAAGACCGGGCCGTTAGCGGCGCAACCGGCCCCATCGGATCTTCCGAACTGGCCACCCGCCCCGATATCCAAGCCAGGCCGTGCGGGTTCACCTCTTTCCGGGCCGTGGTTTCGGCCTCCAAAACCACCTGCGCCCCGACTAAAGGCAGCATCCCCGTCTGCACCAGGCTGAGCGATGGCAGCGGCTGGCGCCGTTCGCTGAAGGTCTGGCTCACCAGGTCGCGAACGCGGCGCAAGTCCCCCGAGCCGGCCACGAATGCGCGGATGTGCAGCACCGTCTCCCCGGAAGCCTGCCGGCTCAACTCCCTTAGCGCATCGCGAACCTGCTGCGATAGCAGACCCTTGGTGGAAAGCGGCGTAACGTGAAACGCCAGTTGGCGCGTCTCACCCACCACCGCCAGGGGCAGTTCCCTGAGCGGCTCCAGGGTCTGGGTCTTCTCCTTCTTGCCTTTGTTCTTGCCTTCCCAGTCGATCTCTTTCTGCTTCGTATCGGGATTCTGAGCGGGCCAGGCGGCCATCGCCGCTAGTGCCAGCGCGGCGAGCGCCAACATCCGGACGGCGCTCCAGCGGGACCTCGCGCGCGGCATGCGCATAATACGGATTCTAGCAGACCGCGAATTCGGGCCCGCCGCGCGCTGTACGATGAAGGAAGAAACGGAGCGCTTATGACGACTGGCCTGGAGAATCTGGAGCCCAAGTCCCTGTGGAGGCACTTCGAAGCCCTTTCGGCGATACCGCGCGCCTCCGGTAACGAGGCCGCCGCGCGGGCCTATGTTCTGGCCCAGGCCGCCCGCCTGGGCCTGAAGGCCGACACGGACCGCGTGGGCAACGTAGTGGTCCGCAAGCCCGCCCGTGCGGGGCGCGAGGGCGCAGTGGGAGCCGCTCTGCAAGGCCACCTGGATATGGTCTGCGAGAAGAACGAAGGCACGGCGCACAATTTCGACGCCGACCCCATTCGCCTGGTCCGCGACGGCGACTGGCTCAAGGCCGACGGCACCACGCTCGGGGCGGACAACGGCGTCGGCGTAGCCGCGGCGCTGGCTATGATGGAGAGCCAGGACGTGGCTCACGGCCCGCTCGAGTTCCTCTTCACCGTCGACGAGGAAAGCGGCCTCACCGGCGCATCGGAATTTCCCGCGGGGGTTCTCGAGTCGAAGTATTTCCTGAACCTCGACGGCGAGGAGGAAGGCACGCTGTGCATCGGCTGCGCGGGCGGCCTCAACACTCTCGGCCGGCGCGAGCTGGAAATGCGGCCCGGCGGACCGGCCGGCGGGTGGCGCATCAAGGTCTCCGGCTTGCAAGGAGGCCACTCGGGGCTGGACATCAACAAGGGCCGCGGCAACGCCATCGCCATCCTCGGCCGCACGCTCCAGGCCCTGGCATTGCCGATGGGCGTGGCCACCGTCAAGGGCGGGAGCAAGCCTAACGCCATCCCGCGCGAGGCTTCGGCTTGGGTGCTGGTGGAAAGCGGGCGCGAGGAGGATCTGCGGCGCGTGGTGGCGGAGGCGGAGGTCGAGACGCGCGCCGCGCTCGGAAGCTTCGACCCCGGCGTGAAGATTACCGTGGAAAGCGCGCCGCACCCCGGGCGGGTGTTCGCGCGCCCCGGGGCCGACCAGGTGGTGGGACTGCTCGCCAGCCTGCCCCGTGGCGTTCTGGAGATGAGCCCCGACGTCCCCGGCCTGGTTCAGACTTCCACCAACCTGGCCATCGTGTCCGCCGAGGACGGGCTCGTGGAAATCGAAACCAGCCAGCGCAGCTCCATCGAGAGCAGCAAGCTGGCGGCCGGCCGCATGGTCACCACCATCCTGCAATTCGCCGGCTTCGAGGCGCGGCGAGCTGGCGGCTATCCCGGCTGGAAGCGCGAGCCGTCGAGCGACATCGTCCGCCAGGCCCAGAAGGTGCACCGGGAAATCCTCGGCACGACCCCCGAGCTGGTGGCCATGCACGCCGGCCTGGAGTGCGGCGTCATCGGGGAAAAGCACCCCGGCATGCAGATGATCTCGTTCGGGCCCCATATAGTGGATGTCCACAGCCCCAGCGAGCGCCTCAAAATCTCATCGGTAGAGCCATTCTGGAAGTTCCTCAAGGGCCTGCTCGAGAGCCTCTGAGATTACGGCGCCACCATAATCGGCGCCTGCCAGAAGGCCGCCTTCTGGTCTTTGGGGTCCAACACGCTTACCTGGCAGGTATATTTGCCCGGCGGCAGCTTACTCATGGCTATGCTGAATTTCAGGGGCACGGTTTTCAGCTTGTTACTCAGCCCCTCGGCCACCGGCAGCGGAGCAGTCTCGAAGACTCTGGCTTGCCCGCGGTAGAAAGTCACGAACGCCACCAGCGGCTGCAAGGTTTCGGCGTTCGGTTCGTAGGCTTGCAGGTAGACGTACATGTCGCGGCTCCGGCTGAACACGCGCGTCACGCTGGGAATGGTCTTCTGGCCATCCTGCACCAGCGGATTGGAGATCTGCGCCTTGTCTTTCCCGGCGGTGAAAAGGGCGTCTTTGAGCTCGATGCGCTGGCTGCTCAGCACCACGCTGCTGATGGGAATCCGCTGCGTCTCCTTGTTCAGGTTTGGAATCACGAACTTGCTGATGTAAGTGCCGATGCGGCCCGTCTCATCGTCGCGCGCCAGAACCTTGATGGTATAAGATCCCGGCAGCAGCGTGTATCCGGTGTCGTACTGGATCTGTTGCTTGACTAACTCGGCGGCCGTCGATCCGCTCAACTCCATATCTACCTTGTCGCGGATATTCTGTATCGTGGACCCGTACTCGTTCTTGATTTCGCCGATGAAATCGATGTGCGTCCTCTCCGCGCCGCCGCGGCGCGCCCGCGCCAGCTCGCTGCCGGGAATCTTCATCACCACCGGAACATAGTACTCCGCCCGGTTCAACTGGAAGTAATTCACTTCCATGGCGATGGTGAGGTCGGTGATGGGGTCTTCCAGCATGAGCGCATCTTCCAGTTGGCGCTCCTTGTCGGCGGCGTTGAACTTGCCGAACTCCTTGCCCGCCAGGTAACCCTGGCGGAAGTCCAGCTTCGCGGAAGGAAACTCCTTGAGCGTAATGGCGACCCTGCGGAACTTACCGTCAAGCGCCCCATTGGTGGAGTAGTAACCGATCACATAGTAGCTGGACATGGCCTTTTGGGCGTTCACGATACCGAGCGCCAGGTCGTTGTTGTCGAACATGGCCTTGCCGCCGGTATCGGTGGCGATGGCGTAGAGCGCGTCTTGCGATCTTTGAAGGCTGCTGGCCATCGCCATGGCGCCGGCGCCCGTGTAAGCGCCTGAGCCGCCCGGCGATCCTCTGGTGGCGTCGCCCATGGGCGCCGACGCCACCAGCCCTCGCGCGTCGATTGTCCAAAACGCCACGTTGGCGCGGATGGCGGCGTTCTCGGTGGCGCGCAATTGCGCCTGGTTGTCCACCCCGTTGAGGGTCATCCCGCTGGCGAAGTAAATCAACGCCTTCTTCTCCGCCAGGCGGCCGAGCATTTCCACCGCGGTTTGCAAGGCCGCCATCTGGCGGTCGGTGTTGAATATGTTGAACTCGCTATCGTCCTGGCCGAAAGCGGCCCCGGTATCGGGCGTGCTTGCGTCGTCCGCGTTTTCGTCGAGCCCTTCCGCCGCCACCGCGATCTTCTCTATGGTGGAACGCAGTTGATCGCGGTCGCCGGTAAAATCCTGCCGAACCTTGATTGCCCCCTCGCTGTACTCCATTATGGCGACCCGGTCCGCCGCGGTGATCTGGGTGTTGACGAACTTGCGCGCCGCGTCGAGGGCGCGCAACTGGTCGGGAACCTGCATGGCGCTCAAATCGAAATAGAACACCAGCAGGCGGCGGTTGCGGTATAGGAAGTCGCCCGGTTTCTCGGCCGCTATCTGA
>JBEKPK010000101.1:0-15298 GCA_049520795.1 Bryobacteraceae bacterium
TATAGGTCCCGCGGTTCACATCCGACATGGAAATGGCGTGAGAGTGCACCCAGCGCGCGCCGGCGGGCCGCGGGGTGAGCCGGTACCGCAACCGTCCGTGGGGCGGCGCCACGAGGCTCTTTTCTTCTTCGACGCCGTCGACATCGGCCGGAATGATCTGTCCGTGCCAGTGGACGTACTCCGGGGTATCCGTCTCGTTGAAGATATCGACCGTCACTGGGACGCCCTCGCGCAGGCGAATCAGCGGACCCGGAACACCGCCGTTGTACCCGACCGTGCTGATGGTGTGGTCCTTGGCGATATCCACAAGCACGGGACCGATGCGCAGCGTAACGTCGGCCGGGCCGCCCGGCGTGGCGCCGTTGGGCGATTCCGCCGGTTGACCGGCGCGCCGGCAGCCGCCCGTCAGCAGCCCGGTTCCCATGGCCAACCCGGACAAAAAGCTGCGGCGCGTGCGCCGCGACTGGTGCATCACCTGCGTAACCTCCTCATGTCTACGGTTTCATTGTCGCGTCCGCTCGGCCACACCCATCGGCAGGTCCGCCCCGCAAGGTACGCGATATCACAGTGGGAAACCAGTTCCATCGCCAGCCGTGTCGGATTCACATGCGAAAGCGCCTGTCCCACCCGGCTGTGAAATGGCCTCCATTGCTGGGTGGTGCAGGCGGTTCCGCCTGCTAACCGAGGGAGCGGCGGCTGCTCTTAGCCGCCGTCGATCACTTGCCGCAGCTTGAGCGTCAGTTGGTCGGCGGTGAACGGCTTCGGCAAATAGGCCATGCCCGGATCGAGCACGCCCTGGGTTCCGAGGGCGCCGGCCGGGTATCCGGAAGTAAAGAGCACCTTGACGAGCGGCCGCTTTTGGAGGAGGCGGACAGCCAGCTCGGGTCCATTCATGCCGGGCATTACGACGTCGGTCACCAAGGCGTCGATGGGCCCGGCATACCCGGCCGCGACGGTCAATGCCTCGGCCCCGTTGCAGGCCTCCAGCAACCGGTAGCCCTTCTGCCGGAGGATCTCGCGGGTGAGGCGGAGCACCTCGGGGTGGTCCTCCACCAGCAACACCGTTTCCGAGCCGTGGCCATCGCGGGCATCAGCGTCCTGGGCGGGCGCGGGCGCGCGCTCCGCGGGGCAGCCGGCGGCGGGCAGATATACGCGGAAACAGGCGCCGTGGCCGGGTTCGCTCGAAACCGTGACCCAGCCGCCGCTCTGCTGGACGATTCCATAGACCGTGGCGAGGCCGAGGCCGGTGCCGGCGCCGGTCTTTTTGGTGGTGAAGAACGGCTCAAAGATTCTCTGCAGGACCTCCCGGTCCATGCCGACGCCCGTATCGCTCACCGAGAGGACTACAAACCGGCCCGGCCGGGCGTCGGGATGGAACGAGGCGCCCAGGTCTCCGATCTCCGCAATCTCGGTTTCGACCACCAGTTTGCCCCCTTCGGGCATGGCGTCCCGGGCGTTGACCGCCAGGTTCATGAGGACCTGATTCATCTGCCCCAGATCGGCGATCACCACGGCCGGTTCGGCGGCGAGATGGGTTACGATCTCGATATCCTCGCCGATGAGGCGGCGGAGCATTCGGCCGGCGTCGGCGACCACCTCGTTGAGGGAAATCGGTTTGGGCTCGGCGATCTGTTTCCGGCTGAACGCCAGCAACTGTGCGGTGAGGGCCGCGGCGCGCTCGCCGGCGGCGCGGATTTCATCGAGAGACTCGCGGACGGGATGCCCCTCCGGAAAATCGGCCAGCAGCATATCGCAGTAGCCGTTGATCACGGTCAGGTGATTGTTGAAATCGTGGGCCACCCCGCCGGCCAGGCGGCCCACGCTCTCCATCTTCTGGGCCTGGCGCAACTGGGCTTCCAGAAAGGCGTGTTCCGCCTCGATGCGTTTGCGGTCGGAGAGGTCGTGGAGAAACACCAGGATCGTGGGACGCCGGTCGTATTCGATGTGCGTAATCGAAGTATCCGACACGAACTCACCGCCGTCGAGCCGCAGGAAGCGGCGCTCGGCGGGCGGGACCCATTCGCCTCGATCCACCAACGCGGCGCGCCTTTCGCCCGCCTCGCGTTCGTCCGGGTGAATGATCGAGCGTACCGAATGGCCCAGCAGTTGGCTGGCGGAGTGGGCGCCCAGCAGGCGCAGGGCCACCGGATTCAGGTACTGAATCCGCCGGTCGCTCTCCACGATAATGCCTTCCGGGGCGCTCTCTACCACTTGGCGGAAGCGTTCCTCGCTCTCCCGCAAGGCAGCCTGGGCGCGTTTGCGTTCGGAGATGTCGTGGAAGAAGACCATGGTGGCGGGCCTTCCGTCGTATTCGAGGCGCGTCACCGAGACAATTCCCACCGTCTCACTGCCATCGACTCGCAGGAAACGCCGCTCGGCGGCGGGGACCGGTTCGCCCCGAGCCAGCGACTCATTGAGCCGGATTACTTCCTCGCGCTCCTCCGGGTGAACGTTATCGAGTAGCGGACGGCCCACAAGTTGGCTGGCGGAGTGGGCCCCCATCAGGCGCAGGGCCGCCGGGTTGACATACTGAACCCGGCCGCCGCTTTCGACCATTATGCCTTCCGGCGCGCATTCCACCACCTGGCGGAAGCGGTTCTCGCTTTCCCGCAAGGCCGCCTGGGCGCGGCGGCGCTCGGTGATATCGCGGATGATGCTCTGGCGGAACACCTTCCCTTCCACTTCGATGATCCGCGCGCTGACTTCCACCGGCAGGGCCGACCCGTCCCGGCGGGCGTGGACCTTTTCGAAGAGCAGCGACTTGCGGGCTTTGATAGCGTTCCATTGGTCATCGAAGTTAGCCAGCTCGCTGGGATGAACGAGGTCGCGAAGGCTCAGGGTGAGGAACTCGTCGCGGGTGTAGCCGTAGACCTCCAGGGCGCGATCATTGGCCTCAATGATATGGCCGGCTTCATCCGTAAGCAGGATGACGTCGTTGGCGAAACGGCTGAGGTAATCGTAGTGCCCGATGAGGGCGCGGCGCTCCACCTCGGCGCGATACCGGTCGCGGTAGAAGCGAGCCTGCTGGCGGCGCCACAGAAACACCGCCCCTGCGGCCACGGCCAAAATCAGATCGATGGCGGCGATGGCTTCGGGGAGGGTTTGCCGGGCGATGGGTCCGCGCACCTCTTCCGCATCGATTTTGGCGACCAGGAACCACGGCGTTCCGGGGACTGGGCGGGCGGCCGCGAAGACCGGTACGCCGCTGTAATCGGGTCCCTCGAAGTTGCCTTGGGCGCCCAGGACCGCGCGCACGGCGGGCACGTCGGAGCGAGTCAAGGGCACCCGCATATTCAATGCCATGCCCGTGTGGCCGCGCACGTCGCTCAAATGGAGGATATACTGGCCGTCGCGCCGCACCAGGAAGCTCTCAGCGGAACGGCTGGGCGTGGGCCAATTGCGAATCAAGGGATACAGGAAGTTTTCCGGATCGATGTCGAACAGCAAGGCTCCAAACGGCGCCCCGGAGCCGAGGCGCAAGGGGATATCCACGCCGAGGTGCACGGGGCCGCTGGGGACGTCGCGCTGGAAGTCGCGCCAAACCGGCTCATTGCTTTGCAATACCCCGGCCACCAGGCCGGGCACGTCCTGTTCGTCCCCCATGACGCGGCCCACGGAGAGCGCGACCCGCCCCTGGGCATCCGTCAGCGCGGCATGAACACAGGCCCCATGGGTGCATAGGGACTCGAGCCAAGTGAGGATCTGGGCGCGATCCGAAACGCCGCCTCGCGCCAGGAAGCGCCGCATCACCGCCAGGCTCATCGCGTCGGCCATGATGGATTGGCCGGAGCGCACACGCGCCTGCCGCCACCCCACGACCTGCTCGACTTTCATGTCCGCGACAGCCAGCAATTCCTTGCCGGCCTCGCGCTCGATAGCCGCCGTCTGGGAGTGGTGGTAAGTGGCAAAAACGCCCGCCACGGCCAGCGTGAAAACCAAGAAAAGGAAAAGCAGCGCGTAAGGCGCAGCCGGCGCGGGGCGGGCGATCGGATCTTTTTCGGTTCGAGAGACCATGACAAGCTCGCGGGAGCCCGAAAACGCCGCCCGAGCACGGCGTCAGGCGCTCCGGCGGCGCCGGAGTTAAGCTTCAGAGTACCAGAAGTGGATGCCGGCGGAACGTCGGGGGGCTCTCGCATTGTCTCTACATTGTGGAGCAGGCGCTTTCGCCTGCCGACCATGCACCCGACCACGGCGAAGGCACGCTCGTGTCTCTCTTCGCGGCGCGGCCAATACGGAGGCCGGCGTTCCCGGGCACGGCGCGGTGATAAACTCGGTGCATCGGGAACTTTTCGCTGACGAGTGGGTTAAGAAGAATATGATTGAGGTTACGGGTCTCCTCAGAGGGCTGACCGGCGCTCCGATTCGGAAACGCGCCATCACCAACCACCGGGCTTTGAACGAGGCGTACCATTATCCCAAGCCGAGCTCGTTTTCGCGCGGCATGCGCGTCGATTTGGGCGGGGTGGTCATGTTGCTGATCTCCGGCACGGCCAGCATCGACGAGAATGGCCGGAGCGTTCACATTGGCGATTTTCGAGCCCAGACGCGCAGGACCTACCAAAACATAACGCTGCTCCTCGAATCGGAAGGCGCAACCTGGAAGGACGTGGTCCGCACCACCTGTTACCTGCGCGACATCGAGCGCGACTACGCCGCCTTCAACGAGGAGCGCACCGTCTTCTTCAAAGAGCAGGGCCTCGATCCCTTGCCGGCGTCGACCGGGATTCAGGCGATTCTGTGCCGGCCCGAGCTGCTGGTGGAGATCGAGGCCATGGCCATCTTCCGCACGGAGAGCCAGGGTTGACGGGAGAAAGCGCCTGTCCCGCGATGCCTTATCAATTCCGCTAATGGCCGGATAAGCTGTGTCTGGTTTCCCTGAACGGCGCCGCGCACTACACTTAGGCTTCGTGCCTACAACCATAGTCGCCGAAGCCCTCGCGCTTAGCCATTCACGAGGGGCGGATGTGCCCCTCATTGAAAAGACCATATCCGAATTGCTCGCCCATACGGCGCGGAAGTTTCCCGACCGCGACGCCCTGATTGTATGCCACCAGGACGTCCGCCTGACGTGGAGCGAGTTGGACCGGGAGGCCACCCGAACCGCCCGCGGGCTGGCCGGCCTGGGCCTCAAGGCCGGCGACCGCGCGGGCATCTGGGCCAGCAATTACCTGGAGTGGCTGCTGCTGTTCTACGGCGCGGCGCGGGCGGGGGTGGTTCTGGTGACGGTGAACCCGGCATACCGCTCGCACGAGCTACGCTACGTGCTGAAAAAGTCCCACATCAAGGCGCTCTTCCTGAAGGAAAAGGACGCGCGCGCGAATTACCGCGAAATCCTGGCGGAATCGCGCAACGGCGACGATCTTCCGCTCGAGCACGTGGTGTGGATCGGCGACAGCTCCTGGGACCAGATGATCGAGGCCGGAACGGATGTCCGATGGAGCGGCGGCGCGCCGGGCGACGTGGCCAATATCCAGTACACATCCGGCACCACCGGCTCGCCCAAAGGCGCGCTGCTGACGCACCGCGGGCTGGTGAACAATGGCATGGCCATCGGTCTGGCGCTGAAGGCGACCGAGGAAGACCGCATTTGCGCGCCGGTTCCGCTGTACCACTGCTTCGGTTCGGTGATCGGGGCGCTGGTGTGCTGCGTGAACGGCGCCGCGCTGATTCTGCCCTCGCCGCAGTTCGAGGCCCTGGCCACCCTCCAGGCCGTCGAGCGCGAGCGGGCCACCGCGTTATACGGCGTCCCCACCATGTACGTGGCCGAGCTCGAGCACCCGCTGTTCGCGAGCTTCGATCTCCGCTCGCTGCGCAAAGGCGTGATGTCGGGCGCGCCCTGCCCCATCGAGCTGATGAAGCACGTGGGCGAGCGCATGCACATGGAGCGGATGACCATACCTTACGGCCAGACGGAATCGTCGCCGGTCATCACCATGGCGAGCGTGGACGATCCCTTCGAGCGCCGCGTCATGACGGTGGGGGCCGCGCTGGCCAATACCGAAGTGCGCATCGTCGATCCCAAGACCCGCGAAACGCTGCCGGTGGGCGAACAGGGAGAGTTGTGCACCCGCGGGTACCTGGTGATGAAGGGCTACGACGGCGACCCCAAGGCCACCGCCAAGGTCATCGACGACCAGGGATGGCTGTACACCGGCGACCTGGCGATCATGCGTCCCGACGGCTATGTGAGCTTCAAGGGCCGGGCCAAGGATACCATCATCCGGGGAGGCGAGAATATCTACCCGCGCGAGGTGGAGGACTTCCTGCACACCCACCCCAAGGTCGCCGATGTCCAGGTGGTGGGGCTGCCGCATGACAAGCTGGGCGAGACGGTGCTGGCGTGGATTCAGTTAAAGACCGGCCAGGAAGCCACGGCGGAGGAAATCCAGGCCTTCTGCCGGGGCAAGATCGCGTATTTCAAGATTCCTCAGTACATCCGCTTCGTGGACGGCTTCCCCATGACGGTCAGCAAGAAGGTACAGAAGTTCCTGATCCGCGAGCAGGAAATCAAGGAACGCGGCCTGGAAGAGATCGCGCGGAGAGCCACGGCGTAGGGGGCATCTCTCACCCTCCAGCCTGCGTTGTGGCGCAGGCACTCATGAGCGCCGGCGCGCCGGCGAGCCCTCACATGGCGCAGCCGTATCGCTGCGCCGCTTCGGCGCGGAATGTGCGAGCCTGCGCGGGGTTCCGCGCTTCCATGAAGGCCTGCGCCAGATCCGATGCGGCCAGGCACAGATCGCTCTTCACCTTCGGACAGTTCAGATTGATTTGCGGTCCTGCGCCCCTCGATTCCACCGCGCAGGCCGCGTCGGGTATTCTCGCGTAGATCCGCGCGATGGCGGTCAAGGTAGCGGGCGCGAAGCCTTCGAGCATGCCCTTGGTTTCGAGCGAGATCGCGGCGCTGTCGTACTCGCCCTTGGCCCAATAGACGTCGGCCAGCCCATCATAGAACATCGTCATGCCCGGGTTCAGGCTTCTTCCCTGGAGGAAAGCCTCCAGGGCTTCCGGATATCGCGCCAGGCTGTAGTAATCGCTGCCCAGCGCGAGATACAGCTCCGGCATGCCGATGCGCCCGCCCAGCGGCTTGCCGTGCGCGAGTTGCGCCTCGTCGAAAGCCCTGGCCGCCGCCTGCGAGATGGCGCGGGCGCGCAACAGCATGGCGATCGATTTCTCGTACCACGCGCGACCTTGCGGATTCGATGCGCCGCCCATGAGGTCCGCCTTGAAGGAGTAATAGATGCCCAGGTACGTAGGAGGCAACTCCGTGGACCACTCGATGGGCAGCGGCTCGACTATGGCCCAGGAGACTTCCTCCTCCCGAATGGCGGCGTCGATGTTGCGGCGGCCATCCTGCTCCCACAGCGCCTTGGCCAGGGTGTCGCGCAGCCGGACGCTGCGCGGGCTGGTTCCAACGTCGGCCGAGGCCAGGGTGAGGTTGTCCCGCCAGTCCAGGTTACGCGCGAACGTGCGCCCGGCGTAAAGCGCCAGCAGGACGCCCATCGCCACCGGGGCCCGCCGCCCGCTCCCGAGCCGGTACAGAAGACCCACCACCGCAAAGGCGAACGCCAGGGCCGGAAGATACAGGAACCGCTCCGCCATCATCGACCGGATGGGGAATATCAGGTTCGATACCGGGAGCAACGCGATTCCGAAGAGCCCGGCCAGAAAGAACATCAGCGGGTCCCTCCGCCGCCGCGCCACCGCAGCAACCAGAATGGCGGCCACCGCGGCAGCCGCCAGCCATGCGCCCCAGTCCCCCCAGCCGGACAGCGGAATCTGGTTGTAGGAATAGTCGCTCGACAGGCGCAGCGGGCAGACCAGCAGCCACAAGTACTTTCCGATTGCTTTGATGGCCGTGAAACGCGCGGTCCAGAAGCCGGCCGATTGCAGCGGGTTATCGATGTACACGAATTGCGGCCACGCCGCCTGGTTGAAGATCCGCGCGCGCACCAGCCACAAGACCGCGAGCGAAGCCGCCACCGTGGCATAAGCCGGAATGCGCCGGCGCAGACCTGCAAGCGCCGGGAAGCTGAGGTCCCACAGCAGCATCAGCCCCGCCAGCACGGCCGCGCTCTCCTTGGAGAACACGCCCGCGCAGGCAATCGCGAACAGCCCAACCGCGCGTAGGCCCCGGCGCGGCCCGGAGTAAGACGTGAACCGGACGTAGTACAGAAGCCCGCCCAGAACGGCCATGCTGGCCAGCAGGTCCGCCCGCCCGACAATGTTATCGACCGACTCCGTGACCACCGGGTGCACCCCCCACAGCGCGGCGGCGAGGAAAGCCGGCCCGGCGCGCCGGAACAGCAGCAGCGCCAACTCATACGCCAGCAGGATGTTCCCGGCGTGCAGAAGGAAATTGATCCAGTGATATCCCGCCCCGTCCCCCGCGTTGCCCAGGACGGCATAGTTAAACAGCAGCGACGCCGTGGTGATAGGGCGGTACAGGCGGTCGCCGGGGAGTGGCCACCAATAGTCTTTCTGGAGGATGAGCGCGAGGTTGCGCGCGCTCGCTTCCCGGATGCGCGTATCCTGAGCCACGATCACCCGCGAATCCTGGGCCAGCTTCAGCCCGAACGAATCCGAGTAAGCCAGCAGCGCAATTGCGACCAGGGCCGCGCGCACCAGCCAAGCGGCCCGGCGGTTCTTGGGCCGTTCGTCGTGTTTGGGCGTGGGACGTTTGGAGGAGCGCATGGGGCGTAGGGTAGAAACGCCACAAGTGTAACATCGTGTGGGGCCAGGCTTTCATCCTGCCGCCGGCTTTTGCCGGCGGCTTTTCAGCCGTCGTTCTTCGGATCGTCGTGAGACGCTATTCCTTATTACATTCTAACCGGTAGTGGGTCGGCTTGATGTGAGGGTCAATGCCGATGGATGCTTCGGCTGGTAGAGACCTACCTCGCCTCCGCCGGGAAGCCGGATCCTGGTGATCGAACCCCATCTTGCTTCTTGCGCTTCCGAACATCGGACGCCCTTCTTGCCGAGCGCCAGTATCGCGGTTTTCAGGTCGTCGCACATGAAATAGAGTTCGTGCCGGTCATTCTCTTCGGCGGGATGAACCGCTACCTCCGCCGGGGGCAGCGCGAAGATCAACCATCCGCCGCCAGCGTCCACGGATGAAAACCCGAGAACCTCCCGGAAGAAGGCGCGATCAGCCCCCGCATCCTTGCTGTATACGATTACATGGGCGCCAAAGATCATCGGCTTTGCTCCTCTTCGCTCCGATCCTCTCTTGCAAGCCGGTCGCCGCCCTGCCGCGGCGCCGCAAGAAAAAACCCGGCGGAAGGGTTTCTCCCGCCGGGCCACGTCGATCCAAATTGACCCTGTATTGGTAACTTCCTGGTCCCCTTCTCGTCGGGGCTACTCCACTATATCACTGAACCACGGCTTTGTTGATATAGTCCAGGCGAGGAAATCCGGCGTCCAGGTAGTCGTTTCCCTGGCTCGCTATCCGGGACGGGTCGGGACCCTGCCCGCGCGGCGCCATCTCGCCGTAGGCGCCGTAGAACCGCTCCACCACGTCCATCCCCGAGGCGACCTTTCCAACCGGCGCGAATCCCTGCTTGTCCAGCGTCTTGTTGTCCTTCAGGTTGATGAACAACTGGGTGGTGCGCGAACGGGGCCCGTCTTTGGCGTAGGTGACCGTTCCCCTGACGTTGCTCTGCTTCGCGGGATCGTCCGGCAGATAAGCGTTGGACCACAGGCGGTTGGCGCCCACATCGCCGCTTACGCCAAATTGCACCACGAAATTGCGTACCACCCGAAAGAAGCGGTTGCCATCGTAATACCCGGTCTTGACCAGCGAATAAAAGTGGTCGGCCCCCGCCGGCGCCCAGTCGCGATGCACTTCGATGACCACCGGCCCCTTGGAAGTGTCCAGCCTCACGCTGAAGACATCCGGGGTCTTCTCATTCCTGGCGGCCGGCGCGGCCTCCTTCTTGCTTTCGTTCGACGACGAACACCCCGCCAAGGCCAGCAGCGCCGCCGCGCCCAGCGCAATCCCGCACGCTCTTCGCATCGATACCCCAGTATGCCATGCTGGAAAGGGTGGGGCAGATGGCCGCCTACGACGATTTCGCCTGGTTCTACAACCGCTACTGGAACGAAGAGTTCCACGACGCGGCGTTTCCCATCCTGGAGCGCATCTGGCTGGCGCGGTTTGCCCCTGGCGCCAGCATTCTGGACGTGTGCTGCGGAACCGGACGCCTGGCCGCGCTGCTGGGGGCGCGCGGCTATGTGGTGACGGGCCTGGACGCTTCCCAGGAAATGATCCGGCACGCCCGCGAAAACGCGCCCACCGCCCGGTTCCACGTGGCCGACGCCGGCCAATTCCAGTTCCCCGCCCGCTTTGACGCGGCGGTCTCCACGTTCGACAGCCTCAACCACCTGGCGACCAGGGACGCCCTCGAATCCGCCTTCCGAAATACCGCCGCTGCGCTCAAGCCGGGCGCTCCGTTCGCCTTCGACATGCTGCTCGAGGACGGCTATCGGACCCACTGGGGAGAGTCCTTCGCGCTGGTGCGCGACGACCACGCGTTGATCATCACCGGCGGGGCTTACGATTCGCGCAGCCGCGCGGCGCGCTGCACCGTCACTATGTTCCGGCTGGTGGAAGGCGAATGGCGGCGGTCCGACGTGACCATCGAGGAGCGCTGCTTCACCGCCGCCGAGATCTCCTCGGCGCTGGGCGCCGCCGGCTTTGGCGAGATTTCGTGCTATGACGCGGGCGACCTCGGCATGGCCGGCCAACTGGGCGAGGGCCGCACCTTCTTCGTGGCCGCCAGGATGTAACGGCCGCCGATGTGGGGCCGCCGGTTTTTCAGCCGGCGTTCTTCGCATCCTGCCGCCGGCCGCGCCCCTACGACGGGAGCTGCCCGCCTTCCCGCTGGTAATCGCGCAGGTACGCGGTCATCATGCGGTCGTGCAGGCCGGTGTGGTCCCTCAGCCAGCTCTTGCAGAAACCCACCAGCGCGGAGACTCCGGCGGCGTCCCCGGCCTGCACCCGTTCCGCCACCAGCCGCATGCGCTTGCGCGCCGCGTCGTGCGATTGCATGTGCCAGGCATAGCCGGAGTACCGGCTGGCGCGCATCAGGCGCTCCTCGTGCGCGAAGTGCGCGCCCACGTGCTCCGCCAGTTGTCGGGCGGCCGCTTGCACGCGCTCCGCCGGCGCGCCAGCGGCCACCGCCAGGCGCAAGGCCTCCATGGCGTCGAAGACTTCCATATGTTCCGCGTCGAACGCGGCGAAGTAGACCGGACTCACGTTTTTTCGGTTGTACGTCCGCATGGGCTTGCCTCCGAATGTCAGTCTATTCTAGCGCAATCCGGAGTTTTGGAGCTTAATGGCGATTAATGGCCGGCTGGAACTGTGAGCGTTCGCCCACGGGGCGCGGGGAGGGCGCCCGTGCCGGCGGCGCGACAGACGCCGATCGTCTGTCCCACTGCCGGGCTGGGCGACAGGCGGCGAAAAGCCTCAGCGCGCCAGGGCTTCCGCCGGCGGCGGCGGCGGTTGCTTGTGCTTGCACTCGGCGTTGGGGCACTGCCAGAACACCCCGGCCTTGAGCCACTTCTCCACCAGGTAGGGGCTGCCGCACTTCGGGCACTTTTCCGCCACCGGCTTGCCCCAGGCCACGAACTTGCATTCCGGATAGCGGTTGCACCCGTAAAACGTCTTGCCGCGCTTGGAACGGCGCTCCACCACCGCGCCCTCCGTGCACTCCGGGCATTTCACCCCAATGGTTTTCTGCTTGACGTACTTGCAGGCGGGATAGTTCCCGCAGGCGGTGAACTCGCCGAAACGCCCCGTTTTCAGCGCCAGGTTGGAGCCGCACTGCGGGCACTTCTCCTCCAGCTTCTGATCGGGCTTCCTCTGCTGGCCGCCCACCGGCTTGGTGGTCTTGCAGTCGGGGTATCCGGTGCAGGCGTAAAAGGCGCCGAAGCGTCCCTTTTTGAGCACCATCGAGCGCCCGCAATTCTCGCAGTACTCCTCGTCGCCCTGCTCGGCCAGGTCCGATTTGTCCACGTCCGGCAGGTCCACCGTGAGCTCGCGCGTGTAGGTGCACTCGGGATAGCCGGTGCAGGCGATGAAGCTGCCGTGCTTGCCCCATTTGATCACCAGCGGCCTGCCGCACTTCTCGCACTTCAAGTCGGTGGGTTTCTCCATCCGCTTGATGTCGGTCATGTGCTCTTCGGCGTGCTTCAGGTCGCGCTCGAACTTGTCGTAGAACTCAGCCAGCGCCGCGCGCCAGTCGAGCTTGCCTTCCTCAATCTCGTCCAGCTCCTCTTCCATGCGCGCGGTGTACTTCACCTCGAAGATGTCGTCGAAGCTCTCGAGCAGCAGGTCGGTCACCACCATACCCAGTTCGGTGGGCTTGAAGCGGCCGCCTTCCTTGGTCACGTATTCCCGCTCCAGAATGGTGGACAGAATCGAGGCGTATGTGGAGGGACGGCCCACGCCGTCCGATTCCAGCTTCTTCACCAGCGTGGCTTCGTTATAGCGCGGCGGCGGTTCGGTGAAATGCTGTTCCGGCTGAAGGGCGCGCAGACGCAGGCGCTCGCCTTCGGAAACCACCGGCAGGCGGTGCTTCAACTCCTCGTCTTCTTCGTCCGCCTGGTCCTTGCCCTCCTGGTAGACCTTGAGGTAGCCTTCGAACTTCAGCACCGAGCCGGTGGCGCGGAACAGGTGCTCCACCCCATTGTTCCCCTTGGCCGCCACATCGATGGTGGTCTGGTCGTACAGCGCGGGCATCATCTGGGAAGCCACAAACCGGTTCCATATGAGCCGGTACAGCTTCATCTCGTCTTCGGCCAGAAAGCGTTCCACCACTTCCGGCGCGAACGCCATGGAGGTGGGACGGACGGCTTCGTGCGCGTCTTGCGCATCCTTCTTGGTGCGGTAGATGTTGGGCGAATCCGGGAGAAACTCCCGGCCGAAACGCTCGGCGATGAAATCGCGCGCGTCGGCCACCGCATCCTGCCCCACGCGCGTGGAATCCGTGCGCATGTAGGTGATCAGGCCGACTGCCCCTTCCTTGCCCACCTCGATGCCTTCATACAGCCGCTGCGCCAGCATCATGGTGCGCTTCACGCTGAAGCGCAGCTTGCGCGCGGCCTCCTGCTGCAACGTGGAAGTGATGAACGGGGCCACCGGGTTGCGCTTCTTTTCGCGCGTCCCCACGGATTTGACCACGTACTCGGCGCCATCGAGAGCGGCCAGCAGGGCGTCGGAGGCGGCCTGCGAGGCGATCTCCGCCGGCCCGTCGTCCAGCTTGAACAAGCGCGCCGAAAGCAGCGGCGCCTTCCTGGCCTGAAGCTCCGCGTCGATGGTCCAGTATTCCCGCGGCGTGAAGGCGCGAATCTCGCGCTCCCGCTCCACCACCACCCGCAGCGCCACCGTCTGCACGCGCCCCGCCGAAAGGCCGCGCCGGACCTTGTCCCATAGCAGCGGCGAGATCTTATAGCCCACCAGCCGGTCCAGTACGCGGCGCGCCTGCTGCGCGTCCACCAGGTTGACATTCACCTGCCCGGGCTTCTCGAAAGCCTTCTCCACGGCCTTCTTGGTGATCTCGTTGAACATCACGCGATAGATCCGCGGAGCGTTCTTGCGGCTGTCCCGAAGCTCCTCCTGGAGGTGATAGCAGATGGCCTCGCCCTCGCGGTCCGGATCGGCCGCCAGGTATACGCTTTCCACGCCCTTGGCAGCCTGCTTCAGTTCGCCGATGAGCTTCTTCTTGCCTTCGATGACTTCGTACCGCGGCTCGAAACCGTGGTCGACGTCCACCGCCAGATCTCTCTTGGGGAGGTCCTTGATATGACCGAGCGAAGCCTTGACGATGTACTGCTTTCCGAGGTATTTGTTGATGGTTTTCGCCTTCGCGGGCGATTCCACGATTACAAGAGCCTTTGCCATAATGAATTGTTCTGAAAACGGCGCCCCTCGCCGCATCGGAGATAATTGCGTTTACCCAGACGACCTTACCACACTTTGACAAAACTCTTGCCGGGGAGTTGTTTCACCAGACCCAGCATCTCCAGCTCGAATAACGCGGCGATCATCTCCGAGGCCGAGGTATCTTCCACTTTCTCAAGCAGATCGTCCAAATGTATGGCTGCGTCCACTTGCAGAATCTGGAGGGCCTTGCGCGCCGCCGCCCCCAGCTCCGATGCCGGATCGTCGAGCAGCGATGCCGGCGCCCCGCCTGCGCCCTGCTCGCCTTCAATCCGTTTTCGCCCTTCCTCTATTAGATGGCGGCGGGATTCGGCGGATAGCTCGGCGATCACGTCATTCCAGTCCTGCACCAGCTTGGCGCCCTGTTTTATCAATAGATTGGGCCCCCAACTCGGCTTCGAAGTGATGTTGCCGGGCACCGCGAAAACCTCGCGACCCTGGTCCAGCGCCAGCTTGGCCGTGATGGCCGATCCGCTGTATTGCGCGCCTTCCACCACCAGCACTCCCGCGCTCACCCCGCTGATAATTCGATTGCGGATGGGAAAATTCTGCGGGAAAGCCGTGGCCCCCATGGGAAATTCCGAAATAATCAACCCCTTGGCCGCGATCTCCGCCGCCAGCTTGCGATTCTCCGAGGGGTATACGACGTCCACGCCGCACCCCAGCACGGCGATGGTGTTGCCACCCGCCGCCAGCGCGCCCTTGTGGGCGGCGCTGTCGATGCCGCGCGCCATGCCGCTGGCGATGTTCAGCCCGGCGTGCGCCAGGTCCGCTGATAGACGCTCCGCCACGGCCAGCCCGTAAGGCGTCGGCCGCCGCGTTCCCACCACCCCCAGGGTCACCGACTGCAACAACTCCACCCGCCCGCGCGCGAACAACAGAATGGGCGGGTCGTAGATTTCGCGCAATGCCCGCGGATAACGCGGATCGCCCAGCGCCACTAGCGCCGCGCCCGCCTGCGCCATCTTCTCGTGCTGCCCGGCGGCGTCGTCGAAGGCGCATCCGCTGGCGATGGATTGCGCCACCGACCCGCTCACGCCCGCGCCCTCCAGCTCCGAACGCGAGGCGCGAAAAATGCCCTGCGGCGTGCGAAAGCGCTCCAGCAGCTTCCCCGCCGTCCTCGATCCAAGCCCCGGAACCAGCCGCAAGGCGAGCCAGTGCAGCTCTTCTTCGCGGCTAAGGACGGGGCATTCCATGCGAAGCTCCAAACTAGCAGCAGCAGACCGGACCGCGCAACTTCATGGGACACGCGCTTCCGCCTGTCAACCCGTGGTGGGACAGGCGCTACCGCCTGTCAACCGCGCACTCGACCGCAGCCGCTCACCCTCATGGGCTGCCTGCGCCAGCCCCACAATACAG
>JBEKPK010000102.1:0-15121 GCA_049520795.1 Bryobacteraceae bacterium
TTCGGCGATGCGGCGCGCCGAAAGCTTGGTGTTGCGCAGCAGGGCGGTAGCCGCGGCCATGGCGAAGGGGCCTCCCGAGCCGATGGCCGCCACGCCTTCGTCGGGCTCGATCACATCGCCGTTCCCGCTCACCAGGTACGTGCACTTGGCGTCGGCCACCAGCAGCAGGGCTTCCAGGTGGCGCAGCACGCGATCGGTGCGCCATTCCTTGGCCAGCTCCACCACCGAGCGCGGCAGGTTGCCATTGAATTGTTCGAGCTTCGATTCGAAACGCGCAAACAGGGCGAAGGCGTCCGCGGTGGAGCCCGCGAAACCGGCGACCACCTTGTCGTTGTAGAGCCGGCGCAGCTTTCGGGCCGTGCCCTTGATGACTTCCTGGCCGAGGGTCACCTGCCCATCGCCGGCCATCACCACTTTGTCGTCGCGGCGGACGCAAATCACCGTCGTCGACCGCATTTTTTCTCGCATTGTATGTGTGACTCCAGTTTAACCCAGAGAACTTCAGGCGCGAGGTTGCGTCTATCGAAACGAGACTTCATCGCCCTTCACGACGGAATGTTTGGCGAACGCGGGGCTTTTGGCCGGGAAATCGGCGCGGAAATGGGCCCCGCGACTCTCCTGCCGCGCCAGCGCGCAGCGGGCTATCAGCCACGCCACCTGTTGCATGTTTCGCGCTTCGGCGTAGTGAGGCCCGAGCGGAGAGGGAGGCGCTTGGTAGTGTTCGAGGCGCGCGCGCGCGTCCCGCAGACTCTCGCCCTGGCGCACAATGCCGCACTGCTCCCAGGCGATCCGTTGGATCTCCGGTTGCGGCAGGCCGGCGGGCCCGCTATACACCGGTCCGGAGACGCTCGACGGCGGAGCCGAGCCGGCGCACTCGCGCATGGCGCGGCCCGCGCGCGCACCGAAGACCACGCCTTCGAGCAGCGAGTTGCTGGCCAGCCGGTTGGCGCCGTGCACTCCGGTGCAGGCGGCCTCGCCGGCGGCGAACAGGCGCGGAAGGCTGGTGCGGCCGTTCAAATCCGTGCGCACCCCGCCCATGGCGTAGTGCGCCGCCGGGGCGACCGGCGCGGCCTGGCTTCCCAGGTCGATTCCGTACTTGAGGCAGGTTTCGTAAATGCGTGGAAAGCGATGGCGCACGAACTCCGCCCCGCGATGCGAGACATCAAGGTACACATGGAGCGCGCCGGTACGGGCCATTTCCGAGGCGATGGCCCGCGCCACCACATCGCGCGGGGCGAGCTCCTTGAGCGGGTGGCGCGTTTCCATGAACCGCTCGCCCAGGCTGTTGCGCAGAATGGCGCCTTCGCCGCGCAAGGCCTCGGAGAGCAGAAAGCGGGGCGCGCCTTCGAGGGCCAGCGCGGTGGGATGAAACTGCACGAATTCGATGTCCGAGATCTCCGCGCCGGCCCGCCATGCCATGGCCACGCCGTCGCCGGTGGCCACATCCGGGTTGGTGGTATTGAGGAACACGTGGCCCAGGCCGCCGGTGGCCAGCAGCACGGCGCGCGCGAAGACCGGAATGGCGGCGCGCGAGCGCGCGTCGTAGACCTCGGCCCCGGCCACCCCGTCGTGGAGCAGCAGCTCGGTAGTGGCGGCGAAACTGCGGAATTCGATGTTGGGAAGCGAGGCCGCCTTGTGGTACAAAGTGCGCGCGATCTCGTGGCCGGTGGAATCGCCCTGCGCGTGCAGCACGCGGTTGCGGCTGTGGGCGCCCTCGCGGGTGAAGGCCAGGCGCGTGCCCTCGCGGTCGAATTCGGCCCCCCATTCGATCAGCCGGCGGATGGCCGCCGGCCCTTCCTCGACCAGCGCGTGCACCGCCGCTCGGTCGCAAAGGCCGTCTCCGGCGGCCAGCGTGTCGCGCTCGTGCAGCGCAATTTCGTCGTCGTCGCTCAATGCCACGGCGATGCCGCCCTGCGCATATTCGGAGGAAGATTCCCGCAAGCTGTCCTTGGCTATTATCAGGACGCGGCCCGCTTCCGCCAGCTCGATGGCGGCGCGCAGCCCGGCCACCCCCGCTCCGATTACCAGAAAATCCGGGTTCATTCGCTACTGCGATGATAGCAGGGCTTCTCGGCGCCGGCCCGGAGACGCTTGGAGACGTTCTTCGACGCCGAGACGAGACGCGGAGAATTCCAGAGAGGAAGATAGAAAGAGAAAACGAATAACCGGGAAGACGCAACAGGTACATGTGATCTCCTGTTCTTCTCCTCGAATCTCTCTGCGTCTCCGCGTCTCTGCGTCAAAAGAAAAGGGCCTCGAATCGTCTCCACGCCCGCGTCAGGCACAAAACCGGTCCGCCTCTCCCACTCGCGCGTGGTACAACTTCCGTATGCCTTCCTTTCGCGTCGAAACTCCGCACGGTAGTTACTCCGTGGCGGTGGAACGCGGCATCATCGGGCGACTGGCCGAACGCCTTCCGCCCAAGCGGGGCAAGCTCTTCGTGGTTTCCACCCAAGACGTGTGGCGGCATCAGGGCGAGTCCCTGGCGCGCGGCCTTGCGGGAGAGGACCACGAACTGATTTTCCTGCCCGGCGGCGAGGACCGGAAGCGCCTGGCGCCGCTCGAAGAAGCGGCCGAAGAGATGGTGCGCCGCGGCGGCGACCGCTCGAGCCTCATCATCGCCTTTGGCGGCGGCATTGTCACCGACATGGCCGGCTTCCTGGCGGCCATTTTCATGCGCGGCATCCCCGTGATTCAGGTTCCCACCACGCTGCTCGCGCAGGTGGATGCGGCCATCGGCGGCAAGACCGGCGTCAACCTGGTTGCGGGCAAGAACCTGGTGGGCAGCTTCCACCAGCCGCTCGACGTGGCCATCGATCCGGCGGCGCTCGAGACCCTCCCCGAGCGCGAATATCGCGCCGGGCTGTTCGAAATTCTCAAGGCCGGCGTGATAAGGGACGCCGCGTTGTTCGCTTTCCTGGCGGAACGTAGCGCGGAGGTGCTGGCGCGCCGGCCCCATGCCGTGGACCGCATTATCGCCGATGCCGTGCGCATGAAGGCGGAGGTGGTCTCCGCCGACGAGCGCGAAGGCGGCCTGCGCCGCATCCTGAACCTGGGCCACACCTTCGGCCACGCGCTCGAAGCCGAAACCGGCTACACACGGTTCCTGCACGGCGAAGCCGTCGCGTTCGGCATGCGCGCGGCGGTGTACCTGGGCGAGAGCGCGGGTTATCTTTCGGCCGAAGACAGCGTGGAAATTCTGGGGCTGCTCGATCTCTATGGCCCCATCCCGCCGCTCGACGGGATTCGCGCCGAGAACCTGCTGGCCCGGCTGGTTCACGATAAAAAGACCGTGCGGGGCGCGGTGCACTTCGTTCTGCCGGTGCGAGTCGGCGAGGCGGCCGTGGTTTCCGGCATCGACGAGCAACTTGTGCTGGAAGCCATCCGCGGCGCCTTGTCATGAAGGGCACCACCCCGCCGGGAGCGCGCACCGAACGGGAGGCTGCGGCCTGGGTGCGCGATATGTTCGCCCGCGTGGCGCATCGCTACGACCTGGCCAATCACCTGCTCTCCTTCAACATCGACCGCCGCTGGCGGGCTTACGCGGTGCGCCGCCTTTTGAAACAGGAGAGAGAGAGCGCACTCGATATGTGTTGCGGCACTGGCGACCTGGCGCTGGCGCTGAGCCAGGCCTCGTCCGGCGTGGTGATGGGCTCCGATTTTTGCCATCCCATGTTGCTGGCGGCGCGCCACAAAATCGCGCGGCGCCGCGCGCCCATCGCCCTGTTCGAAGCCGACGCGCTGAGCCTGCCGCTACGCGACGCTTCGCTCGATTTGATCGCCGTGGGTTTCGGTTTCCGCAACCTGGCCAACTACCAAGCCGGGCTGGTGGAGATGCGCCGCGTGCTACGCCCCGGCGGGATGGCGGCCATCCTCGAGTTTTCGCGGCCTCCCAACCGGTTGTTCGCGGCTCTCTACCATTTCTATTCGCGGCGCATTCTGCCGTGGATCGGCGGGGCGCTTTCCGGCTCGCGCGACGCCTATCGGTATCTGCCGGAATCGGTGGGCAAGTTCCCAAAGGCGCCGGAACTGGCGGACGATATGCGCCGGGCGGGGTTCGAAAACGTGAGCTTCGAATACCTGACCGGAGGGATTGTGGCGCTGCATCTGGGAGAGGGGTAGCGACCCGGGCCGCGGTTGTCAGGCCGAGCTTCGCGAAGGCTGGGCGTGGACTTCTTCGATCGGCTTCAGCGGCACGATCCGCGCGACGCGCTCCATGACCTTCTTGTTCTGCGCGGCCCTTTTTAGATCGTACTCGGCTTGCAGGCGCATCCAGAATTCCGGCGTGCCGCCAAACAGGCGGGAAACCTTCAGGCACATGACAGCGGAAAGAGGCTTCCGCCCGGCCAGAATATCGTGAACCATCTGGCGCGACACGCCCAGCGCTTTCGCAGTGGCTGTAACCGACAGACTCACCTCTGGGAGGATGTCTTCCCTGATGATCTCGCCCGGATGCACAGGCGGCAATCCGTTTCTTCTCTTCATTTCTTCCGCCTTAATGGTAATCCTCAAAATCCACTTCGAGCGGCCCTCAGACTACGTCCGCGCCGCGCTGGGCCAGAAGTTCCCGCAGCAGCGACCGGTGGCAGCGGCTCTCGTCCTGGCAATAGCAGCCCAACGAGAGATTGGCGTGATGCGACAGCGCCGCCAGCAAGTCCAGTTCGCGGCTGCGATCCGGCGCGCTCATCTCCCGCCGGAACTTGCGGCTGAATGCGGCCCACGCCCGCTCGTCCGCGGCTCCCAGCGCTTCCCGCACCAGTTCGGCGCTGGGCGACAGGTTCGGAAACCAGACGTCATAGTAGTCGAGCCGGGCGAAGTCGGACTTCGGAACGCCGCGCGGAGGCCGCCGCACGGTTCCGAGCCGCAAACCTTCGCCGGGCTTTCGAGGCGCGCCGAGTTGCACGATGAAGATGGACATAAAGTTCCCCAACGCCAGTGTGCCACGTGGCGCGCATGGCCTGCTCGGCTGGCTGCGATGAGGAGGAAGCGGCCTTACGTACAATGAAGAGGTGCGCGTTTCCATCGAGCTCGACAGGGAAGATGACGGCCGCTGGATTGCCGAGGCGCTGGAACTGCCCGGCGTCATGGCATACGGGGAGACGCGCGAGGACGCCATCAGCAACACCGAAAGACTGGCCGTCGAGGTGATCGCCGATCGGATCAAACACGGCGAGTTGCCGCCATCAGCCCTGAATGTCTCGTTTCAGGCGCTGAGTGAGCAACTGGCCGTGCGCTGCGGCCTCCGACCGTAGGAAGGACCTGACTACCGCTTCAAAGCGATCAGGCTGGTCGTACGGAAGCCCGTGGCCCACGTCGCGTATCTGCTCGACCCGAAGACGTGGGTTACGATCCTGCAGTTCTCGTGCCGTTTCAAGGGAAACAACGGCGCCGTTGTCCCCAATGACTAGCAGGATTGGGACGCAAATGGCGCTCACCAACTCGCGATATTCAGGGTTTGGCGGCGTAAGAACGTCAAACGCACCTATTCGGGTTTGCAGCCTCGCCTCGGCTAAGAGTTCGATGAACTCTGACGAACGCCGCGGGTGTCGCAACCGTGCCTCAGCCAGCACTTCGCCCTTAATAAAACTGAGGAGCCGAAGGTGTTGCTCGACGATATCGCTCTCGTAAACTTCGCGCTGACGCTGGGGGCTCAAGAAAGTCGGGTCCGCTAGGATGACCCCGCGAATGGCCGTGGCCAGCTGACTCGCTACCACGGCCGCAGTCATGCCTCCCATCGAGTGGCCCAGCAGAACCGGAGCGGCCAGCCCGAGGCCTTGGATGAGTCCAACGACATCGGTTGCGTGATTCTCATACCGATACCCATTGAGCGCCGTGCTCGAATTCCCGTGGCCTCTGGCGTCTGGCATCACTACGTCGTATTCACCTTCGAGAGCGCGCGCCAAAGGAATCCAGCAGGCTCCGCTCCCCGTCAATCCATGTAGTAGAACCAGCGGGGGCTTACACCCGCCCGTTCTCAAATAGTGGATGTTGATGCTGTTTGCTTCGCAGACTCCGCTCATCCAGTTTGCCATTGAGGTATCCGTTTGAGAGATGGCGAAAGTGGCCCCTTTGGCGGCTCCCCCTCCAAGAATGTATCTCAGCGACGGCAAGATTGCAGCGGCCCGAGAAACTACGGCTTCGCACGTCTCACAATTCAGGCTCAGCACACCGACATAAGTGCGCGCGCCATGCCACTGCTGACAACGCAGATGGCTTCTCAGAAACCCGTCTCAGAATGTGGCTCTTCCGCCGATTCGAAATCTAACTTGACGCGTAGTCGCCGTCTCATTGAAGCGCCACCTGGAACTCGCCCGAACCGGCGTTGTGGGCAGTGTCCGTCCCCCATCGACCGTACGGTCGGCCACTCGGACGGAATGCACCGGCATGGCCGGCCCCGATTGGCGGTTGTGGGGGGTGGAACGCCGACGGCAAGACCGTCGGCGCTACCGTTCCGCGCCCGCTTTTTGAAGCGCGGCTTCCAACTCTTCCTTACCCAGGTCCGTGCTGATGAACAGCTCCTGGCGCGCGCCGGCGCTCAGCGCTATCGCTTTCCAACCGTTTTGCGTTGGCACCGTGACGCGCACCTTTACCTTGCCCCTGGCGTTGCGCACGGGCCGGATCACGCCGGGGATAACGGAGCGGATGGCGGGGTTCGTGTGGAGCAATTCCTCCAGAATGCCGCGCACGCCATCGATGATGCTGTGCTCCACCTTGAGGCGGTCTCCGGCGGTGCGCAGGCGCATATTAGTTAGCGCCGTCCCCCGCCCACCAGCGGAACGAAGCGGCACAGGGTCGCCACGCGCGAATCGATTCGCCCATCGCGCTTCGTCACCACGTACAGCTCCTGGTCGTCCCATGCGCCCACGGGGATCACCAGCTTGCCGGGATCGTTCAGTTGGTCGAGCAGGGCGGCGGGGATCTCGAGAGCGCCGGCCGCCACGGAAATTGCGTCGTAGGGCGCGAATTCGGGGTATCCGAGCGAGCCGTCGCCGTGGATCATCGTCACATTGCCGCCGTACCCCGCTGCGCGCAGATTCTCGCGGGCCATCACGGCCAGCTTGGGAACTATCTCGATGGCGAACACGCGCGCCGCCAGCAGGCCCAGCACGGCCGCGGCGTAGCCGGATCCGGCGCCCACTTCGAGAACCGTCTCGAAGCCCTGCAATTCGAGCGACTCCGCCATGAGGGCTGTCATGTAGGGCTGCGAAATGGTCTGCCCGTAGCCGATGGGGATGGGCCCATCCTGGTAGGCCTGCACGCGCGCTTCCGGCGGCACGAAACGCTCGCGCGGAATTTCGAGCATGGCGCCGAGCACGCGCTCATCGCGGATGCCCCGGCGGCGCAGTTGCGCGTCCACCATCCCGCGCCGTTCCGTGGCCCAATCCGGGATCACGCCCACCCCCAACTTCATAATGGCGCATCCACGCGCGCCATGCTCGTGTTCCTTCCCGCGGCGCCTACCAATTCGTATAGGAGCCGTCTGGACGGGACATGCCTCCGAGATTCCCGCGTTGCGTCACTTCCGTGATCAGAGTCGCCTCTTTGGGATCGAATTCGACGCCCAGACCGGGCCGCTCGTTTATATAGACCTTGCCTTGCTTGAAGTCATAGCATTGAGGCAGGTAAGGCCGCGTGCCCGCGCCGCCAACCTGCAACAGGAATGGCACATTGGTAGCGGCGGCGACATGCGTTTCCGCGGCGGTGCCAATCGGCCCGGTGCCTTCCGGGCTCAATCCCGTAAAGTGCGCCTCGCACATGCTGGCAATCTTCAGGTAGTCCGTAATGCCGCCGCAGTTGGGGAGCCTCACGCGCGCATAGTCGATCAACTGATCCTCGATCAATTCTCTGAGCTCGAGCTTGCCCGCGTTACCTGTCGCCAATGGCACTTTGACCATAGGCCGTAGCGTTCGATACAGGGGAAGGGCCTCGTTCCGAACCGGATCCTCGACCCAATAGGGCCGCAAAGGTTCGAGCATATTGGCGAGCGTAATGGCGTCGGGCATGTCCAGCTTGCCGTGGAAATCGCAAATAAAGTCGCCGGCCTCGCCCACGGCCTCACGAATCTCCTGGCAACGCTTGAAGGTGGCCAGCACCGCCTGGCGCGGGTTCCAGTTCTGGGCCCCGCGGGAGCTCGTTCCCGTGTCGGAGAGCCCCGGGCCGATTACCTCGGTCCGGAAGAGCTTGAAGCCGGCTTCCATGGATGCCTTGGCCGCTTCACCGATGGTCTTTGCCTGGCCGCCGCCGCCGTAGCACTCGCACAAGGTGCGTGTGGGACCCCCCAAGAGCGCGTAGACCGGCGCGCCCAGCGCCTTCCCCTTGATGTCCCACAAGGCGATATCCAGACCGCCAAGCGCATGCAGCTTCTCCAGGCCGGCCGGGTAGAAGTTCCCGCGAAACATGTTTTGCCAGAGAGTGTCGATGCTGCTCGGGTCTTGACCGATGAGCGCGGAGGCGCAGTGTTCGATGGTGTCCTTCGTCCCGCCCTCGCCGATTCCCGTGATACCCGCATCGGTGTCGATACAGATGACATTTGCGCCTGACGTGAGATTCGGAGCTCCGCCACGCGCTTGCGTGCCGGGGGTATAGTAGCGGACACGGGTAATCTTCATCTTTGGCAGGGCCGCGTGGGCCAGCCTCCCGCCCAGAGCGACGCCTCCGGCGCCCGCCAATAGTGTGTGCAGAAACGTTCTTCGCTGCATGATCGGCTTCCTTTCCGCGAGTACTTCCGTTTTGGGTTCCTGGCTGCTATGGATCGTATATTGGCCAGCACTTCCTTTTTGGCATTGCGACCGCCAACAGCATACCGCGAATCAGTTTGTGTTGCAGCCGCCGGGGCTCGCCTTCTTTGGGGAATGTCTCTTTTGAATGCCCGCCTCGCGGTTCCCAGGCTGATTCCACCGGCGCCTTTCCGTTCCCTGACTCCTTGGCTGGAGGCCGCCATCCGGCGTGACGCGCGATCCGCGCAAATGCCGCATAATAGCTGTCATGGCGCGCCTGATTACCCTGATTCCCGGAGACGGCATTGGGCCGGAAGTGGCGGATGCCGCCGTTCTGGCGGTGGAAGCCGCGGGCGCGCAGGTGGAGTGGGAGCGCGTGGAAGCTGGCGCCCGCGCGCTGGCCGAGCAAGGCCAATTGATTCCCGACGATGTGTACGGATCGCTCGAAGTCACGCGGGTGGGCTTGAAAGGCCCCACGGCTACGCCCATCGGCGGAGGCCACCGGAGCATCAACGTGGCTCTGCGCAAGAAACTGGGGCTCTATGTCAATTTTCGGCCGGTGAAAATGCTCCCCGGCCTGAAGACCCGCTATCAGGATGTGCCGCTGGACATGGCCATTTTCCGCGAGAACACGGAAGATCTTTACGCCGGCCTGGAACACGAAGTGGTTCCGGGGGTGGTGGAGAGCCTCAAGATCATCACCCGGACCGCCTCCTTGAAGATTGCGCGGGCCACCTTCGAATACGCGCGCAGAGAAGGCCGGCGCAAGGTCACGGCCATCCACAAGGCCAACATCATGAAGTTGAGCGATGGCCTGTTCCTGCAATGCTGCCGTGAGACGGCCGCGCGGTTTCCCGAGACCGCCTATAACGAGTTGATTGTGGACAACGCCTGCATGCAGCTTGTGATGCGGCCGGAGACCTTCGACCTGCTGGTGCTGCCCAACCTGTATGGCGACATCATTTCGGACCTTGCGGCGGGGTTGGTTGGCGGCCTGGGAATCGTGCCGGGGGCCAACATCGGAGCCCACCACGCCATCTTCGAAGCGGTGCACGGCACGGCGCCGGATATCGCCGGCAAGGGGCTGGCGAATCCAACGGCCCTCATGCAATCGGCGGCTCTCATGCTGGCGCACATCGGCCAGAGGGAAGCCGGCGCGCGCTTGCAGCGGGCCATCGAAGAGGTCTACGCCGGAGGCGAATGTCTCACCGGAGACCTGGGCGGCTCGGCTTCCACCAGCCAGTTCACCCAGGCCGTAATCCGGCGGATGCGGTAACCAGTGGGGCAGTCCTCGCAGCCTGCCTCCCGGCCTGTCAGACGGAGGCAGGCCAGGAGGCCTGCCCCACCTACCCTGAATTACGAAGTTAGCTTCGGATGGATCTAATTTCCACAGGATAATCCTTTGAAATAAAAGGTTTTGTATCAGGGCACGGCTTGAGCCGTGCCGATCAGGGCAACATCTTCTGGGCTTTAGCCCCTGGTTTGGCAACCCTGGCGCAAATCCTCCTCATCCTCCTGAAAAGACAGGGGCTAAAGCCCTCCGTGTGTGCCTGTCTGCGGCACGGCTCAAGCCGTGCCCTGATACAATGCGCCCCAACTTCGGAATTCAGGCCTACCGGATCTGCACCAATTCCCCATTCTGGTAAATGAGCACGTGGGGCGCCTTGGCAATTTCTTCCGGCGGGAGATGGTCCACGCTTTGCACGTGAACCGTGACGCTCCGGTCGCCCAGGCAGAGGCTGGCGATGTACAACTCGTCGTAGCTCTGTAACGGGTCGTTCAGGATCACCACGCTCGAACCCGGCGGGACCTTGGGCTTGACGGCGCGGAACTGCTGGATGACTTTCCAAGTGAGCGGGCCTTGCGTGACCAGGGCGTGGTGCAAGAGCCCATTCCGGATTCTCCAGTTGGCGCGCACATACGGAACGAGCGCCGCGATCAGCAGCGCCGCCAGGAGAATGTCGCGCCCCAAGCGGCGCAGAACCGGCAGACCGGTCAGGGATCGGGCGGCCGCATCCGCCACGTCCACCAGCACGGTGGCCGCGAACACTGCCAGGGCGGCGAAGGGGATGTACAGGCACGCCTGGTAGCGCCCCTCCAGAAACTCGATGGGCAGCGGGGTGACGATCAGGAATGCCCAGCAAAAGCGCAGAACCGGCCGGTCGATTCGCCATGCCAGCCAGGTCAACAGGGTCCAGGTGAAGAGGAGTCCCAGGGTTCCGACCGGAGCCGGGCGAAGCAGCATATCTTTGATGCAACCGGTCTGAAACTTCAGGAAACGGTCGAGCGAAAACACTGGTTGGTAGGCCTGCATGCTCATTAGCGCGTTCGGCCCGAACTTCTTTCCGTAAAGGTACAGGAGGTCCAGCGGAACCGCGCACTGGGCCAGGCGGCCGGGCCCAAACAACCACGCCCGCGCTCCGCTCCAGTTCCACTCTACCGGCCGGTGATAGAAGGCCTCGTACGCCAGCAAAACCAGGGGCAGGGTCAGGGCCATTTCCTTGGCGTTGAGCGCGCACAGGAACAGGCCGAAGAAGGCTGTGTTCTCCCAGCCGCCGAGCAAGCGGCCGCGCCGGCGAATCGAAGCGTAGTACACAAAAGCGCCCAGATAAAACGTGAAGCAGAGAATGTCGTAGATCGCGTCCGTGTTGTAGTTCAAGCTCCCCAGCCCGGCGTGATAGGCCGCCAGGATGACCGCCACAGCCGAGCGACGCTCGTCGCAGCCCAACAGCCTGGCGAACCTGTATATCAGCCAGAGATTGAACCCCAGCAGGAGCAGGATGACCACGCGATACGGCAGCGGGTTCAGCCCGAACAGGCCGAAGAGAACCGCATAGAAGGCGCCGCCCAGGGGCCGGTAGTCGCCGTGCCACGGCCGGAACTGGGCCAGCAGCAACTGCCACCCGCCGGGCTTCCAGGCGCCGTAGAGGTTCATCATGTCGTCCTCCGCCCAGCGCGCGCCGAGGCCGTCCCAGGCGAAGCACAGGAAGTAGGCGGAAAGCAGAAGGGCGGAAGCGATTTTCGGCCAGCGGGCCAGTCGCGGGGAGGTCTCCGGAACGGCCGCGGATGCGTTCACCCGAATATGGTAACGTCCGGCGGCCTCCCCTCCGTAATCTCCATTCGCCGCGGAGCCGCGGATACACGCAGAGAGTTCCGGAACTCGGAGATCTCCGCGCGGCCGTTCACCGCGACCCTCTTTCATTCCTCCGCGTTCGACTCCCCGTCTCCGCGTCTCCGCGGTGAGCTTGGTTCCTGGTTGCGGCTTACGGATCAGGGCCGGTTCCGAAGACGCCGCGGCCGTTCTGCCCGCGTGCTATCATGCCGCTTCATGTCTCGATACTCCATCGGATTGGATCTTGGCGGGACGAACCTGCGCGCCGCCGCAATCGACCGCACGGGCAAGGTGCTCGATAAGATTTCCGGCGCGACCAACTTCACGGAAGGCCGCGAAGCTGTTCTGGGCGACATTGTGGCCGCCATTCAGAAGGTGCAGGAGCGCCACGGGGCGGAGGGACTGGCGGGCATCGGCGTGGGCGTGCCCGGTTTCATCCGCATGAAGGAAGGCGTGCTGGCCTATTCGCCCAACCTGCCGTATCTCGAGAACTTCCCGATTCGCGACGAGATCCGGCGCCGGCTGGGGGCTCCCATGATTCTCGAAAACGACGCCAACGCGGCGGCCCTGGGCGAGAAATGGATGGGCGCGGGGCGGGACGTGGACGACCTGGTGCTGCTCACCCTGGGCACCGGCATCGGCGGCGGCATTATCTCCGGCGGGCGGGTGTTGCGCGGGTTCGTGGGAATGGCCGGAGAGCTGGGGCACATAACCGTGGTTCCAAATGGCAACCCGTGCGGCTGCGGCAACCAGGGCTGCCTGGAGAAGGCCGCGTCGGCGACGGCGGTTTCGGCCATGGCCAAGATGCTGCACCTGGGCGAAAACCTCTCCGCCAAGGAGGTGGCCGAACTGGCCGCGCAACCGGGCGAAGCGGGCGAAAAGGCGCGCACTGTCTGGCGGGTGATGGGCGAAGCCCTGGGCGCGGCGCTGGCGACGCTGGTGAACACATTCAATTTTCCGCTTTACTTGCTGAGCGGCGGCATGCTGCCCGCCTGGGATCTCTTCGAACCGGCCATGCTGCGCGTACTGGAACAGCGCTCGGCCACCTACCGCGCCACCAAAACGGAAACCCGCATCGCGCGGGCCACCCTCGGCAACGAAGCCGGCCTCTACGGCGCGGCGTATTTGCCCTGGGTGGAGCAGTAACTGGCGCGCCGGATACTGTGGCGCAGCCTCTCAGGCTGCCGCGTCGAGACTCGTCTCGACGCCTGGCGCTGGGCCAGGCGCAAAACTGAGCCTGCGTCACGAGAAACGGTCTCTAAGCCGCCGGCGGGGCTACCCCCACCCGTTCCGCCGCCTTCAGCATGTCGCGCCAGTTGCCGTCGTTAATGGGGATGCCATTCCGCCGCCGCTCGGTTTCGGTTCTCCATTCCGGGTCGCCTGCCACCAGCACTTCGTCGTAGCCGGGGCCGGTGGGCGTAGCCTTGATGGTGCGCACCAACTCTTCCATGCGGGCGGTGAAGGTCTCGATCGGCAGGAACCGCGCCACGTCAATCGCCAGGTATATTTGTCCGGTGCGCATGGGCCGGCCCACCGTGCGGATGCCGCCCACCTCGGTGGACATGGCCGCGCCCCCCAAAACGCCGCACAGAATCTCCACCATCATCCCCAGGCCGCTGCCTTTATATCCGCCCAGGGGCATGAGCGTGCCCTTGTAGGCCTCCACGGTGTCGGTTGTGGGAGATCCATCCGGGCCGAACGCCCAGCCTGCCGGGATGTTCGGCTCTCCGTTGAAGTAGGCTTTGAAAATCTTGCCGGCGGCCACCGTGGTGGTAGCCATGTCGAGCAGCCACGGCCCCGGCACGGCCATGCTTATGGGGTTGGTGCCGATGCGCCCTTCCCGGCCCTGCCAAGGGGGAACGATGGCGGAAGCGTTGCACATCACGATCCCGATCTGCCCCGCTAGGCGCATCTTGCCGGACCACCAGGCGGCCGCGCCGAAATGGTTCGATTCCCGCGCCACCACCAACCCCAAGCCATGCTCCCGCGCCATTCGTACCGCGTGTCCGCAGCAGGTTTCGGCCACCCATTGCCCGATGGCGTTCTGGCCGTCGAACAACAGACACGCGCCCGCTTCGGAAATCACCCGGCCATCCGCCAGGGGGTCCATTAAGCCCTCCAGCAGGCGGGTCGCGTAGAACGGCAGAAGCTGGATGCCGTGGGAGTCCACGCCGCGCAGGTTGGAGCCCACCAGGGATTCGGCCACGATGGCGGCCTTGTGCGGCGGCGCTCCGGCGGCGATCAGGATGCTTTCCGCAAAGCGGGTCAGTACGGACGCAGTGAGAAGGGGCATGTGTTTCCAGAATACAGCAGGCGAGTGGAGCCGCCATTTTGAAGACGGTTTTGACGCAGAGACGCGGAGACGCCGAGAATTCGAGAGAAGGCGGCAACCTCTCCAACCTCCAAATTCTCCGCGCCTCCGCGCCTCTGCGTCAAAAGGCGCTCTCAAGGAGAATTTTCAGCCTTTACTTTCAACCCTTTGGAATGGTAGCCTAAGTGTCTGATAATGCGAACAGTTGACTTGATCCAGCGGAAGCGGGACGGGGCTGAGCTCTCTCCCGAAGAGATTGAATTTCTGGTCGAAGGTTATACCAACGGCGATATTCCCGACTACCAGATGTCGGCCTTTCTTATGGCCGTTTACTTCTCCGGGATGTCGGACCGCGAAGTCACCCGGCTCACCGAATGCATGCTTCGTTCCGGGGTCACAGTCGATCTGTCCCAGATCCCCGGGGTGAAGGTGGACAAACATTCCACCGGCGGCGTGGGCGATAAGACCAGCCTCATCGTGGCCCCTCTGGCGGCCGCCGCGGGAGTGGTGGTGCCGATGATGTCGGGGCGCGCGCTCGGTCACACCGGCGGGACCCTCGACAAGCTCGAGTCCATTCCCGGCTTCCGCACCGACCTTACGGCCGAAGAGTTTCAGAAACAACTCGCCGAGCTGGGGCTTTGCTTCATCGGCCAGACCGACCAGCTCGCTCCCGCGGACCGCAAGCTCTACGCCCTGCGCGACGTCACCGCGACCGTGGAATCCATCCCGCTCATCTCGTCCTCCATCATGTCGAAGAAGCTCGCCGAGGGCGTGGACGCCCTGGTGCTCGATATCAAGGTGGGCAACGGCGCGTTCATGAAGAAGCAGGTGGACGCGCGCCGCCTGGCGCAGACCATGGTGGGCATCGCCCGCCGCATGGATAAGAAGGCGCAGGCGCTGATTACCGACATGAGCCAGCCGCTGGGCTACGCGGTGGGCAACGCCCTGGAAGTCATGGAAGCTTCCCAGACGCTGCAAAAC
>JBEKPK010000103.1:0-15015 GCA_049520795.1 Bryobacteraceae bacterium
CTGCGTTGAACTGCGCCTTGATCAGGCCAAGCGCCTTGTCGGCCACGTCGCGCCGTTCATGCAGCACGGCGACCATGTCGCGGTCCTTTACCACCCGCACGCCCGGAATCCTCTCCGCGGCGCTCGAATCCACGTCCGCCAGCGTGGCGCCGTGCGCCGGCGGCCGCACAACCCGCGCGTGCAGCAAGCCGGGCAGCAGTATGTCGCCCGAGTACTTCCCTTTCCCGGACACTTTGTCGCGCCCGTCCTTGCGCAGCGGGGATTGCCCGATCACCGAAAACGCACCCACGTTCTTCTGCGGGAAGTTCGGCAGATGCCGCTCGATGCGCTTGCCTTCCACCAGTTGCGCGTAGGTCACGCGTTTGGCGGGCGCCGCCGGGTCCGTCACTACGCCGTCCTTGGTGCGCAGCCGCTCGGCCGGAACTCCCAGGCGCTCGGCGGCCATTTGCACCAGCACCGCCCGGGCTTCCGCGGCCGCCCGGCGCAGTTGCGGGCCGAACTGCCAGATGTTCATCGAGCCGAAGGTGCCCATGTCGTAGGGGCACACGTCGGTATCGCCCAGGATCATCTCGACCCGGTCGAAGGGCACGTCGAGCTCTTCGGCCACCAGTTGGGCCAGCGAGGTCATCGCGCCCTGCCCCAGCTCGACCTTGCCGGACATCCCGGTCACGCGGCCGTCCGGGCCGATCCTGAGGAGAGCGTTGAAGTCAGCGGGGGCGCCGCCGCCGCGGCCGGGCATGGGCAGGCGCCCCGGCTCCTGCGCGTCAAGCGAGAAGAACACGGTCAGTCCCGCGCCCGCCGCGGAAAGGAATTCCCGCCGGCTCGGGGCCTCGATTCGCCTGGTTTGCTCCGGTCTCATTATGCGCCTCCCGTTCTCGCGCCGGCGGCTTCCTGGATGGCATCCACTATGCGCGTCTGGGAGCCGCACCGGCACAGGTTGTCCTCCATGTGTTTGAGAATCTGCGCGCGCGTGGGCCGCGCCGTGCGCAGCAGCAGCGCGTAGGCGTTCATGATCATGCCCGGCGTACAGTAACCGCACTGAAAAGCGCTGTGTTTGAGGAAGGCGTCCTGGAGCGGGCTCAGCTTCCCGCCCTGGCCCAAGCCTTCGATGGTAGTGACCGACTTTCCGGCCACTTCCTTGACCGGAGTCACGCAGGACCGCACCGCCTGCCGGTCCACAATCACCGTGCAGGCGCCGCACAAAGCCTCGCCGCAGCCGAACTTCGTGCCCGTCAGCCCGAGGTCTTCGCGCAGCACCCAGAGCAGCATGCGCTCGTCGTCCACCGTGGCGTGCGCGGGTTTGCCGTTGAGCGTGAAGGAAACAGTTCGCTCCATCGAAACCTCCCGAATGGAATCCGATTACCGTTATAGCTCTTTTCGGAGGGGCGGACCCCCTGGTCCGCGATCATAAAGACAAAGTCCAAGTTCACCGCGGTGAAGGCGCCCGAGCATGTCCCTACTGGCCCTCTTCTTGCTCCGGCTTCTTGTGCTTCGGCTTGGCTCGCCGGACTTTCGGCTGGATGGGTTTGGACGCGGGAATCCGGCCCACCCGTTCCCGGGCGATGGCCTTTACCTCGGTCGCCAGGTCAAACGGTTTCTTCTTCCGGGCCAAGCATCCTCCGCACCGCGTCGGCCAGCATTTCGGGGGTGAAGGGTTTCGGCAGGAACGCGACGCGCCCCTGACCGGCGGCTTGTATTTCGCTCATATCCACCGGATAGCCGCTGGCGGCGATCACGCGCAAACCCGGCGCGGCGCGCAGAGCCCGCAACGCCAACTCGTTCAGGCTCAAGCCCGGCATGGTGGCGTCCAGCACCGCCACCGCGAAGCCCTCGGGGTCCGCTTCAATCCGCGCCCAGGCTCCTTCCGTGCCGCCGGCCGTCTCCACCTCATATCCCAGGCGGCCCAGATAGACGCTCATCATCTTCAGCAGGGCCGGTTCGTCGTCCACGATGAGGATTCGTCCTGGTCCTTTGCCCATGGCCGCCGGTTGTATGATCGCCCTATGAGATTCTATACCGAATATTTGACCTTTAAGACCGCTAAGCACCGGGAGTACATCAATATAACGCCGCAAGTGGAAGCAATGTTACACAAAAGCGGCATTCAGGACGGAATGGTACTGGTTTCCGCCATGCACATCACCGCCGGAATCTGGGTCAACGACGCCGAAGACGGCCTCATCGCCGATATCGACGATTGGCTCGAGAAGCTGGCCCCGTTCCGCCAGGATTACCGCCATCATCGAACCGGGGAAACCAACGGCGATTCGCACCTGAAAAGCCTTTTGGTGCACCACGAAGTGATTATTCCGGTCACCAAGGGGCGCCTGGATTTTGGTCCCTGGCAGCAGGTTTATTACGCCGAATTCGACGGCCGGCGCCCCAAACGCGTCATCATTAAGGCCATGGGCGAGTAGTTTTGAAAGGGAATCGCCCGCCGTGGCATTTCCAGGGTGACCGGGCGGGAACAACGCGTTACGGGCCGCCGTCAAAGGAGATTAAGATGCGCATTTTAGTACTATTGCTTCCGGCCGTCATGGCATTTTGTGCGGATTTGCCTGTCAAACAGGTGGTCCTTTACAAGCACGGCGTGGGATTCTTCGAGCGCTCCGGGAGACTGGCCGCCGGCGAATCCGCCCGCCTCGATTTTGACGCGGCGGAGATGAACGACGTGCTCAAATCGCTGACCATTTCCGAGCAGGGCGGCGGCCGGATTTCGGGCCTGCGCTACGATTCCCTGGACCCGCTCAGCCGCAAACTTTCCGAATTCCCCTTCCAGATCGGCGTGGCGCAGCCGCTCAGCGGCATGTTGGACCAGCTCAAAGGCGCCCGCCTGGAGATGAAATTCGGGGCCGAAAGCGTGGCCGGGGCCATCGTCACCGGCCGCATGGTGCAGGGAACCGACAAGCAGACCGAGCGCGAACAATTGACCCTGCTGCTCGACGACGGCGAGATGCACACCTTCGACCTGGGGGCGGCCACCGGCCTGCATTTCTCCGACGCCAAACTCCAGGAGCAGTTCAAGGAATATCTGGCCGCGCTTTCCGCCGCGCGCTCCAAGGAGAAGCGCAGCGTCTACATCGATTCCACCGATGCCCGCGCGCGCGACGTCACGGCCAGTTATATGATTCCGGCGGCGGTGTGGAAATCGAGCTACCGCTTGATTTTCGGCGCGAGCGGAGCGCCCACTCTCGAAGGCTGGGCGATTGTCGACAACGCCACCGGCGAGGATTGGACCAACGTGGCGCTCTCGCTGGTTTCCGGCCGGCCCATTTCGTTCGTCAGCCAGCTCTATGCGCCACGCTATGTCGACCGGCCCGCGGCCGAACTGGCCGACGACACCGCCGCGCGGCCGGTGGTGCATGAAGGCGCCTTCGGCAACTTCAGGACAAACGGCGGACAGGACTTTCAGGTTGCCGGCGGGGGTGGCGGCGGCGGTCGCGGCAGTGGCGGCTTTGTCGTCAACGGCTCTGTCTCCGGCAGTATGGGGGCTTTAGCGATGCCCGCTCCCCCGCCGTATCCAGCGTCACCAGCTCCGATGGCAGAAGCGATGGGGATAACGAGCCGTAGCGACCGGTTCGAACGGGCGGCCGCCCCCAGCACCATCGTCTCCGGCGCCTCGGCCGGCGAGTTGGGCGAGCTCTTCGAGTACCGCATCGCCCAGCCGGTCACCATCCGCAAGAGCGAATCGGCCATGTTGCCGTTCCTTCAGCAGCCCATCGAAGGCCGCAAGCTGCTCATCTACTCCGACCATTCCTCGCAGCATCCCACCAACGCCGCCGAGCTGACCAACAACAGCGGCAAGACGCTCGATGGCGGCCCCATCACGGTCTACGACGGCGGCGCCTATGGCGGCGAAGCCCTCATGGAGACCCTCAAGGCCGGCGACAAACGGCTCATCAGCTACGCGGTGGACCTGGGAACGCGCATCACCGAGGCGTTCGGCAGCACGGCCGCCCTGGTGCGCGAGTTTCACGCCAACCGCGGCATTCTGACTACCAAAATGGCCGCCGAGGAAACCCGCACATACACCATTCGCAACATCGATCAAAAGGCCAAGACCCTGATCCTCGAGCACCCGCTGCGGCCCCAGTACATTTTGCTCAACCAGAAACCGGCCGAAAAGACCGCCTCGGCCTACCGTTTCGAAATTCCGCTCGCGGCCGGCGCCTCGCAGGAGTACGCCGTCGCCGAAGAGCGCGTTTACGATCAAACCTATGCGGTGACGAACCTGACCCCCGATGTTTTGCTGGAATATGTGCGCAACCGCAACCTCAGCGATGCCGGACGCCGCGAGTTGCAGCGCATCGCCGACCAGAAATCGCAGATCGCCCAAACCGACCGGTCCCTGTCCGATATCGCCGGCCAGATCGGCAACCTGACCTCCGACGAAGACCGCATCCGCCGCAACATCGAGAGTCTCAACAACGTCAGCGGCCAGCAGCAGCAGGTGCAGAACTACGCCCGCCAGTTGGACGCCCACGAGCAGCAGCTAGCCGCCTTGCGCGACACCCAGGCCGAAACCGAAAAGAAGAAAGCTTCCCTGCAAGCCGAGCTGTCCAGGCTGATCGAAGGCCTGACGTTCTGATCCGGTGGCGCTGCCGGTCTTCCGGAATTGCGGGGCGGGCGCTTTCGCCTGCGAACCGCAGGGTTCGGGCCGGCTCGTCACGTGAAATGTGCGGCCTCAGTACTAGTACTAATCGCGGAATGGCAGGAGAGGTTTCAATTGACAAAGCCATCGGCGAGTGATGTCATCAGTCTTTCAAGACACAAGAGCCCGAAAATCTTTAATTTCGCGGAGGGGAAGGTTCTTTCATGGGGATTTCCACCCGTTCGGCCTGTGAGTGGCGGCTCACGCGCCCGCTGTTTGCGGCTGCCGCCGTCTTGATTTCTCATGTCGTTTTTGCGACCGGCGCCTGGGCCGGGACCGTAACCACAATCACAGGCATACTGGTCTACGACTCCAATAGCCCGAGTGGTGGGAGCATGGCTACCGGTGGCTGGGAAACGCCCCAAGTCAGCGGCACAAATGCGATAACACTGTACCAAGGCGTGTCCACTTATGGAACGGGCGCTTTTTCGATAGACATCAGCGCCTTTGGAACGTATGACATCAGTTACACTGCTAGCAGTGGGAGTCTAAGCGGGACGTACGCCGATCTCGAACTCTTCTTCGACGGCAATTCGACCCCGGGGATCACCGCCGTGATCAACAGGAGCAGTCAGACCGTCCTGATAGCCCCCACCTCATCGAGTCTGTTCTGCCTGTCGAGTTACACCCCATGTACGGCGACCAGCGGTTTGGTGTTCGTCGACGGAACGAACACCGTGACTCTCACCGGGTTCACCCTTACACCGTCCGACGGCTGGGTGGGCGACATTTCGCTCGACGTCGAGGCGGACACCGTTCCCGAACCGGCTTCCCTCGGCTTGGTTTCGGCGGGCTTCCTCGCGGCGGGATTGGCGTTCGCCGCGCGGCGCAAGCGCAACCGGTAGTTCCGGCGGACTCAGCAATCAGGCGTGCCCGGCCTCGCGGCGCAGCGGCGCATCGCCCCCGCGCTACTATGAATGCAATGATGAGGAGGTTTTTTCCCTTCGGGCTTTTTGTCCTTTTCGCCATGGCCCAACCCACCCAGAACGTCGCCCAGCGGCTGGCCCGGTGGAAGCGCGTGGAGATGCCGTTCCACGCCGGCGGGCTTTCCTCGCGCGAGGTTCGCATGGTGGGCAAGCTGGTGGATGCCTGCCGCCTGTTGGACCAGGTCTTCTGGCGGCAGAGCGACTTGGCCGGCTTCAATCTTCACCAGACCACGCGCGAGCCCGCCCTCAAACAGCTTCTGGGCATCATGGGCGGCCGCTGGGATTTGCTCGATGAGAACCGGCCGTTCGTGGGCGGCGAAGCCATGCCGCCGGGGCACGAGCTGTATCCGCGCGGCCTGACGCGCGAGCAGGTCGAGCAGTACGTGGCGCGTCATGCCGAAGACCGGGCGGGCATCTATAGCCCGTATACGGTGGTCAAGCGCCAAGGCGGCCGCCTGACCGGCGTTCCCTACCACCAGGAGTACAAGGCGTTGCTGGAGCCCATGGCCGCGGCGCTTGGAGAAGCCGCCGCGCTGAGCGACGACGCAGCGTTCGCCAACTTCCTGCGCCTGCGCGCCGCCGCGCTTCTCACCGACGACTATTTCGAGAGCGATCTCGCCTGGCTGGACCTAAAGAACCCCAAATTCGACGTCATCTTTGCGCCCTACGAAACCTACCTGGACGATCTGCTGGCAGTTAAGACCTCCTACGGCGCCGCCGTGCTGATACGCAATGAAGCGGAGAGCCTCAAGCTGGCGGTGTATGAGAAGTACGTACCGGATATCCAGGACGCCTTGCCGCTCGCCGCCGCCGACCGCCCCTCCAAGCGCGGCCATGCCACGCCCATGGAGGTGGTGGACGCCCCCTACCGCGCCGGCGACCTGCGCTACGGCTACCAGGCGGTGGCCGACAACCTGCCCAACGATCCGCGCATACACCAGCGCAAAGGCAGCAAGAAGATCTTCTTCAAGAACTTCCTGGACGCGCGCGTGAACTACGTGATTCTGCCCGTGGCGCAGCGCCTTATGCTGCCCGCGCAGGCGATTAAAGCCACCTCGGAAGGCTACATGGCCGGAACGCTGCTGCACGAAATCGCGCATGAGCTAGGCCCGGAGTTCGCGCGCGTCAAGGGCAAGCAGGTGGATATCAATGAAGCTATCGGCCCGGCGTATTCGGGGTTGGAGGAGGCCAAGGCCGATGCGGTCGGCTTCTTCGGCCTGAAGTGGCTGGTGGATCGCGGCGTACTGCCGGCGGCGCGCCTGGAGGAATATTACGCTTCCTATGTCGCGGGCCTGCTCCGCACGCTGCGCTTCGGCGCCGGGGAAGCGCACGGACGCGCGGAGACCATGGAGTTCAACTTCCTGCTCGAAAGCGGCGCCGTGACGCGGTCGGGCGGCCGCTACGCCGTGGAGTACGCCCGCATGCCCGCCGCGGTCGCGCGCCTGGCCACCGAGTTGCTAACCATCGAAGCCACCGGCGACCGCGCGCGCGCCGAAGCGTGGTTCGCAAAGTACGACAAGATCCCACCCGAGCTCACGGCCGCGCTGGCCAATACCAGTGACATCCCAGTGGATATCTATCCGGTGTTTTCGTTCCAGGACGAGGCGCGCTAATTTGCAAACACAGGCTGCATAATTCCCGATGGTCTTGCCAACGCGGCCAAAGTTCCTGTACACCGCCGCCACCGGGAATTGCGTCCCGTTCTCGTCTCGATAACGCGAGAGGCATTTGCGGGATAATGGAGAGAGAGGCTCCGTATGCACGTTCAGTTCGATATTCCCGAACACTTGGCGCGACAACTCGCCGCAGAGCCAGGCGGTATCACCCGCGCCGCGCTGGAGGCCCTCGCAATCGAGGGCGTGCGTACCGGCAAACTGACCGTGCACCAAGCCCGTCAGATGTTGGGCATCCCATCCCGTTACCAGATGGACGGGTTCCTTAAGGCGCATGCCGTGCTCCCGCCGATCACGATGGAAGAGGTCGTCAGGGATGGCGAAACCGCCATTGCGTTCTCGAAATGACGGTTGTCGTGGCGGACACGTCACCTCTGAACTATCTGGCGCTGGTAGGCGAAATCGGGGTTCTGCGCCGCTTGTACGGCAAAATTGTGGCGCCGCCGGAAGTCCTCGCCGAGCTGACCGATAGCGGCGCCCCGCTGGAAGTGGTGGAGTGGATTCAATCGCGGCCCGAATGGCTGGAGGTCCGATCCGCTCATGCGAACCATGACGACCGCGCCTTGCAGCACATCGACTCTGGTGAGCGCGCGGCGATTCTACTGGCGCAAGAGGAGCCCGATGTACTGTTGCTCATCGACGATGCCGCGGGCCGCGCGGAAGCGAACCGGCGTGACATTCCCAACACGGGGACGCTCGGCGTGCTCAGGGCCGGCGCGGTACGTCGACTCCTGGATCTTCCCACGGCGTTGACACGACTGACGGCAACGAACTTCCGAGTCTCGCAGTCTCTCATACAGGATCTCCTCGCAGAGGACTTCGAACGCACGAAGCACATGGACAAATAGTCGGCAAGTGCGAAACCGAACGCTCACGGACCGCCTGGCGCGCCGCCGTCCCCCTTTTCGGAAGGACCGGCGACATCCCGGTGGATATCGCCCCCGTGTTCTCCTTCCAGGATGAAGTGCGCTAAGCGCCGGCCACCGTCACCTTCGCGAAGCCTTCTTCCAGCGTGGGTGGCTTGAGCTTCGCGGCCATTCCGGCCAGCGCATCTTCCGGGACCACGCGCTGGCGATGGGCGTTGCGCGCGCGGCAGACTTCCAGCGGGACGTCGAAAAACACGGCTTCTACTCCGCACCCGCGCGCCTTTCCAATGCGGATGTAAGGCGCCCGCTCGGCCGGCGTCAAATTGGTGGCGTCGATGTAGGTGATCGGGCGGCCGATGGCCAGCCGCTTCACCAGCAGGTAACGCAGCGTCTGAAAGACGCGCGCGTGGATGGTCTGGTCGCCTTCGTCGTCGGCCAGCAGCTTGCGTATGGCGTCCGAAGAGAGACCGCTCGCGCCCATCCGCTCCAGCCAGGTGGACTTGCCGGCGCCGGGCAGGCCGATCAAAACCACGATGCGCATTCAGGAAACATGATAGCCCGCGGATCCGTCCGGGAGCGGTAGTTTCCGGATTGGCGTTTGCGGTTGGCAGGCGAAAGCGCCAACCCCACAATTCCGGAAGCCCAGGCCAGGTGGGACAGGCGCTTCCGCCTGTCAACCGAGCGAAGCTCGGTTACGCTGTGAGCGCCGCCCTACGAGAACGCCCCCGCCACCGTCGCGCCCAGCAGCAGGAAGAACGCCCACGGCAGAGCCACCGCGAACAGCGCGCCCCCAAACGACAGCCTCTTCCCGGCGGCGGCCTTGAGGCCGATGGCGGTCAGCGCCATGCCCCAGAAAATGAACAGGTCGCATCCGCTGGCAAGAGTGTACACGAATTTGGAGGTGGTCTTGGGATCCATGAAGGCGGCCGGATTAAAAGCCAGCGGGTTCATCAGGCTGAACTGCTCCGGACTCTTCAGGAAGATCACCACAATGCCCAGAATCTTCGCGATTACGGCCGTCAGCCCGGCATAGCACTCGATCGCAAAAATCTGCTTGAACCTCACCCCCGCCGACATGATCCCGCTCGCCACCCCAAGTAGGACGAGAGACCCGAACAGGTACGCCAGAGGCATGCCGAACACCGGGCCCACGCAAAACATGATGGGCATGATCTTGAGTTGCAGGTTCATGGACTGCTCCCGCTGCTCCGGCGACAACTGCTCCATTTGCCGCGCCACGCGGGCGTTGCTTTGTGTCTGCTCCTCGATGTAGCTTCGCCAACCGTCGTGCTGCCCATAGGTGACGTAGAACGCCACTGTCGCCAGAATCACCAGCAGCAGCGGCACGAGCCAGCGCGGCCGCTCGGCGATGTCCGTGAAAGCTTTCGTAGGCTCGAAGAAGACCCCGCTCAGCCGCGAGATTTCGCTCAGTTTCTGAGGTTCCGGCTCGGCATCGGAAGCAGTTCCAGGCATTTCAGGTGTCATATCAGGCTGATTGTACCCCAGTACCCCAATACGCGCTCGGCTATCATGAAGTTCATGCCTTTTTCGGCATCCCCGGACGCCCAATCGCTCTCCGTCAAGCGCGCGGAAGTGGAATTCCACAGCTTCGCCTCGCTGGGCGACCCGGAGCGCGCCATGGCCGCCTACCTGGAGGAGAACCGGCGGCGCGCCGGGGTGCTGCGCGAACACCTGCCCTTCATCGGCTCGCTCAGCCCGTTTCTCGAGATCGGGGCCAACGCCGGCCACACCAGTTACATGCTGGCCAACGAATTCGGCGCGCAGGGTTTCGCACTTGACCTTTCCGCCGACGCCCTGCGCCAGGGCGTGGCTCTCATGGACCGCTGGGGGCTAACGAGAGCGCCGGTGCGAATCGCCGCCGATGCCTTGCAGCTTCCATTCCGCGACGGCCGCCTGCGCTTCGTCATGGCGTGCCAGACGCTCAGCCAATTCATGGATATTGAGGCCGTATTCCTGGAAGTGAAACGGGTTCTCGCTCCCGGCGGCGTGTTCTTGTTCGCGGAGGAACCCCTGCGGCGGTTGCTTTCGCTCCGCCTCTACCGCTGCAACTACCAGGAGCGCATGAAGCCCTGGGAGAAGCGTCTGTTCGAATGGGGCCTGCTGGGGTACCTGGTGCGCGACGTGATCGGGGCCGAGCAGGAGGAGAGCTTCGGCATCCGCCAGAACCACAGCATGTACCTTAACGATTGGCATCGGCTGGTGGGAAAGCACTTCGCCGGCCACCGTTACCATATTGTGGTTCCTGAGCGCGGCTGGGGCGAGCGGGCCATGAAGCGCCTGGGGGTGCGTCTGGACCCGCGGCGCAGCCTGTGGCGCGCGGCGCACCTGCTGGGCGGCGCTCTGGCGGCTTCCTGCAAGAAGGACGGGCAAGCTTCCGCCCTGCCGGGCCTCGATCGCTTCGAAGATTTCCTGCGCTGCCCGGATTGCCATGCGGACCTGGGCCGCCAGGCCGGCGCCCTGCTCTGTGCCTCATGCGGGTACCGCGCGCCGGAAGAGGGCGGCGTGTTTAACCTGCTGCCTTCCGCCGAGCGGGCCGCGCTTTACCCCGGCGACTGCGACGCGGCTATCGATTTTGGGCTGCCGGGGCACGAGCGGCGGTTGATCGAAGGGTGGTACGAGCAGGAAGGCGCTTTCGGCAACTACTACCGCTGGATGGGCGCCCGCGCCGCCGTTCGTCTGCTGCCGGCAGACGGCGCGCCCCGCAACCTGCGGCTGCGCGGGTACGCCCCCGAGATCGCCTTCCGCCTGGGGAAGCCGGTGCGCATCCAGGTGGCCGCGAACGGGCGCCGCGCGGTTTCCCGGAAGCTCCATCGCCCCGGCTTGTTCATCCTGGAGGCCGGCCTCGAGGAGGCCGCCGAGTATCACATCGAGATCGCCGCCTCGCCCACCTGGACGGTTCCCGAGGATGGCCGCGTCCTGAGCGTGAACTTCAGCATGATCCAGCTTATTCCACCGCGCGGTAGCGGCCGTTGACAAGCCCGGAGGCTTATCCCACGGCGCTCTTCGCCAGGCCGTCCCGCTCGAAGGACCGGCCTTCTAGCTCTCCGATGAGCTTGCGGATCTCCGCCGGCACCGGTACCGGCTTATGGCATCTGTAGTCCAGCAGCACCAGCGTCGAATCCACCCGCGCCACCACGCGGCCCTGGCTTTGGCTCACAAGCAGGTGTTCCATCTGCATGCTGCTGGTTCCAATCCGCGTCACCCGCGCTCCAACGAAAATCGTGTCCGGATACTTCACCGGCGCTTCGTAATCGCACTTGACGCTGGCCAGGATCGGCGCGATTCCGGAAGGCGGCAGCGGCGGGAGCGAAGCCACGCGCACCAGATACGCGACGCGCGCGGTCTCGGCCCACCGCAGGTAGGTCACGTTGTTGACATGCCCGAAGGCGTCCTGCTCTCCCCACATCACGTGGATGGTGTTCACAACCGGATATCCGGTCAATAGAGTATGGCAGTCTGGCATAATCCGTTAATCCCTGGGTGGGCGGACCCCCCGGTCCGGCCCCTCACAGCTTGAACAACTCCCGCAGCCGCCGCGTCTGCACCCGGCTCACCGGTATCTCGGTGTGTTTGCGGTCGTCCATGCGAAGCTGGTAGCTCGACTTGAACCACGGCACCACCTCCTTGATCCGGTTTATGTTCACCAGGTAGGAGCGGTGGACGCGCCAGAACATTTCGCGGTCCAGGTTGGCCTGTAGGTCTTCTATGGTGCGGTAGTTGGAGTTCCCTTCGAGGTTGGTGGCCACCAGGGTGATCGTCCCGTCGTCGATGGTCGCGTAAATCACATCGTTGGCGTCCACGATGAAGTTGCGGTTCTGGGCCCGCACCAGCAGCTTGGTGCGGGGAGCCGTGCGCCCTTCCGGTTCGGGGGCTGCCGGCGGCTGGGCTTCGGCCGGCTTCTTTTCCTGGGCCACCCGCAAGGCTCTCTCGATGGTCTCCGCCAGGCGGGTCTTATCCACCGGCTTCAGCAGGTAGTCCATGGCCTGCAGCCGGAACGCTTCCACGGCATACTGGTCATATGCCGTGACGAAGACGACGTGCGGCAGCTCGATTTCCGCGTCCCGCAGCCGGCGCACCACCCCGACGCCATCCAGGCCCGGCATCTGAACATCGAGAAAAACCAGATCCGGCTCCAGTTTCCGGATTAAATCCACAGCCTCCAGACCGTTGGCTCCGCTGGCAATAACCTCTATCTCCGGGAAATCCCTGAGGAGGTAGGATAGCTCGTCGCAGGCCAGTTTTTCGTCGTCCACGACAATTGTCGTGAGTGTAGCCGTGGCACCATCCCGCATGGAAGCGTTATTATATCAGTTCGGTCTAAAGGAGAATGTATTGGCCAATCACGATAGCGTCCAGATTGCGCCCGCCGAAGGCAAACTGGGCGTTCTCATACCAGGTATTGGAGCGGTAACTACCACGTTTATCGCCGGCCTGGAAGCAATGAAGCGCGGGCTGGGCAAACCGATCGGCTCTTTGACGCAACTGGGTACTGTCCGCCTCGGCAAGCGCACTGAGGGGCGAAGCCCCGCCATCAAGGATTTCGTCCCCCTGGCCGGCGTCGAGGATCTCGTCGTTGGCGGCTGGGATCTTTTTGAGGACAACGCCTACGAAGCGGCGGTCAAGGCCGGAGTGCTGGAGACGTCGCTGCTGGACCAGGTGAAGGCCCCGCTTTCCGCCATCAAGCCGATGACTGCGGTCTTCGACAAAGACTACGTCCGGCGCCTGCATGGCTCCCACATCAAGAAAGCCGCCTCCAAGATGGAATACGCCGAGATGCTCATGGACGACATCCGGCAATTCAAAGAAAAGACAGGCGTTTCCCGCATGACCATGATCTGGTGCGGGTCCACCGAGGTGTTCCATCAGGCGGCCGCGGTACACGCTTCGCTCAAGACTTTCGAGGAAGGCTTGCGCAAGAACGATCCGGAGATCTCGCCCAGCCAGATCTATGCCTACGCCGCCCTGAAATCCGGCGTCCCCTACGCCAACGGCGCCCCGCACATGACCACCGACATGCCGGCGCTGATAGAGATGGCGCGCGAGCGCAATCTGCCCATATCGGGGAAAGACTATAAGAGCGGCCAGACATTCATGAAGACCCTGCTGGCGCCCGGTCTCAAGAGCCGTCTGCTAGGGCTCAACGGGTGGTTTTCCACCAACATCCTGGGCAACCGGGATGGGGAAGTGCTGGACGACCCCGACGCCTTCCGTTCCAAGGAAGTCACCAAGAGCTCGGTGCTCGAATATATCCTGCAGGGCGACATCTACCCGGACTTGTACAAGAATTACTACCACAAGGTCCGCATCGAATACTATCCGCCCCGCGGCGACGCCAAGGAAGGTTGGGACAACATCGACATCTTCGGATGGCTCGGCTATCCCATGCAGATTAAGGTCAACTTCCTTTGCCGCGATTCCATTCTGGCCGCTCCGCTGGTCCTCGATCTCGTTCTTTTCATGGATCTTGCGCAACGCGCCGGGATGCGGGGAATCCAGGAATGGCTGTCGTTTTATTTCAAAGGGCCCATGCACGCGCCTGAGGTTTACCCCGAGCACGACATCTTCATCCAACTCATGAAACTGAAAAATACGCTGCGTTGGATGAGGGGCGAAGACCTTATTACGCACTTGGGCCTGGAATATTACGACTAGCTGCTGTATCGTAAAGGACACGGTGGACGCGCCGCGAAATGTTCCAGCGCGCCCGCGCGTCTTATTATCCGGGAGCCTATGAAAGTACTGGTGATAGGAGGGACCCTTTTTATTGGCCGCCTCCTCGTCGAAGAGCTGGTCAAAGGCGGACATGATGTCGCGATTCTCCACCGCAAGCCCAAGCACGACTTCGGGCGGCGGGTGGAGAACCTGATGGCGGACCGCAACGACGCCGATTCCATGGCCGAGGCCCTTTCCGGCCGCCGCTTTGAAGTAGTCTACGACATCGCCTACGATTGGGAGCGCGGCACCACGGCGGCCCAGGTGGGGGCTACCGTGCGCCTGTTCGGCGACCGCTTGAGCCGCTACATCTTCATGTCCAGCGTGGCGGCTTACGGCGACGGGCTGAACCACAAGGAAAGCGACCCGCTGGCGCCCGATTACCACTCCGATCCGTACGTGAGCAACAAAGCCACCACCGAGCGGCTGCTGTTTCGCATGCACGCCCAGAAGGGCCTGCCGCTGGTGACCTTCCGCCCGCCTTTCGTATACGGCCCAGGCAACCCGTTCTACCGCGAGCAGTTTTTCTGGGACCGCCTGCGCGCCGGCCGGCCGATCATCATCCCCGGCGACGGCCACCGCCTCATGCAATTCGTTTACATACGCGACCTGGTGGACGCCCTGGTGGCCGCCATGACCGAACCGCGGGCCGAGGGGGAGGCATTCAACATCGGCGATTCCAAGCCTCTGACCCAGGTGGAGGCGGTGGAGAGGCTGGCCGCCGTCGCCAACGTGGACCCGGTCCTGATCCGCATTCCACGCGACGCCATCCAGGCCGCCGGCGGAAGCGCCATGAACGAGCCCTTCTATTTCGGCGAATACCTGGACGTGCCGCCCATCACCGAGTACATGGGGAAAACCACGCGGGTGCTGAAGGTCAAGATGACTCCCTTCGACCTGGGTCTCAAGGAGACCTGGCGCTGGTATGTCCGCAACCACAAGCCGCGTACGGCCGGTTTCGAATTCGACGACCGTCTGATGGGGATGACCCGCACCAGCTCGCCGGCCAGCGTGTGAACCTGGGAACAGCCGGACGCTTCGCCTACAGCACTGCCGTGAGGCGGATCTCGCCCGCCACCGGAGTGATCCATTTCTGTCTGCCGTGCCCTGGAAGCGGCTTCTCGGTGACTTGAATCACGCCGCAGCGCTCCAGAACCTGCACATCG
>JBEKPK010000104.1:0-14811 GCA_049520795.1 Bryobacteraceae bacterium
TCAAACCGCTGGAGGTCCAGGACAGGCGAGGGATCGAGCGGGGCCTCTTACACGATGTCATCGCTACCGTCTACCTCAACTGGGCGCTCGCCAGGTACCGCGGCGTTCTCTCCGCGGAGGCGATGAATCGGGCCGAATCCTATGTCATGGGCTGGCTGTTGGGGCGAGTGGACTCGCTTATGCCGCGCGCGCCGCGAATCCCCCTGGTGAGGATCGTCCAACCCGGCCGGCATGACGCCGGGTAGATGGCGCCTTCCGACTTACCCGTCCTCACGGTATCTCGTCAATCTGGCGCAGTAACTCGACTAAGTGTTCCGCCGATTTCAGCAGCGCCGCCTTAGGGGGCAGCCCGAATAGCATCCGTCCGGTGGCGGCATCGCGGAAACCCTCGGCATCGTCCTCGGCGAGAATCGTCGCATAATCGATCGTCAACTCATCGCCGGCGGCCAGATCCCGGTTAGCGAAACTCACTCCGCAATGGTACAGCAGCGTCGGATCGTCCGAGTGATTGATGAAGGATTCCACCGGCATTTTCCGGGCATGAAGAAAATAGCGCCCGACCCAGCGAATGCCGCTCCGGGTCACCAGCTCATTGCCTTTGCGCTGTTCTTCCTGGTATTCGGCCTGGGTCAGCAACTGAGCATCGACGGCATGGATCGACACAATCGCGCCCTTGGGGACGGGCGACCGCACGAACAGTCCGCTGCCGGCGATCTTGGAATCCCGCACCTCCGCATCGATAAACAACATTCTCTTCTCCTATCCTGCCCATTTTGGCGCCGTATTGGCGCAAGCGCTTCACAACGCGCCCCGGCGCGCGACGCCCGCGCGCGCGTCATATCTCCGCAGCAACCGCGCAAAATGGGCGCGCAGGGAATCGCACGCCGCCGCATCCTCGCCCAACGCCTCGAGCGCTTCGGCGATCGACTCGATGGTCGAAAGGCACTCGCGGCGCGGCTCCCTGCGGAGCCGCCCGTAAAGAGACGGACGCGGAGGGTTGAGCGTCAGGCGCTTTAACTTGAGCAGCCACGGATTCCGCCACCACATCGTCTTAGCCTGCGCCCAGGTTCCGTCGAGCACCACGATCCCTTCGATGTCGGTTCCGGAGAACTCCAGAACCTCGCCGGTTTTGGTCACGACGCCGAGACGAGGCGAAGGCCCCGGCCCGCTCTTCTTGCCGCCCAGATACAAGACGCCCCAGTTTGCGTGCGTGGCGGAGCGGCCCAGGGCTTTCCCGAGATTCGGCCATGAGAGACCGATGCGCATGGTCGAGTTCTCCAGCGCCAGGTGGGCGATGCGCGCCGAGCCAAGCTCCTTGTCGGGTTCCTGTGGATGCTGCAAAATCAGGACGTGAAGTTTCGTTTTGACTGGCGCAATGCCGTCGCAGACGCACAGGGAGTCTTCCTTGAGGCGCTTTGGACAGTTCGTGTCAGTCATACGATAATCATTCGCAGGCGTGCATGCATCGGGCCGCCATGACTTCCCGGCGGCCCGGCGCAGGCCCGCTTCATCGCCGAAGTATAACGCGCCTCGGAGCGAGCCGGGGAATTACTTTCCCACTACCAGCACGTGGAAGCTATCCGGGAGCGTTTGGGCGCGGCCGCCGCCTGCGGGGGGCGGGCCGTATTCCGCGGCCAGGATGTAGACGCGGTGCAGCTTGGGGTCCACCGCCATGGTGCGGCCGCCGGGTTCGGTAGTCACCGTGTCGACGGTGTCGTATTTACCGTTCACCAGCTTGACTATGGACAAGGTGCCCGCGCCATTCGAGCTGAAGGCCAGGCCCAGGTCCGGGTCGAAACCAGCGGCGTCGGGGCGCTGGCCGATCTTGGGGGTGGCAATGACCTTCATGGTGGCGATATCGGTAACCGCCATGGTCCCATCGCAGACGGAGAAGAGCTTCTTGCCCTTGACATCTATGGCCAGGCCGGACGGGCCTTCGCAGGGCAGGATGGAAGTGCGGCGCGTCACCGATGGTTTGGCGGCGTCGATTTCCACCACCTCGCTCTTGTCTTCGAGGTTGTTGTACAGCTTCCCTGCGCCGTCGGCCTGGCAGAATTCGGGCTTGCCGCCCAGCGGCATGGTGGCCACCACTTCGCCGGTCTTGGCGTTGAGTACCGAGGAGTCGCTCGACCGGCCGTTAAACGTGAACACGCGCTGCGTCTTAGGCTCGTAGCAGACGGCGTCGGGATTGCCGCCCACGGCGGGCTCGCCAAGCTTGGCCAGGGTCTTCAGATCGAAGATGGTGACGCTGTTGGACTGCCCGTTGGTAATGAACCCACGGTTGAGGTCCGCGGCTATGGCTATTCCGTGAACGCCGTGCAGCTCGGAAATCGTGCCGACCACCTTGCCGGCGTCCGGATCGACCACGGCGACGCTAGTGCCGTGCGAGACGTACAGGCGGCGGGCGCCGTTATCGAGGGCCGTGTAGTCCCACCCGGCGGCGCCGCCGATCTTGATTTTGTTGAGGACTTTGTAGCCTTCGGCGGCGAACGCCGCGGCGGCTAAGAGAACCACTGCCATCAGCTTCTTCATATCAACACTCCTTTTTTGAGCGCTCCTGGTGGAGCGGTCGAGAAATCGGTAACAACTGCGGCCACCGCTCCCTAACGGTCGCGCCTCACCAAGAGCTCGGCGAGCCGCGACCGTTAGGGAGAGGTTGTTTACACTCCTTAACCTTTCCGGCCTCCTATGTAGTAGTACACGGCCGGAGTCACCACCAGCGACAGAACCATCGAGGCGAGGATGCCGCCGATTACCGCAATGGCCAAAGGTTGCAGCATTTGCGAGCCTGCTCCCCAGGCGAGCGCCAGGGGAAGCATGCCGGCCACAGTGGCCAGCGCGGTCATGATGATGGGACGCAGACGGCGTTCGCCGGCGCGGATCATGCTCTCTTCCGCCGGAACGCCCTCCGCCCGGAATCTCTGGTCGGCGTCCAGCAGCAGAATACCGTTCTTCGCCACGATGCCGATCACCATGATCAGGCCCATGAACGAAGAGAGGTTGAAGGTGACGCCCATGATCAACAGCGCCAGGAATACGCCGCAGGTGGAGAGCAACGCGGAGGACAGGACGGCGATGGGCGCGGCGAAATCTCCGAATTCGAACAGCAGGGTCATGAAGACCAGCACGATGGCCAGAAACAGGACGAACACCAGGTCCCGGAACGATTTTTGCTGTTCCTCGAACTGGCCGCCGTACTGCACGCGGATCGAGGGAGGCAAATTGAGGCCGGCGACCGTCTGCTGCACTTTCTGCATTCCCTCGCCCAAGCTCATCTCTTCAAAGCGGGCGGTCACCTGGACGGCGCGCTGGAGGTTTTCGCGCCGGATTTCGGTCTGGCCGGGGATCTCTATGATGCTGGCCAGAGACCCGATGTTGGCTACCTTGCCGGTCCCGCTGACGAGCGGGGTGTTGCGGATGGCGTCGAGGGAAACCCGCGTCGAGGCGGGGAAGCGCACGCGGATGTTATAGGCGCGGTCGTTCACCACCACCGGCACGGTAGCCGGCTCGCCTTGCAGGATGGCGCTGGCATCGAGTTCCACTTCCTCCGGCGTGAAGCCGGCGCGCGCGGTGACGGCGGGGTCCACGTTGAAAACCCTGGCCGGACCGCTGATGGTGTTCTCGATGCCGTTGAGGATATCCACCACGCCGGGAATCTTGCCGATGGCGTCGGCGACCTGGGGCGCCCACTGGCGCAGGACGACGGGATCCTCCGAGAAGAGCTTGATGACCACGGGCTCGGGCGCGCTGGTGAGGTCGCCGATCATGTCCTGCAATAATTGCGGGAATTCGACATCGAGCACGGGATAAGCTGCCCTGACCTTGGCGCGCACATCGGCGATCACCTCTTCGCCGCCGCGCTTGCGCTCGCGCTTCAGCTTGACGGCGATATCCCCGGTGTTGGCTTCCGTGACGGCGGCCAGGCCGAGCTGCAGGCCGGTGCGGCGCGAAGTGCTTTCCACTTCCGGGGTGGCGCGCAGGATTTTTTCCACCCCCGTGATGACGCGGTTGGTCTCTTCGAGCGAGGAGCCGGCGGGCATGATGTAGTCGACTATGAAGCCGCCCTCGTCCATGGCGGGCAGCAGGTCCGAGCCGGTGTAGCGGTAGCAGAAGTAGGAGCCGCCGATGAGCGCGGCGACGAAAACGGCCAGCGCCAGCGGGTGCTGCAAGGCCACGCGCAGCACGCGCGCGTAGGCGTTCAGAACCGCGGGCGGCACGCTCTCGTGGCGGGCCTGCGCGTCGCCGCGGCGCTTGCGGATGAGATAGTGGCTCAGGGTAGGGGTCCAGGTGAGGGCGAGGGCCAGGGAGACAAGCAACGCCATTCCGACCGTGACGGCCAACGCGCGGAAGAAGACGCCGGTGACGCCGGTGATCGAGATGAGCGGCAGGAAGACCACGATGGGCGTAACCGTGGAGCCGACCAGCGGGACGCGAATTTCGCGGATGGCGCCGCGGATGGCCTCGGCGCGGGTCTCGCCCGAATCGCGGTGCGTGACGATGTTCTCCACCACCACGATGGCATTGTCGATCACCAGCCCGACCGCGGCTGCCAGGCCGCCCAGGGTCATCAGATTGAACGTCTGGTTCATCAACCTCAAAGCGATAAACGTCACGGCGATGGTGGCCGGAATCACCAGGCCGGCCACCAGCGAAGTGCCCCAATCCCGCAGGAACAGAACCATGATGAGGGACGCCAGCACCAGGCCGATCAGGATGGCGTCGCGCACGGCGGCGAAGGAATCGTTCACGATTTCCGACTGATCGTAGAACGGCTTCAAATCAACGCCCCGCGGGAGGGTCTTGCGGATGTTCTCGATTTCGGCGTGGACGGCGTTGGCCACCACCACGGTATTGCTGTCCGGCTGCCGGTAGACGTTGAGCAGCACGGCGGGTTTGGCGTCGGCCGTGACGATGGTGTAGACCGGCATCACCGACGGGGTGACCGTGGCGATGTCGCCGATGCGCACGGGAGCGCCGGCGGGCGTGGTTTTCACCACGATGTTGGAAATCTCGTTGGGGGTGCGCGTCTGGCCGCTTACCAGGCTGAGCACCAGTTGATGCTGCATCTCGATGAGGCCCGGCGAATCGATCATGTTGGTGCTGGCGATGGAATCGAGGATGTTGGGGATGGTGGTCGAGGTCTGGATCAGCTTGGCGGGGTCTGGCTGGACCTGGAACTCGGGCTGCTGGCCGCCCTGTATCACGATGGACGATACGCCGGTCTTACGGTTGAGCCGGGGCTTGAGATCGTAGGTGGCCAACTCCCACAAAACGGTCTGAGGGACCTTGTCGGAGGTCAGGCTGTAGCCCATGATGGGAAACGCGGCGAAGGTCAGGCGATTGGCGGTGATTTTGGCGGTGGAGGGCAGGGTGGACTGGATGCGGGCCATCGCCGCGTTGACCAACTCCAGGGTGCGATACATATCCACCTTCCAGGAGAAGAACAGATCGATCTCGGCCGTGCCGCGGCTTGTGACCGACCACACGTACTCGAGCCCTGGCACGGTGTTGACGGCCTCTTCGAGGGGACGGGTCACGGTGACCAGCATCTGGTCGATGGGAAACACGCCGTTATCCACGCCCACTACAATGCGCGGGAAGTTGGTTTCCGGAAACACGGCCACCGGGATGGTGAGCGCCAGATAGATGCCCACGGCGACCATGGTGAGGATGACGAAGATGATGGGCTTGCCGTGGCGGGCTGTCCAGTGGGGCGCGTCGGAGGGCTCCGGCGCGACGGGAGGAGGCGTCGAAAGATCGCTCATTTGTCTTTCGCGTCCTTGCCGGCGGGCGCCATGGGGGCGTTCTCGTCCACCTCTTCGTCCTCTTCCTTGGGCGTGAGAACTTTCACCTTGGCCTTGTCTTCGACGCCCAAGCCGCCGACGATGACCACCGACTCGCCGGGCCGCACGCCGCTGAGGAGTTGCACCTTATCGCCTTCGCGAATTCCCACATCGACGGGCCTCACGTGGGCGGTGGATTCCGAATCGACCACCACCACCGCCGTGCCGCCCTCTTCACCCGGAAGAATGGCGGCCACGGGAACGACCATGGCGTTGCGAACTTCCTCGGTGACGATGGCCGCATGGACGCTGCCGCCCGGCTTGAGACGCTCGCCGGGGTTTTCCAGTTCAACCCAAATCTGAACGGTGGTGCTGTTGAGGTCGGTGGCGGGACTCACTACGGTCACCGTGCCCTTGATCGCCTCGCCGTTATCCACCATGGTGACGGTGGCCGGCTGGCCGGGCTTGACCGAGACGGCCTGCGCCTGCGGAACGTTGACGCGGGCCACCACGCGCGAGATATCCATGACTACCAGCAGGGGCGCGCCGGGGGTGGCCATCTCTCCAGGGTAGAGAGGCCGGTCGGCGATCACGCCGCCGATGGGGCTGTGGATCTCGGCATAACTGAGCTGGGCTTTCAGGGTTTCGTGATGCGCCTGGGCGGCGGCCTGCTGGGCGACGGCTGTCTTCACCTGTTCCTGCTTAGCCACGCCCTGGAGCACGCGGAGATGCTCCTGGGCGGACAGGTATTGGGCGTTGGCTTGGGCCCAGTTTACGCGGGCCTCATCCACCTGGCGCTGCGCCAGGGCGCCTTCCTTGAACAGCGCTTCGCGGGCGTCCAGGGCCCTCTTGGCGGCTTCCGTGGTCTCGCGGGCGGATTCGACGTCGGTCTCGGCCCTGACCACCGATTCGGGAACGGATGCGTCGGAGGTGGCGCGCAGATTGGACTCGGCCTGCTGGAGCCCCGCCTGGCCCTCGGCGGCCTCGGCGGTGAGGTCGCGACTCTCCAGCACGGCCAGAAGCTGGCCGGCCTTGACGTGGTCGCCGCGGTTTACCAGGAACGTTTCCACCGGGGCCGCGATTTTGGGCGGGACGGAGGCCTGATCGCGCGGAAACAGGGCCCCATCGCCGCCCACAATGCGGTGGATGGCGGCCTGGGTGACCGCGGTGACCTGCACCGTGGCCGGCGCTTCGGTCTCCTTCTCCTCCTTCTTCGAGCAGGCGGAGGTTAGCAAGGCAACCGCCGCGAGAAACACGACGGCCCCCCGTAGAGCGGGCCTCCGGCCTGCCATGCCGGCGTCCTTGCCGGCATTCTCTTCCGCCAGCCTGTGGTCGGCGCCGAAGAATGCCCGCATGAATGCGGGCATGGCAGGCTGGAAGCCCGCTCCACGGAGCGAGAGTAACGTGGTTTTCTGCATTGGCTAAAACGCCCCCGTGAGTGTTTGTAGGTTCGCCACGGCCAGGCGGTAACGCACCATGCCGTCGTCGTAGGCGTTGCGCGCATCCACCAGCGTGGATTGCGCGTCCACCACTTCCAGCACCGAAACTTCGCCGGCCTGATAGCGCAGCTTGGTGAGCCGCAGGCTGTCCGTCGCCAGATCGAGCGAATGGCGCAGGGAGCCGATCTGGAAACTGGCGGCGTCGGCCTCCAGGTAGAAGGCATTGAGGTTGGCCAGGAGCTGGCGCTGGGTGAAGCTGAGATCATTGTGGGCCTGCTGGAGGCCCAGCTCGGCCTGCCGGATCTTGCTGCTCGCGGCGCCCCACGTCCAGACGGGGATATTCAACTGGATCTGCGCGGAGGAGCCGTAGTTGCGAAGGCCTTCGGGGTCGTGGAGCGCGAACTGGTTGGCGTTGATGCCGAAGAAATAATCGAAAGAGAGCGAAGGCAGCCGGGCCGCGCGCGCCGACTTGACTTCCCAGCTCTCCATTTCCACGGCCCCTTGGGCGGCCCGGATATCGGGATTGTTGGCGCCGGCCAGCTTCTGCGCATCGGCCAGGGGCGGAAGCGGCCGGGAGACGTCCAGGTCGTCCACCACCGAGAAATCCTGGCGGAAATCCGGGAACAGGAGTACCGAAAAACCGAGGCGGGCTTTGTCCAGGTCCAGTTGGGCCTCCTGGGAGTCGCGCTGGCGCTGCTCCACCTGGATTTGCGCCTTGACCACGTCGGAATGCGCCACCTCTCCGCCGCGCTCCTGCTTTTGGGTGATATCGAGGAACTCGCGCGCCTCCGACAGGCTCTGCTGGGCGTTGGCCACTTTGCGGGCGGCGGAGACCATTCCGTAGTAGTTCTGCACCACCACGGCCGTCAGGCCGCGGGATGCAATTTCCACTTTGGCGCGCGCCACCGCTTCGGCCACCTGGGTCTTTCGGTAATCGGCGATTTTCTCGAAGGAGTAGATATCGCCATGCACTACGGCCTGGTTGTTGTAGACGTGCGGCCCATCGTTGGATACGAAGGTGCCGGATGGGGCGCCGTTGGGCTGCGTGTAGATGAACTGGTTGAAGGAGCTCGCCTCGGGCAGCAGAGCCGCCTTGGCCTGCACGGTATCCTCGCGCGCCAGCAGCGTGGCGATGTTGGCGGAGAGGATTTGCGGGCTGTTGGCGCGGGCGCGCGCCATGGCGTCTTCGAGCGTGAGGCGCAGCGCGGCGGGCGGGCTTTGCGCCAAGGCGCCCTGGCACAGCGCGAGGGCCAGGCCGGGGAGAAGCAGTTTGAACGGCATTCGGGAGTGACCAGTATAGAATTCCGGAGATGAAAGGACGATGAATCAGAGGGGCAATGTTACCGTGAACACGCTTCCGGCTCCTAATTGGCTGGAAAACTTCACCGTCCCGCGGTGAGCTTCGGCGATCCACTGGACGATCGACAGGCCCAGGCCGAAGCCGCCATCCTGGCGCGAGCGGGCCTGGTCCGCGCGGTAGAAGCGCTCGAAAACGCGCGCCGCATCCTCCGGAGCAATGCCCGTCCCAGTATCGGAAATACGGATCTGAATGTATCCTGGAGATTGTTCGAGGGCCGCCGACACCTGGCCGCCGCGCGGGGTGTAGCGGATGGCGTTATCGAGCAGGTTCATCACCAGGCGGCGGAGCAAATCCTCATCGCCGCGAAAGGGCGCGTCCCGCGGCGCGAGGCACTCGACTTCGATGCCCAGCGCGGCGGCGCCGGCGAGCGCCGAGCGGCAGCATTCGGCCAGCAGGTCGTTGAAATAGAACTCGCGAACCACCAGCGGGACGTGGCCGCTATCGGCGCGCGCCAGGTTCAGCAGGTCGTCCACCAGGCGGGAAAGGCGGCGCGATTCGTCCAGGATCACCGCCAGCGATTCGCGGTACTCTTCGGCCCCGCGCTCGCGTGTGAGGGCCACATCGGCTTCGCCGCGGATCACGGCGAGGGGAGTACGGAGCTCGTGGGAGGCGTCGGCGACGAAGCGGCGCATGGTTTCAAAGGACTGGTCGAGGCGCGCGAGCAAGGCGTTGAACGAGGCGGCGAGGACCTGCAACTCTTCGGCGGCCCCGCCGATTTCGAGGCGCTTGTGCAGGCTGCTGTCGCCTATCTCGTGCGCCTGCCGGGCCATCGAGGCGAGCGGCTCCAGGCTGCGCGTGGCAAGCAGGAACCCGCCCAGCCCCGCCAGCCCCAGAATCAACGGCAGGGCCACAAACAAGGCGCGCCGCACCGTGCGCAGCTCGGCGGCGATGGCGTCGAGCGGGAGCAGCGCCAGAATCAGGACCTGGCGGCCGGGGTCGCCCGCCCGGCGCGCGGCGGCGCGCGCGCCGTACTTCCCGTATTGGGGAAACGCGGTCACGCTCCCGGCGGCCGCCGCCCGCGCCGCCACCGCCGCCAGATCGCCCTCCGGAGACCGCGTGCTGGCCGCCAGCACGCGGCCCTCCGCCACCACGGCTACTACCGTGCCGGCGAAGCGCGCGCCGGCCACGGCCTCCGCGGCGCTGGCCTGGCGGTCGCCGTGGGTCTCCGACAGCTCGTCTTCATACATTCCGGCGGCGGTTCCGGCCTCCGACCCCAGAGTCTCGTCCACGCGCTCGCGGAGCCCGTTCGACAACACGCCATATAGGAACGCGCTGAAGGCCACGAACAGCAGCGAGAACAGCAGCAGATACCAGGCGGTGAGGCGCAGCCGGAAGCTACGAATGGTCATGGGCGATCGCTGCCAACCGCTCCCTCACGGTCGCGGCTCCATAACACTCTAACGAGCCGCGACCGTGAGGGAGCGGTCGGCCCAGCTATTTCGGATCGAGCCCAGACGGTCGCGGCCACAACGCCGCCACGTTCAAGACTCATCGCCCGCCCCTGGTTGTGGGGCAGGCGCTTTCGCCTGCCAACGCTGCCACCTTCAGACCTCATCGCCCGCCTCCGGTTCCGCGCCGAGCATGTAGCCTTCGCCGCGGCGCGTGTGGATCAAGCGGCGTCCCGCGCCGCTATCGAGCTTCGAGCGCAGGCGTCTGATGTAGACGTCGATGACGTTGGAGAATGGATCGAAATTCTCGTCCCACACGTGCTGCGCTATGCGCTCGCGCCCCACCACGCGGCCCTGGTTGATTAGCAGGAACTCGAGCAGGGCGTACTCCTTGGCGGTGAGGCTTATGGGACGGCCGCCGCGCGAGACGGCGTGCGAGGCGGTATCGAGCGCCAGGTCGTCGGCTTTCAAAACATCCCGCCGCAGCGGCGCCGGGCGCCGCCCGAGGGCGCGCAAACGCGCCAGCAGCTCCTTGAAGTCGAAGGGCTTGGCGAGGTAATCGTCGGCCCCGGCGTCCAGGCCGGCCACCCGGTCGTCCACCGCGTCGCGCGCGGTCAGCATGAGGATGGGGACGCCTGACCCGGAGGCGCGCAGTTCGCGGCAAACCGCCCATCCATCCTTGCGCGGCAGCATCACATCCAGGATCACCAGATCGTACTCGTTGACCGCGGCCATATAAAGCGCCGCCTCGCCATCCACCGAGATATCGACGGCGTAGGACTGCTCGCGGAGGCCCTTGGCGATAAAGCCCGCGACCCGGGTTTCGTCCTCCACCAGCAGAATGCGCACGCTGTTTCTATTGTGAGGGATGGGAGATGAACGGACAATGAACCGGTGCGCTTCCGGAATCGCAACACACCGGTGTTACATTTGGATTATGCCCTCCGTCACATCCAGTTTCCGAATGAGCCAGGATCTGCGGCGGGAGCTCTCGGACGCGGCGCAGCGGACCGGCAAGGCGAAGAACGCCATCATCATCGAGGCGCTGGCGCAGTACCTGCACTCCCTGGAACGCCAATCGCTCGCGGGAGAGGCCCGTCGCCAATCCGAGCTTGTCTCCAGGAAAGAGCATGACGCCGGTTGGTACCGGTTGGCGGACACTTCGGGATGGAAATGAAGCGCGGCGATGTCGTCATTTGTGCGGCGCCGGGAGACTACGGCAAGCCGAGGCCGGCCGTCGTCGTGCAATCCGACCTCTTCAATGGCTCTCACTCCAGTGTGGTGGTCTGCCCGGTTACCACCCATCTGGAAGACGCCCCCCTGTTTCGTATTCCCGTGCCGGCCGGGAAAACCACGGGCCTGAAAATCGAGTCGCAGGTGATGGTCGACAAGGTCATTGCGATCCCCAGGGACAAGGTCACGGGTCGCGCCGGCGCCCTCCCCGCCGGCGCACTCAAAGAGGTCGACCGGGCGCTGCGGCTGTGGCTCGAACTGGCCTGATCGCTCCTGGGTCTCCGACCGTGTGATGCCTTCCTCAACGCCGTAGGGGCAGGGAACGCCCGGCCCGCGGCGAGGGAACAAGCCGAACGGTCAAGGTACTAGTGGTCTGCGGCGAACAGAATGACGAGTATGCAGGTAACTGTGGGGCAGCCAATCCTGGCTGCCGCCGGCTTTCAGCCGGCGTCTGCCGCGTGAGAGGGCTTCGCCGATGCGAAAGAGCCGCCTAAAAAGGCGGCTGCAGGCAAGATTGCCTGCCCCACAAAGCATGCAGAAGTTCGGCCGCACTATACTACCGCCCTTCCGGCTTGATCGCGTAGTACCCCTTGCGCGCCTGCGCCTTGTAGTCTTTGTTCGTCATCTTGATTTCCAGCTTGCGGTAGGAGCCGTCTTTGGCTTCGTTGAGGGGCGTGTAGCCGATCAGATACTGGCTGCGCATCTCTTCCTGTAGCTGGGAGAAGACCCTGTCGAGCGAGTTCGAGCGGTCCACCCGGTAGGCATGGCCGCCGGTTTCGTCGGACATCTTGCGCAGCACGCCTCCGCCACTGCTGCCGAGGCTGATGCCGAAGCCGCCGCCGTAGAACCTGGGGTCGGAGTATTCGATGCTGTAAATCACCGTGTCGGCCTTCTGGGCGGCCATGATGGCGTCGCTCTCGGGCAGCTTGCTGCCCTCGTCCACGCCGTCGGTGATCACCACGATGACCTTGCGCCCGACCTCGTTTTTCAGCTTCTCGTCGGAGGCCACGTAGATGGCGTCGTAGAGCACCGTGCCGCGCGGCTGGCCGGCGGTAGGTACGGGGCCGGGGCCCAGGCCGCCCACGCCCGAGCTGACCCGCAGGTCGCGCATGGCCGAGGTGAGCAACCGCGCGTTGTTGGTGTAATCCTGGAGCAGCTCGGACTCTTCGCCGAAGCTGATCAGAAAAGCCTCGTCCTTCGGGCGCAGCACCTGGGAGAAGAACGCCGAAGCGGCGCTGCGCTCGATGTCGATGAGGTTTTCCTGGCTGCGGCTGACGTCGATCAGCAGGCCGATGGTCAGCGGAAGGTCGGTTTCCCGCGTGAAGTACTTGATGGTCTGGGGCTTGCCGTCCTCGAGAACCGCGAAATCGTTCTTTTCGAGGTTGGCCACCAACCCCCCGCGTTTGTCGCGGACGGAAGCCAGTATGCTGACCACGTCCACATCCACTTTGATGGCCACCGGGGCTTCTTCCTCCGGCGGGCCTTTCTGGGGCGTCTGCGCCGGCAGTACGGCGGCGAGAGCCAGGGTTAGAACAAAGAGCGGTCTCATCCCTTTACAATGGACGAGACGCGTCCCGCTGCACTCCTGTTTCAATATGCGCAAAGCCATCAGCCACCTCAAACGAAACGATCCGGTGCTTGCTTCAATTATAGAAAGCGTGGGCCAGTACCGCATCGAGTTCCGCAACCCGGATTTCGAGACTCTTGTCAAGTCTATTACATTTCAGCAGCTTAGCGGCCGCGTCGCGAACGTCATCTTCGGCCGCCTGGCGGCCGCGGCGGGCGGCCGGCTGACCCCCGAGAGCATCCTGAAACTGCGCCCCGCGCGGATGCGCGCCCTGGGTCTTTCGAGACAAAAGACGGAGTACATGCGCGACCTGGCCCGGCACGTCCGCAACGGCGCGCTCGTCTTCGAGGAACTGGCCGCGCTCCCCGACCGGGAAGTGATCGAGCGCCTGACGCAGGTCAAGGGCATCGGCGTGTGGACCGTGCACATGTTTCTGATCTTCGCCCTCCGCCGGCTGGACGTGCTGCCCACGGGCGACCTGGGCATCCGCGCGGCCATCCGCAAGGCTTACGGCCTGAAGGCGCTGCCCACGCCCGCCGAAATGGAAGCCATGGCCCGGGCGTGGAAACCGTATTGCACGGTGGCGAGCTGGTACCTGTGGCGCAGCCTGGAGCCGAACGCCAACCTGTAGCGGGCGGAGGGGCGCGCGACTCCGACTCAAGCTCCGTAGGAGCGGAAGAACGTAGCCCGGCGCGAACTGCGGGAAAACCGCGGCCTTACCAAAGCCCCGGAGAGGCGAAAGAACCGCTCCACGGCAGGACGGCATAACGCCATTAGGCGGCGGAAACGAGTTGGATGCCGCCCAAATGGCGGTAGTCCTTGGGGTTGTTCGTAACCAGTGGCGCGGACAGAACCACAGCGCTGGCGGCGATCCACGCATCGGCTGCGCTAATCTGGCGTCCCTTCCTCACGCTCTCGTTTCGAACCTGAGCCCAGGCCGAACAGAGCAGATTGTCCGAATTCAGGACTGAGAAATCCGCGAGATACGCCTCCAGCAAGTCCCGCTTGCGTTGTCCCCAATTCGCGTCCAAGGCGCCCTGGCGCATTTCCGCCACTGTCATGAACGACACAATCAACTCGGCGCCACGGATGATGCTCACATACCGCGGGGCAAACACTGGATGCCACTTGAAAATGAAGCTGGCAACATCCGTGTCAACCACCAGTCTTGCCGTTGCGTTTGGAGGAGAGTTCAGAACGGCGCTGCTCATAGATAAGGCGTACGTAGGCTTCGGATTCTTCGGCGGGTCCAGGATCGATGTGGCTCAACAGCCGGTCGAGATCGAACGGGCATGCCCGAACGAGGTTAGGCGGATCCTTAACAGGCTGTGACGGTACACGTTCCATCCTGATAATTATTCTACCGCCGCTGACGCATTCTGGGGGCGGCGGTTTGCAGCCCCCCGCCTGACAATGTGGCCGGAAGGACGGCATAACGCCGTTAGGCGGCGGCAGGGGCGTTTGGGTACGAATCGGCGCCACGGCAGCGTAGAATGGGAAAAGGCATGAGTTTGGATGATTATAAGGTGGTCTTATACCGCAACCAGCCGGAAGGCTGGGTAGCGGAAGTTCCTGCCATTTCCGGCTGTTACGCCCTGATGTCAACCAGGGAAGCGGCGCTGGCCGAACTCGAACAGGTTTTCGAGATGGTTGCCTCCGAATACCGGGATAAGGGACTATCCCTGCCCGCGGACACCACCGCCGTCGTCCATGCCTAGCGGCCGAGCTGAGTTTTCAATTCCAACGTACAGGTAGTCTCTCGAATAATCTCCTCCGACCATTTCGGCTCAAAGATCTGGGGCGGTTCCGCAAGGCGCAGGAGCGTATCGCACAAAGAGAAGTTGGCGAGGACGCAGGCGTCCAGTACGACGAGTGGTGCACCCGTCATTGCTGGTCTGGGATCAGCACTCGCTCGTACAGGCCGGCTTGATCAACTGCCTGACCGATTCTGCGGAGAGCATCGAGCCGCCGTTGGCCACGCTGACGCTCATCGAGGAAGTGCCTGATAGCCTGTCCGATCAGGTCGTCTGTGCCCTGATAA
>JBEKPK010000105.1:0-14802 GCA_049520795.1 Bryobacteraceae bacterium
CACCCTGCATCGTCTGGGCATTCAGGCTTTCGAGCCGGTGCTGGTGGAAGGCAAGGCCATCAAAATCCACCCGCTGGTGTGCACGGCGTTCAACGCCGATTTCGACGGCGACCAGATGGCGGTCCACATTCCGCTCTCGCCGGAGGCGCAGATCGAAGCCTCCACGCTGATGCTGTCGGCCAACAACATTCTCTCGCCCGCGCACGGCAGCCCCATCGCCGTCCCCACCCAGGACATGGTTCTGGGCTGCTACTACCTCACCAAGGCCCGGCCCGGCGCCAAGGGCGAAGGCCGCACGTTCGCTTCCACCGACGACGTGCTCATCGCGCTCGAAATGGGCGAAGTGGAAACGCTCACGCCCATCAAGCTGCGCTACACCGGCCGGGTGATCGACCTGGTGCACGCCTTCGACAACCAGAACATTCTTCACACCGAGCCCATCGAGTTCGTCAAGCAGTACATGGAGACCACCGTGGGCCGGGTGATCCTCAACGACAACCTGCCGCAAGACATGCCCTTCATCAACGGCCTGATGAAGAAGAAGGGCCTAAGCCAGCTTGTGCAGTATTGTTACCTGAAGTTCGGCCTCCAGACCACCGTGCAGATGCTCGACGAGGTCAAGACTCTCGGTTTCCTGTACGCCACCCGAGCCGGAATTTCCATCGGCATCGACGACATGGTGGTGCCGGGCGAGAAAGCCGGGCTGGTGCGCGACGCCGAAAAGGAAGTGGTGCTGGTGGAGAACCAGTATCAGGACGGCGCCATCACCCACGGCGAGCGCTACAACAAGATCATTGAAATCTGGAGCAAGGTCACCGAGAAGGTTTCCGACGAAATGTTCCAGGCCATGGAAGAGGACGACCGCACCGGACGCTACCTCAACCCGATTTACATCATGGCCGACTCCGGCGCGCGCGGTTCCAAGCAGCAGATCCGCCAGCTCTCGGGCATGCGCGGCCTGATGGCCAAGCCGTCAGGCGAGATTATCGAGACCCCCATCACGGCCAACTTCCGCGAAGGCCTGAACGTGTTGCAGTACTTCATCTCGACGCACGGGGCCCGCAAGGGTCTGGCCGATACCGCGCTGAAGACCGCCGATTCCGGGTACCTGACGCGGCGCCTGGTGGACGTGGCGCAGGATGTGATCGTCAGCGAGAACGACTGCGGCACCACCGAAGGCATCTACGTGGAGCCCATCATCGAGTCGGGCGAGATCATCGAGCCGTTGCGCGAGCGCATTGTAGGCCGGGTGGCGCTCGAGGACCAGAAGGACTACGAAGGCAACCTGATCGTGGCCGTGAACCAGGAGATAACCGAGGACTTGGCGGCGGCCATCCAGGCGGCGGGCATCGAGCGGGTCAAGATCCGCTCCGTGCTCACCTGCGAATCCAAGCGCGGCGTGTGCGTGGCCTGCTACGGTCGCAACCTGGCCACCGGCCGGCTGGTGGAGCGCGGCGAGGCGGTGGGCGTGATCGCGGCCCAGTCCATCGGCGAGCCCGGCACGCAGTTGACCATGCGTACGTTCCACATCGGCGGAACGGCCACGCGCATCAGCGAGCAGTCCACCCAGGACGCCAAGTCCGATGGTTTCGCGCGTTATATCGGCATCCAGACCGTGCGCAGCAAGGCGGGCGACCTGGTGGCCATGAACCGCAACGGCATCATGGCGGTGGTGGACGAGAAGGGACGCGAAAAAGAGCGTTATCCGGTGGTCTACGGCGCGCGCGTGCTGTTCGAAAATGGCGCCCCGCTCAAGGCCAATCAGATCCTGCTCGAATGGGATCCCTACACTTTCTCGATCCTCACCGAAGTCAGCGGCGTGGTGCACTTCAAGGACCTGATCGACGGCCTCACGCTGCAGGAACAGGTGGACGAGGTCACCGGCATGTCGCAGCTCGTGGTCACGGATTCGCCCGACGAGAAGCGGCAGCCGCAAGTCATCGTCCGTCCGGAGAGCGCTCAGGGCTCCCGCTCGGAAGCCAAGAAGTACCTCATGCCGACCCATGCCCACCTGATGGTTCGCGACGGCGAGGAAGTTCACGCCGGCGACGTGGTGGCCAAGATTCCGCGCGAAACCACCAAGACTAAGGACATCACCGGTGGTCTGCCGCGCGTGGTGGAGCTGTTCGAGGCGCGCAAGCCGCGCGAGACGGCCATCATCGCGGAGATCAACGGCCTGGTCAAGTATGGCGAGGTGACCAAGGGCCAGCGCAAGATATTCGTGGTGGGCGACGACGGCGAGCAGCGCGAATACTCCCTGCCGCGCGGCGTGCACATCAACGTTCAGGAGGGCGAGCGGGTGAAAGCCGGCGAGCCTCTCATGGACGGCCCGCGCAACCCTCACGACATCCTGGCCGTGCTGGGCGAAAAGGAACTGCAAAAGTACCTGGTGAACGAGATTCAGGAAGTTTACCGCTTGCAGGGCGTCAACATCAACGATAAGCACCTGGAAACCATCGTCCGCCAGATGATGCGCTGGGTGAGGGTGGAGGACTTCGGCGACACCGAATTCCTGCCCGAGGAAGTTGTGGACCGTTTCAAGTTCCGCGACGAAAACCAGAAGGTGATGGAAGCGGGCGGACGGGCGGCGCTGGGCAAAGCCATGCTGTTGGGCATCACCAAGGCGTCGCTTTCCACCGACAGCTTCATCTCCGCGGCCAGCTTCCAGGAGACCACCCGCGTGCTCACCGAAGCGGCCATCAACGGCAAGGTGGACTACTTGCGCGGCCTGAAGGAAAACGTGATCATGGGCCGCCTGGTTCCCGCCGGCACCGGCATGGAGTACTACCGCAAGGTCAAGATCGCGGGCGAGGACGTGGTGGAAGAACCGCCCACCGACGTTCCGCTCGACGCCATCCCCGGCTATGACGAAGAGACGCGCCTGCAATACGCCGGCGGCCTGACCGAAGAACCCGGCGAGGATTCGCTGGCGGAATAGGACAGGGAACGCCGATCTCCAGATTGGCTGCGAGCCGCGACCGTGAGGGAGCGGATGGCCGGCGACAACCCAAACCGCCGGCGCGGATAGCTTCAAGGCTCCCGCGCCGGCGGTTTTGTCTTATCATGGAGGCCAGAGTGAACGAGATCATTTTCGTTGTGCATGAACCTCCCGAGGGGGGCTACGCCGCCGAGGCGCTAGGTCAGCCGATCTTCACTGTCGCCGACACGGTTGAAGAATTGAATGAAATGGTCCGGGACGCAGTGGTGTGCCACTTTGAGGAAGCATGCCGCCCGAAGATCATCCGGCTCCATTCCGTTCGCGAAGAGCTGATTGCCGTATGAGGCTTCCGCGCGACTTATCCGCGCGGATCTGGCGAAGGCATTGGCGGCTCTGGGATACGAAGTCACGCGGCAGACCGGCAGCCACTTGCGCCTCAGTACCCTCGAAGGCGGCGAACACCACGTGACTGTTCCCGCCCACAAAGCAATCCCGCTTGGCACGCTTCGGGCAATCCTCCGGCAAGTTGGGGGACATCTGCAAGTGAATTTGAAGGAACTGGCGCCCCGGCTCTTCCATTCGTGTTGACATCCGCACGGGGAAACGGAACCCTTCCGAGCGGCCCCCTGTGCTCGACACGGTGTGCATAAAGGAGTAAAATAGGCACAATAATTGAGGATATCCGAGTATGGCGAGAATCCAACCCGTCCTGACGCCGGCCGAACTTGCGTTAGTGGACCAGATGGCCGCGTTAACCGGATCGAAGCGAACCGACGTGATCAAGAGCGCGCTGGCCGTCTACCATTGGTTCGTGCGGGAGGCGCTCATTGGGAGCCGGGTTGTAGCGCGCAAGCCAACCGGGGAAGAGATCGTCCTGGAGACCGCCGAGCTTGCCGTCCTGGAAGGCAAGGGTAACCGCCTTGGCCCCGAAGAATTGGGATTGCTGGCAAACCGGCTCGCGGCGGCTTCGAATCCGGTCGAGGCGGCGCGCATCAAGGAGCGGCTCACGCGCGGCTTCTATGGGATCTAGGGCCGGGAACCCAGGGATCGGAGTATGCCGAGAGTCCGCCGCCAGAATGTTCCGCCCGCGCTGTTTCAGCATCTGCTCGACCGCGTCCAGAGCCGGAAGATTCCCGCTTCCCAATTGGCGCTTCTGGCCAAGTGGCTCGACAGCGAACCCGAAGTACCCGAGGGCCAGTGGTACAAGCGGCTGCCCGGTATGACGGTCTGCGGCGAGGGCGAGTTGATCAAAACTTTTCTGCTCCCTGCTCAGGCGCCCAAGGGCCAGCGCGTCGCCTGAGCGCGATTGGCTCCCCGCCGCGGCGGGGTTACGAGGCCCGCCCGAGCCTGCTAAAATCCAAGTCATTCGGCAGATTGGAGGATCGATGAAGAAGATACTCTTGGCGCTGTTGCTCTCCGTGTCGGCGCGGGCGCTGCTCGCTCAGGGCGCTCCGCCGCAGGGGGCTCCCGGGCAGCCTTACACGATGGAGTATTACTACAAGGCGCAATGGGGCCATCAGCAGGAATTCCTGCAACTCTTCCTGAAGAATCACTACCCATTGCTCCTGAAGAATATCGAGAGCGGCCGTGCGCTCTCGGTGAAGATCGAGCAGCCCGCCAACCACATGACCGAGGATGCGCGCTGGGATTTTCGGGTGACCATCCGGTTCAAGAACTCGACGGTGGCCACCACGGCCGATCCCGATGAAGAGCGTCTGATCAAGCAACTGTGGCCCGACCAGGCGACGTACGTACGCGAGGAACAGCGGCGGTTCGAGATCCTGTTGGCCCACTGGGATCTTCCGCTGACGGATATAACGCCCGCGAAGAAATAGCGCGCAGTGCGCCGGGCGAAGAGGAGGGATAACCGCTATCATCATGGGTATGGCCGCTGATATCCAGCACGCCCATCAGTTGCTCGATCAACTTGGCCCCGGCCAGCTTGCCGCCGTGGTTTATCTGCTCGAAACTATGGTGTCGTCAGAGGAGGATGGAGACGGACTGAGCGATGCCGAGCGCAAGGCCGTCGCCGAGGCTGACGAATGGCTCAAACATAATCCGCCGATCCCGCATGAGGAGGTGCTAGCGGAGTTCGGCCTGACCATGGGCGATTGGGAGAAGATGGGGGCCGAGCCGCTGCCGGGAGCGACGCCCCGCCGCGATGGCTAAGCGCATCGTCTGGACCGCGCAGGCCAGGGCCGATGTGCGCGGTATTGAGCGGCGGACCGCATTGCAGGGGTGAGGGAAACACCCGGTAGTTGAAGGGCATCGAGCCGCCGCTGGTTCGCCTTCGTGCCCAGGATCACCGCACCTTGTTCCGCGACAAGGGCGAGTACCTGGAAATCTCCCGCGTGCTGGACCGCAAGGATGCCTACCGGTGAGGGGCGGCCTGCCGGGGCCAAAGCAGGCGGCTGCCAGTGCAGGGGTTACGTCCTTTCCAGAATTGCCGAGCCTCCCCTTAGGCCTGCTCCCCTGATAAAATGATGCTTAGCCTCCCCAAGAATTCACCATGAAATTTGGCGTCATTGTCTTCCCCGGCAGCAATTGCGATCACGATGCGTTCCATGCCGCCAGCCAGAACTTCGGCCAACAGGCGGAGTACATTTGGCACGATAGCGACGGGCTCGGCGACGTGGATGCGGTCATTCTCCCCGGCGGCTTCGCTTACGGCGATTACCTCCGTTGCGGAGCTATCGCCAAGTTCTCCAAGGTGATGGGCGCGGTGCGCCGGTTCGCGCGCGACGGCGGGCTGGTGCTGGGGGTGTGCAACGGCTTTCAGATTCTGGTGGAAGCCGGGCTGCTCCCGGGGGCGCTGATCCGCAACCGCGGCCTCAAGTTCATCTGCCGCGAGGTGGGGCTGAGGGTGGAGACGCGGTCGCCCTTCACCAGCGCGGCGCGCATCGGCCAGGTTCTGCGCATGCCCATCGCGCACGGCGAGGGCTGCTATATCGGCGACGAGCGCACGCTCGACGAGTTGGAAGCGGAGGACCGGGTGGCGTTCCGGTACGTGGATAACCCCAACGGGTCCATGCGCGACATCGCCGGAATCCTGAGCAAGGAGCGCAATGTGATGGGTATGATGCCGCACCCCGAGCGCGCCTGCGACCCGCTGATGGGGTCGAGCGACGGGTTGCTGGTGTTTCAATCCATGTTGGAAGCGGCGGTGCGCGTATGACCACGGCAAGCATCACCCCGGAAATGATCGCCCAGCACCAGTTGACGCCCGAGGAATACCGCAAGATCGTCGCCATACTGGGCCGCGAGCCGAGCTACACGGAGCTGGGCATCTTCTCCGTGATGTGGAGCGAGCACTGCTCGTACAAGAGCTCGCGCGTGCACCTGAAGAAGCTGCCCACGCGCGGGAAGCTGGTGGTGCAGGGCCCCGGCGAGAACGCGGGGATCATCGATATCGGGGGCGGGTACGTGATCGCCTTCAAGATCGAATCGCACAACCATCCCAGCTTCATCGAGCCCTTCCAGGGAGCCGCGACGGGCGTGGGCGGCATATTGCGGGACATTTTCACTATGGGCGCGCGGCCCATCGCGGTGATGGATTCGCTGCGCTTCGGCAAGCTCGACGACGCGGAAACCGGCGCGCGCAACCGGCGCATCCTGGCCGGGGTGGTGGCGGGCATTGCGCACTACGGCAACTGCTTCGGCGTTCCCACGGTGGGCGGCGAGTGCATTTTCGAGAGCTGCTACGACGGCAACCCGCTGGTGAACGTGTTCGCCCTGGGGGTGTGCCGCAAGGAAGACGTGTTCTACGCCAAGGCGTCGGGGGCCGGCAATCCGGTGATCTATGTGGGCGCGCGGACGGGGCGCGACGGCATCCACGGCGCCTCCATGGCGAGCGCGGAGTTCACCGAGGAATCCAAACAAAAACGGCCCAACGTGCAGGTGGGGGATCCGTTCATGGAGAAGCTCCTGCTGGAGGCCTGCATCGAGGCCATGCAGACGGGAGCCATCGTCGGGATCCAGGACATGGGCGCGGCGGGCCTGACCTGCTCCACCTGCGAGATGGGCAGCCGGGGCGGGGTGGGAATCGAAATTGAGCTGGACCGCGTCCCGCAGCGGGAAACCGGCATGACGGCCTACGGAACCATGCTCAGCGAATCGCAGGAACGCATGCTGCTGGTGGCCGAAAAGGGGCGCGAAGAGGAAGTGTACCGCGTGTTCCGCAAGTGGGGCCTCGAAGCCGCCGAGATAGGCGTGGTGACCGGCGACGGGAAGCTGCGCGTGAAGCAGCACGGCGAGACGGTGGCGGAGATTCCCAACCGGGAGCTGGCCGACGAGGCGCCGGTTTACAACCGGCCCTATACGCGGCCCATGCGCGCCGCGGCGCAAACGCCGGTGATGCCGCCGGTGGATATTCAAGCGGCGCTCGCCCCGCTAATGCGCTCCGCCGATATCTGCTCCAAGCGCTGGATCTGGGAGCAGTACGATTACCAGGTGCGCACCAACACGGTGGCCGGCCCGGAGCGCACGGACGCGGCCATCCTCCGCATTAAGGAGACGGGGACGTCGGTGGCCATGTCGCTCGATGGCAACGGCCGCTACTGTTACCTCGATCCGCGCGAGGGCGCCAAGCTGGCGGTGGCGGAGTGCTGCCGCAACCTGGCGACGGTGGGCGCGCTGCCGGTGGCGGCCACCAACTGCCTCAACTTCGGCAACCCCGAGCGCCCCGAGATCATGGCGCAACTGGTGGAAGCCATCGAGGGCATGAGCGACGCGTGCCGGTTCTTCGATACGCCCATCACCGGCGGCAACGTGAGCCTGTATAACGAGACGCTGGGGGAAGGCGTGTACCCCACGCCGGTGCTGGGGATTGTGGGGCTCCTGAAGACCTCTCTGCCGGTGACCATCCCATTCAAGAACGCGGGCCGGAGCGTGGTCCTGCTGGGCGGTGCGGGCGGCTCGAACGACCTGGATTTCGGGGGAACCCAGTACGCCAAGACGATTGTGAAGAAGCTGTGGGGGCTGCCTCCGGCGCTCGATATGGAGTATGAGAAGCGCGTTCACGACGCCATGCGCGAGATTCTGGAGGCGGGACTGGCCGAATCGGCGCACGACCTGAGCGACGGCGGGCTGGCGGTAGCGGTGGCGGAATGCTCCTTCGGCGCGGCGGAAATCGGCGCGCAACTCGACCTCGATAGCGACCTGCGTCCAGAGATGCTGTGTTTCCACGAAGGGCCCTCGCGCATTTTGATTTCGACGGCGCAACCGGGTATGGTTCAATCCATCGCGGAGAGACACGGAGTGGAAGCGCCGGTGGTGGGAGTTACAATCGAGAAGGGGATCGAGATCCGTCAACGGGCCGTGACGCTGGGGTCATGGGAGATCTCGAGTTTGAAATCAGCCTACGATCATGCGCTCGAAACGCAGCTACAGAGTTCGCAGACCGGCGCATAACGAGCCATGACTGTAAAAAAGCGTTTGAGCCGCGGATAAACGCAGATGAACGCAGATAAGATTCCTTTTTTAATCTGCGTTCATCCGCGTTTATCCGCGGCTTCAATTCTCTCACGGTCTCTGAGGGAGCGGGAGTCGAGGGATGATGCTGGATAAATTCCACGAGGAATGCGGGGTGGTAGCTGTCTTCGGCCACCCGGAAGCGGCCAAACTGGCCTACCTGGGACTGTATGCGCTGCAGCACCGCGGGCAGGAAAGCGCGGGCATCTGCACGAGCGACGGCGGACAGATATACTGCCGCAAAGCCATGGGCCACGTGGCGGATATTTTCACGGCCCCGGTACTGCGGGAGTTGCCCGGGGAGATGGCCATCGGGCACACGCGCTACTCGACGGCCGGCGACACGGCATTGCTGAACGCGCAGCCGTTTTCGGTTTCGTGCAACAAGGGGCGCCTGGCGATCGCGCACAACGGGAACATCACCAACGCGGCGGAACTGCGCCGCGATCTGGAGCGGAGCGGCTCCATCTTCCAGGCCAACAGCGATACGGAGGTGGTTCTGCACCTGGTGGCGCGTTCCTCGGAACGCACCCTGGCGGGGGCGCTGCGCGACGCGCTGCTGCCGCTCGAAGGCGCGTTTTCGCTGGTGTTTCTGGCCGAGGACCGCATCATTGTGGCGCGCGATCCGCACGGCTTCCGGCCGCTCGCGGTGGGCGAAATGGAGTTCTCGGGCGGCCGCAAGTGCTATGTGGCGGCTTCCGAGACGTGCGCGTTCGACCTGATCGGCGCGACGTACCTGCACGACGTGGATCCCGGCGAAATGGTGGTGGTAGGGCCGGAGGGGGTGACGCGCGAGCGCTACATGCCCGAACAGCGGCGCGCGCAGTGCGTTTTCGAGCACGTGTACTTTTCGCGGCCGGATTCGATCGTGTTCGGCCGCGCCGTTCAGGAATCGCGCGAAAACCTGGGACGGCTTTTGGCCATAGAACACCCGGCCGATGCGGACCTGGTGGTTCCGGTGCCCGACTCGGGCGTGGCCGCGGCGCTGGGCTATTCGGCGGAATCGGGCATCCCGTTCCGCCATGCGCTGATCCGCAACCATTACGTGGGCCGCACGTTTATCGAACCTTCCCAGGCCATCCGCGATTTCGGGGTGAAGCTGAAGCTCAACCCGGTGCGCCATCTGCTCCAGGGGCAACGCGTGGTTCTGGTGGACGATTCCATTGTGCGGGGCACCACCAGCCGGAAGATTGTGCGCATGGTGCGGCAGGCGGGGGCGCGCGAAGTGCATGTGCGGATCTCGTGCCCGCCGACGGTGTCGCCGTGTTTCTATGGCGTGGATACGCCCACGCGAGGGGAGTTGATCGGTTCCAACCACAACGTGGAGGAGATCCGACGTTTCGTGGAGGCCGATTCGCTGGGCTATCTTTCGATCGAATCCCTGCGGAAGGCCGTGGGCGACGACGAACGTCACGAATACTGCTACGCGTGTTACACCGGCGACTATCCCACGGACCTGGTGAACATCGAGGAACTGATCGCCGCGCGGCCGAAGAGGCGGTGAACGGCGGGAAATCGTGAGAAACCGCACGGAAAACGCCGATACGGCGGAGTGAAAGGCCGCTCGTCGGGCTCGGCCGGAATTCACGTTGACATGGACCGGTTTCCGGCCTACTGTTAGAACGACTCTCAATTCGCTCGGAACGGTGGTTTCGGAGCCGATGCACCCGAAACCGCCCAGAGCGGGGGTGTATGGCTGCCCTGCGCCTCCACCCGCCGAATCCGGTTATGCGTCCCTAACGAGACTGGACCTAACAAAGCCAGCAACGCGAGAGGAGTTGGACCGTGCCCCCTGGATTACTGTGGATCGGCATCGTATTGGTATTTGTCGCGGGCGGCCTCATTTTCGTGCTTATCCGCAAACATAAGACCGCCGAACCCCCGCATTTCCGTTAGGTTGGAGCCGGATCGGCAGACCGGCGACAAGCCTGGCCGCATGCCCTCCCGCCTGCCGTCAGGCGGCGTACACGGCGACCCTGGTGACCGTGCGGTAACCCATGCGTTCGTAGATTCCATAGCCGGCGGGCGTGGATTGAAGGGTGGTGTGTTCGAGGCCGTGCTCTCGCCGGGCCTCCTCCAGGGCGTAGCGCATTACCGCTTCGCCAAACCCGCGGCGGCGATGATCGGGTAAGGTGGCCACGTTGTAGACGCCCACGGCGCCGGCTCCCAGCACCGTGGCGGCGGTAGCCACCGGCTCCCCGTTCCAGTAGGCCACATAGGCGGTAAACCGCTGCCAGACGCCGGGGCCGTCGAAGACCTCGCTGAGCCAGGCGAATGGTACGTGGAAGCAAGTGGAGCCGATACCGCAGAAGGCGGCGCGGGTGGTTTCGTCGGCCACGCGACGGACCTCCAGAACGGGCAAAGGCTTCACAGGCGGCGCGATATGCTCCGCCACCATGCCGGGCAGGTCCACCGAAAAGCGCAGGCCGTTCCGCTCGAAAATCTGCCTGGACCGGCGGCGGGCTCGCGGCTCCAGAAAGTCTTCGCATACCCAAAATGCCCACTCCAGACCTCGCGCGGCAAAGTGCACGGAAGCCAGGGAGATGCGCTGCGCGAGCTCAGTTTCGGAGGCGACCGGCGTGGAGAGGAAAACGGCGTTGAACATCTGGAAGGCGACGCCCGCGGCGGCTATGCTCAAGCCCCGCAACTCGCGGTTCTCACCCGCGTTGCGGCTGGCCGCGATGGCGCGAAACGATTCCCTGAGGTTGTCGGCGACAGTTGCAAAGTTCACTGTGTTTCAGTATCGCGCAGCGGGGTATCGCCGACGGAGACTACGAACGCGCCCGCTTTCAGGAATGGGACGCCGACTGGAATCTCGAATTGAGATCCGCGGAGGCTGGTCGTGTGAGGAACAATGGTGACCAACGCACGATCCGCATCTCCGAAGGCCGCGCTGATCACCAGGGCAGGACGGACCTTCTCCGCCATCCCGAGGTCAAAAAGCCAGACTTCTCCCCGGATCGGCGTCATTGCAGGCTGGCCAGCAGTTGATCGGCGGCGTCAGCGGTCTCCGAATCGTCCAAAGGGCCGGAATCAAACGGCGCCGCCCGTCGGAGAAACTCCACTGTGAAGACTCGCTTTTCGTCCTCCGGCAAAGCCTCGAAAGCATCGAGAAGCTGGGCTGTTTGGCTGCTCATATTTCCAGGCTACCTATTTCCGCGCGTGCCGGCAAGACGCCGACACACAGATCTCCCCTCAGAGGACCCCGCGCGAGCCCGCCGCCAGGTTCACAGCGGTCTGCTCGGTGTCGTCTTGGCGACGAAGATCAGCATGTCGAAAGCTCGCGCCGCGCGAATCGGCAGGAACCAGGCGCCCGGAGTGGTCGCGGTATACCCCCCGCCGATGTGCCACGTAATGTGGGGCGCGTCGAACCAGTCCGCCACCTTGCCGCCCGGCAAATGGCGCAGGTCGATCGCGAACAGCGGCGCGCCAATCGCGGCGAATGTCGCGCCCAGGCTGCCTTGCGGCGGTGGACCAACCGTGAAGTCTCTCAACGCATCCCCGTCGATATCCCCCGCCCGGAAACCGCCCTGCTGGAAGACGAAGCCGCACAGGACCGCCTGCCCTCCGAAAATCTCGCGCAGATGCTCTCCCATCGGCCCATACCCCTGGGCGTCGCCCGCGATGTGGCCGTTGTGGGCCCACAGCATGATCTTGGTTCCGGGCTCTTCCTGGTCCAGTATCCACTTCACATTCTCCGCCATGGCTTGGTCGCGGAAGTGTCCAGTCTGGTCCGCCAGTTTCACTTCGGCCTGCTTCACGATGACCATGTTCTGCCGCACCATGGTCCACTCGCCCAGGCTCGACCGCGCGATGTACTCTTGTTTCCGCTCGTCGAAACGGCGCAATATGGCGGCCAGGCTCTCCGCAACGCCGCGCTTGATTTCCGCGGGGCCATGTTCATAGACGTCGTTGGCGGCCCATTCGCCCAAGACCGCGAAGGTCTTGGCGGCCGTCTCGCGCGATTCGGGGTCCACGCGCCGCAGGTATTCGAGCACATTCGCTTCGGCCACCCTCGGCGCTTGCATGTCGAAGCCGTAGAACTTCAGCTTGCGCGTGTGCGCCGCGTCCTGGTTGTACTGCCGCATCCATCGAACCATTTCGAGGACTTCCTCGGTCTGCCACATGGAAAAGTAAATGCCTGCCAGCGCCTCCCTTGGATCCCCCTTTCCGTCGAGGACGTACTCGTTGACCTTCAGCGATTCGGGCCAGTTGCCTTCGACGCCGATGACCGTGAAGCCAAGCTCTTCCACCAGGAACTGAAACATCCGGTGCTTGAACTGGGAGAACTCCCGCGTCCCGTGCGTCGCCTCTCCCATGGCGACCACGCGCGCATCCTTCAACCGGGCCTTCAGCGGCGCCATGTCGGCGAACGCGGAGCCGGGTTCGACCGTTTCGAGGCGGATGGCGTTCGTCTTCAACCAAGCCACCACTTCTTCCGGCGCGGGGGCCTCGGAGAACCAATCCGGCGGCGGGGCGTTGGGGTCGCGCCGCTTCGCCGTGGCCTGCAACTTGGGGCCCGGTCCCCTTGTTCCGACCGTCAGGTGGATCTCGTCGCCCTCGATCTCGCCCGTGTACAAGAGCGACACCGTGCCCGCACCCCGGTTGAGCGTCACCACGGTTTCGAACGAAATCGCGTTGCCGGCGATTGACCCGTTGGCGATTTCCAACTTCCCGTTCGGCCCCGTTGCCGAACCCGTGAGCCGGCCGCCATCGCTTTTCAATTCCAAGAGCAGGGCGCCAGCTCCCGGAAGGGTAAGTACCCACTGCCCGTCCACGGCAGCTTGCGCCGTGGGCGCCAACCCGAAACTCAGGAGGGCGATGGCGGCCAGGGCCGCGGTTCGAAGTAAGGATTTCACCATGGTTCTCCGCTATTGCAATATGTGATTAATATATTGCAATCTGCGATGGTAGTCAAGAAAAAACTCGGCCTGTTGACGGCGCACGACGGGAGTGAAATGGCGCACCCGACGGCGCGGTGGGCCGAATAGCGCAACAGGTTTTCCGTCCTTGAGCCAACTGCTTCATTCTGCTATTCTCAATACGTTGAATTCATAATAATGTCACCTCCCAGCCGTCGAGGCTGGGCCTACCTGCGAGGTTCACATGTCAGGCCATTCCAAATGGGCCACGATTAAGCACAAGAAGGCGGCCACGGACGCCAAGCGCGGGAAGAGCTTCACGCGCATCATCAAGGAAATTACGATCGCCGCCCGCAGCGGCGGCGATCCCGACGGCAATCCGCGGCTGCGGACCGCGATCCTCGCGGCCAAAGGCGTCAGCATGCCGGCCGACAACATCAAGAAGGCGATCATGCGCGGCACCGGCGAACTGGAAGGCGGCCAGATCGAAGAAGTGATGTTCGAAGGATATGGGCCGGGCGGCGCGGCCGTGCTGGTCAACGTAGCGACCGACAACCGCAACCGCACGGTGAGCGAGATCCGTCACGCTTTCTCGAAGAACGGCGGCAACATGGCCGAGCAGGGCGCGGTGGCCTGGATGTTCGAGCGTAAGAGCCTGATCACGGTGCCTGGCGACAAGGTGACGGAGGATCAGCTCATGGCGATCGTGCTCGACGCGGGGGCGGACGACCTGCGCGGCGGCGCCGAGGAATGGGAAGTGATTTCGCCGCCCGAAGCCCACGAAGCCGTCCAGAAGGCCTTGGAGGCCAGTGGCATTCACCCCTCCGAGTCAGCGGCCATGGCGATGGTCCCGAAGAACCTCATCAAGCTGGAGGGCAAGAACGCCGCCGGCATGCTGCGCCTGAGCGAGGTATTGGAAGACCACGACGACGTGCAGAACGTCTACTCCAACTTCGATATCGACGAGAAGGAACTCGAGGCGCTGGCGCAGTAACGTGCGGATTCTCGGGATCGATTGCGGATCGGAGCGCACCGGCTACGGGGTGATCGAGACCGACGGTTTGGAACATCGAATGATCGCGGCCGGGGTGATTCGGACGAGTCCGAAATGGCCCTTCGAGAAGCGGCTGCTGGAGATTGCCAACGGGTTGCGGCGGCTGATACGGGAATACGGCCCGGATTCGGCCGCGGTGGAAGAGGTTTTCTATTCGGCGAACGTCAAAACGGCGCTGAAGCTGGCCCACGTGAGGGGCGTTGCCCTGCTGGCGGTGGCGGAGGCGGAGATGGGGCTGGCGGAGTACTCGCCTCTGGAAATCAAGATGAGCGTGGTGGGATACGGCCGGGCCGAAAAGCGCCAGGTGCAGACCATGGTGCGCTCGCTGCTTCGCCTGCGGGAGCCGGTGGAATCGGAGGACGCGGCGGACGCCCTGGCGGTGGCCATCTGCCACGCCGCGCATGAATCCACCAGCCGCCGGATTGCCGGGAAGCCCGCATGAAGCTCCCACCGAGCAGCCATGAAAGATGGGGTTGGCA
>JBEKPK010000106.1:0-14789 GCA_049520795.1 Bryobacteraceae bacterium
GTTCATATTCTCGTCGAAGATAAAACCATGGTTCGTCACGACGCATTTCCGCCGAGCGAGAAACGCCGCCAACCGGGCGGCCACGCCCGCCGCGGCGCCGTGAGAGATTACGAGGCGCGGCCTTTCAGCGTTGAGGAGCTTTAGAACCGACCACGTATACTTGAAGAGCCCCCAGACCGAGTACCGCCGGGTCGCAAATATCTGGTGCGCTGGCAGGCCCATCGACGCCAACTTCCCAAGAAAATCGCTCGGCGCCGCGCAGACGTGCACGTCGCAACCGCGCTGCTTCAACTGAATCAGCCAGGTGGGCACCAATACCGCGGCCATGGCGGCCTCCGCGAATACAACCAGCACCTTTTGCGAAATTCGCGGAACCGGCTGGTCAGCTAAGTCGGGAGAGGAAGTCGTCGACACGATTCGTCCATTGAAAACTTTTCCGCACCCGTAAGAGTCCGGCGGCGCCCAGCCGTCCCCGGAGATCTCCATCCAGGATGAGCCTTTCCAAGGCCTGCGCGAGGGACACAACGCTCTCTGGGTCGACCAGGATGCCGGTATCTCCGTCCACTACCGCTTCCGGAGCTCCACCGGACCTGCCGGCGACCACTGGTTTCCCCAGCGCCGCGGCCTCAAGAAACACGATTCCGAAGCCCTCTTCCCCGAAGCGCTCTTTCAGCAGCCGGCACGGCATGACGAAGACGTCGCACTTCGCCATCTCGCGGTACGTCTCGCCGTCGGCCAGGCGGCCCAGGAAACGGACTCTATCGGACACGCGCAGCTCCGATGCGAGCGCCTCCAGAGCACATCTGTTTGGGCCGTCTCCGACCACCACGTACCCGAGGCGCTCGTAGCGGGGCGCAAGATGGGCCAGCGCTCTTAGGACCATGTCGTGTCCCTTGCGCCGAACGAGTGTTCCGACGGTCAGCAACCTGACGGCCTGCGAGGCGCCCCTGCTGCACGATAATTCGGACGAGTCGCCGGCCGAGGCGGCGATTTTGTCGGCATCGACTCCAGGCGTGAGAACGATCACCTTCTCCGCGCGCAGCCCCAGCCTGACGAACTGCCGCTCGGTGTACAAGCTGTTCACCACGACCCTGTCAAGGCGATTCAGCATCCAGCAGAAGGCTCTTTGCAACCGGGGTTGGCTTTCAAACCGGCTCAATTCGCCGCCGTGCAGGATCACGGCCGATCTTCGGCGGCATATCCTGGCTACCAGACACAGGCCCGGCGCCAGGAACCAGTGGCCGGCGACGATGGCTCCGCGGCCTTCCAGGATCACATTTAATAGCGCCTGGATCGTGACGGCGCACGCAGTTACCACTTTCGCGACGATTACGCTCCCGAACCAAAGCGAACTCGGGAGGCGGACTCTTGTCACGCGGTAAGGCTGTTGTTCATCAAATGCTCCGCTGCCCCGGCACCGCCCTGTCAAAACGAATATGCGGCCCCCCCCGAAAAAAGCGAGGTCGGCGTAATACCTCGCAATTCCGCCAGTGTGCCCTGGCGGAAAATCGAGGGTTACCAATAGCTGGCCCTGGCGTTTTTGGCGGTCAGCCCGCCTTCTTAGCGACCGAAGGAGCGTGTGGACGAACTTCATGGCCTTCAAGACCAGCTCACGCGCCAGCAAAAAAAGACCTGCCGGCTCAGAGGGCGCACACAACCCGGGCAGGGGAAAACGCCCAGTGACCGTCGAAACCCACCGTGTGGACAAGAGTTCATGGCGCGCCCGGTGATTGACGAACCCTGCCCGTCCTGCAGTGGATGATATGGCCCAGGAGTACCGCGCTCTGAGCGGCGCATGCCAGTGCGATCGAGGTGGCCACATCGGAAGGCGACAGGCGCCTTCTCATGGCAAACAGGGCTGTAAGGACGAGAGCATGGACCACCGGCACGATTGAGGCAATCCCGATGCAGAGGGTTGTCTTCCGAACAGCCAGGAGCGTATACTGCGCCGGGAGCGTCAGGGAAGTCATCAGAGCGCCAGCCAGACAGAGGCGGAAGGGACATACAATCGTTTCGTCAAACGACTTTCCCAGCCATGTGTTCAGGGCTGGCCGGGCGAGTGCGATGCCGCCGCCAAAGAGCGCCAGCGAACCCAGGCCAAAGACAATGAGCGTTTTCTTTTCTACCCTGCGAAGCTCCGCGGACGTCCTCCCCCGCGGGGCGCCGGCAAGATAGCTGGCCCGAAGGTAGTATGGCCGGAGACCGCAGTCGATAACGGAGCGAAGTCGAGTGCTCGGCAGGAACGCGCTGTCGAGTTGCGATATCGCGCTCAAACCCCCGCAACGGCTCAGGCAAAAGCGGTTCATGGGCGCCACGGCTATTCCCAGGAGCGACGCAAGAGCTACCGTCTTCCCGTAGCTCAGCAGAGCCCGCATCCGCGCGATATCCACGGCGTGGTCGACCTTCAGCAGTCCCAATCGCTTCAACTCCCGCATCGTCAGCGCGTGCATCACCATATAGGAGAGCGCGGATCCGGCTAACAGTGCGGATAGCTTCATCCCGGCTGTGAGGAAGCCGAACATGGCAGTGAGGCCGGTCAACTGTCCCGCGATGCTGTTACGCACTGCCAGGTCGAAGCGCTGGGCGCCTGCCAGCACGGCATTGAAGACCTCGACGATTAGCGCATAGCTCACCACCAAACCGATGAGCCGTTGATATAGAACGAAGGCCGGCGTCTGACTGGCGGGGATTCTCAGAATGCGCGCGAGATAAGGCGCGCCAAAGCCGAGAGCGGTAATGCCCACGGCGGCGGCCGTGAGCATCAGCAGAAGGGCGTTCGTGAGGTGGGCCGCTACGCCCGCGTAATCTCGCGCCGCATGGTCGTTTGCGATAAGCGACCCTAACGCCGGACTGAACCCGATGTTGTTGATTTGAACCACGGTCAACGGGGTGGTGATGAGAAGCCACAATCCAAAGGCGCTGGGGCCCAGGTGATGCAAGCTGAGCGGATAGGTTATGAGCGCCACGAGAGAACTCGCAATGGCTGCCGTCGCCCCTGCCGCCGTATTCCTGGCGTTGGGCCCGGACCACGCGGCGCGCGCGGCGCGGGCGCACATTTCGCCAATCCGAGGTCCGCGCATTCGATACGCCTGTTGGAAGTGCAAAGGGTGGAGGTTTGCCCGAATGAAAGGGGACCTCTTGCCGGACTGCCGCTCTGCTGCCTCAAAGCCGTTTGCGCCCTCACCCTCGCGGCCCGATGCTCGGAGTGGTGGAGTGCGCCGGAAAAACTGCGGAGTTCTCACGGTGGCTACATGTGTAGGAATACTGTTGACGCACTCGGAATGGCAGGATGAAGCCTCGTGTTCGGCCGATAGGTCTGGACGTATTTTTCGGCTATAGTCGGGGCCGCCATAACACCGTTCGCAGAACTTCATCCCGGCCAACGGGCACTTCCAGGAGCGTCTCGACCTTCAGGGAAAACGGGACTTCGTCCAGGAACACTCCGGAGTGTTTGTATATTCGAATGTCCGGGCCGTGCGGCTTGTCCAGATTCACGCGTTCCGGGAAAACAGGGACGTGTTCGGTGATGATCGCGTAGGCGTACTTTTGTACGTTGCGGAGAACCTGTGCGATCTCGCTATTAGAGAGGTGTTGCAAAACCTGCCGGATGAGGCAGAGGTCGCCATCGGGCGGAGCCTGGGTCACGATGTTGAGCTGATGAAAGGCCGTTTTCTCAGACCCAAAGACGCTATTGAGGCGTTGAGTCAGTGATGAGACGATGTCGACGCCCAGGTATCGAATCGATGGAGAGCAGATCTTCCGGCCCACGCGGAAATCGCCGCATCCCAGGTCGACGACCGTCTTGAGTTCATGTTGCGCGATGAAGGCCCGAACCAATTCGCAGTACGGTTCCGCGAATGTGTCGGCCGAACCACTGCCTGAGCAGAAATCTCCGCGTCCTCCGCCCCAATGATTGGCCTCGTAGATCTTGTCGAAGGTCTGCTCGATCGGCAGTGAAGAGAAGGTCTCGCGACTGCGTGAAACCGCTCTGTTCAGTCGCATTTCTCTGATCGGAGATGGCTCGATTCGCCTGAGAAACCGCTTGAATGGGTGGGGAAATATCGGCATTTGCTCTGGATACCGAGGCTGCGGCTCTCATGCGCCGGGGATCATCGGGGTATCCCGGTTGCCCGCGTAGCGGGAAGGACCACGGGTTCTGTGGCTTGATCGCAACGAGACTCCCAGGTCTGGGACTAGAAGCCGGCGCGCCAGGCTTTCGGGCAAAGCTCACGCACGAAAAGTCACACCTTGCCCTTCTCGAATCCGCCTCTGTTCGCGTGTTGGAGCGTGTGCGCCCCTAAACGCGGATATGTGTGTTCTGAAACATAGAGTGCCGCGGTGCGCGGCTTTCTCTCGACTATGTTTTTGGCTGGCGGGTATCATTGCGCCTCGGTCCCGAACCACTGCTTTGCGTCCATTGCGCCCCGGCTTGATATCTGACGCGAGAGGAAAAACGCCATTCTGGCGCATCCGGCGCCGCCGGGGGCCGCATCGCGCGCAATAGATCCGACTCGCGGTCGGGGGACTTCACCCACCCGGCATCGTACTTCAAGGCGGAGGATTGGCCGGCCAGGTGGCACGCTCTCGCCGCTCCAGGCCGGTGTGAATCTGAGGCGCGTTTTGGCTGGAATTGAGGGGCGTGCTACCCTGAGCATTCCCGTGGGGGTGGTGCGGTGGTTAACCGGATGCAGACGTACAATCCGTGTTCGACGGATGCGTTAGCCACGCCAGAGCGGGAATGCCGCCGTGAACGCGTTCCTTTCCCGGTTCGGGCGCCGGACCACGGCGGATGCGAAGCGATTTGGCGCACTCGAGGTTAGCATGAACCATCTTACGCGCAGGTCTCTGATGAAGAGCTCCTTCATGCCGCTCGCCGGCATGTTGGGATTGCCGTCCATCTCCTCGGCGGCGCAGGAAGCCGCGCCGCCGTACCGGCGTCCCAAGCTGAAGATCACGGAAATTCGCACCGCCGAAGTGCGGGTTCACGGATACCAGGTGCATATCCGCGTCTACACCGATCAGGGCATTATCGGGCAGGGCGAAACCACGGACGCTTCGGAAGGCAACATCCCGCTGATCCGGAGCTTTGCTCGCATGCTCGTCGGACAGGATCCGCTGAACATCGAGGCCGCCTTCGAGCGGATCCGGACTTCGGGGATCTTCGCCGGCGCGCAATCCGGCCAGTACGTCACTGCCCTGACCGGCGTCGAAACCGCGCTTTGGGATATCGCCGGCAAGGCGCTGGGCCTGCCCGTATACCAGTTACTGGGCGGCAAGGTGCGCGACCGCGTGCGGGTTTACTGCGATTCGGGCGGGCGGGACATGATCCCCGGCAATGAAGGCTCCAAAGCGCGGATCAAGGAGATTCAGGACATGGGCTTCACGGGCGCCAAGCTCGATGTCGACGATGCCCGCGATCCGTCCCGCTTCGACCGCGTGAACTGGACGGCGAACAACGCCGAGATCGATCGCATGGTGGCCAGCGTAGCGTTTACACGGGAGAGCTATGGCAAGAACATGGACATCGCCGTGGACATGCATGGCCGCTACGACGCAGCCACGGCCAAGCGCGTCGCCAAGGAGATGGAGCCGTTCCGGCTGATGTGGTTGGAAGAGCCGGTCCCGCCCGACAACATCGACGCCATGCGCGACGTCCGTGCCTCCACCCAAACGCCCATCTGTTGCGGCGAGAACATTTACCTCAGGTGGGGTTTCCGCGAGCTGTTCGAAAAAAGGGCGGTGGATATCGTCATGCCCGACTTCCAGAAATGCGGCGGGCTGCTTGAAGCGCGCAAGATCGCTGATATGGCGCACGCGTATTTCATCCCCGTCGCGCCGCATTGTGTTACTTCGCCCATCGGGATGATGGCCACCGCCCACGTGTGCGCCGCCATCCCCAATTTCCTGGCGCAGGAATGGCACTGGATCGATTCTTTGCCGCTGTGGAAAAACTGGGTGAAAGAGGGCGAGATCATCCAGAAGGGCTTCATCACCTTGCCTGAACGCGCTGGTTTCGGAGTCGAAATGAACGACGAAGGCGCCCGCAAAGCCCAGGTGGCCGGCACGCCCTGGTTCGAGCCGGCGGGTAGAGGCTGATTCTCGGGGAGAAGGTCCCCCGCTAATGGCCATAGTAGATCGAATAACTCTATTTTGGAATGCGGCGCAACCTGTTTCGCGCGCGCACGTCACACAGACTAAAATGTAGTTTCGGGGTGTAGCGGGCGGTCAGCCGCCGTGCGTCCAGACGCCGTCGCTGCGCACCCGGGCTTATACAGGGAGTCGACCAGAGTGCGTCACAGCGGGTTTCACGGTAAGGCCATCGTTTTTCCGACATGGGCCGCGGTATTATTCGCGCCGGCATGGTGCCTGGCGCAGTCGTACACCATCACGACCATTGCCGGCAACAACACGGCCGGGTTTTCGGGCGATGGCGGCGCGGCAACCGCCGGGCAGTTGAATAACCCTACGGCCTTGGCCGTGGACAACGCCTTCTCGGTTTACATTGCGGACACCTTCAACCATTCCATCCGCCAGGTTCAGGCCAACGGAACGATCTCGACGATCGCCGGGGTGGGGGCCCCGGGCTATGGGGGCGATGGAGCCGCCGCCACCGCGGCTGGGCTCTACCTTCCCTGCGGCCTGTTTTTGGACCCGTCGGGCAACGTGTTCATCGGCGACTCCGGCAACAGCGTAGTCCGCGAGGTGACGCGCAGCAACGGCTTTATCAACACCATCGCTGGCGAATATCTTTTGCCCGGTTTTTCGGGGGACGGAGCCTCGGCCAACCTCGCGCAACTGAATCTGCCCTGCGGCGTTGCGCTGGACTCCTCCAATAACCTGTACATTGCGGACAGCAACAATAACCGGATTCGCGAGATGGCGGCGCCCTCCGGGACTATTTCCACCTTTGCGGGGGGCGGCACAGTGGGCACGCTGGGCGACGGGGGTCTGGCCTTTCTGGCCGATATCAACTGGCCGCAAACGGTGGTTGTGGCTCCGTCGGGGAATATCTACATCGCGGATACCGAGAACCACCGCATTCGCATGGTGAGCAACGGCAAGATTTACACCGTGGCCGGAAACGGCGTAGCGGGTTTCAAGGGCGATGGAGACCTGGCCGTAAACGCCGAGCTCAACCGGCCCTTCGCCATCGCGTTGGACCGGGCGGGTAACCTCTACATCGCCGATTCCGAGAACTTCCGGATACGCCGGGTTGCGCCGAGCGGCGTCATTACCACCATCGCGGGCAACGGCCACTCCGGTTATGCGGGCGATGGAGGCCCGGCCACCGCCGCCACGCTGAACTACCCGGAGGGCGTGGCCGTGGATGCCAACGGCAACGTATACATTGCGGACACCCAGAACAACGTGGTCCGGATGCTTACCCCTCCCGCCAACCCGGGCGGCCTGCCGGCCATTTCGTCGGGCGGCGTAGTTACGGCGCAAGATTTCGGCGGTTTCCCCAAGGTGAGTCCCGGCTCCTGGATTGAGATCTACGGAACCAACCTGGCTTCCACGGCGCGTTCCTGGGCGAATTCCGATTTCAGCTATCTGGTCGCTCCCACCTCGCTCAGCGGAACGTCGGTGACCATAGGCGGCCAACCGGCGTTCGTCGATTACATCAGCTCGAACCAGATCGACGTCCAGGTTCCCTCCACCCTCAACCCGGGAGTTCAACAGATTACGGTTACCACGGCGGCTGGAACGAGCGCGCCATACCCGGTAACGGTGGTCTCCGTGGAGCCGGGGTTGTTGGCCCCGGCATCGTTCAACATCGGCGGGAAGCAGTATGTGGCGGCCACCTTCCAGGATGGCTCCTTCGCGCTGCCGGCGGGGGCCATTCCGGGCGTGGCGTCGCGGCCGGCCAAGCCGGGCGATGCGGTTACCCTCTGGGGCGTCGGTTTTGGTCCGGTGACACCGAACATTCCCGCCGGCGAGATCGCCATAGGGGGTTCCACTCTGACCCTCCCGATCCAGGTGTACTTCGGGCCCACCCAGGCCTCCCTGGGCTACTGGGGTCTGGCCCCGGAAGAGGTTGGATTGTACCAGTTCGATGTGGTCGTGCCCGGCGTACCGGCCAACTCCGCTACGCCGCTCTCATATTCGCTGAACGGGACCAGCGGAGCGCAGACGCTGTACATCGCGGTGGGGAACTGAGAGCCGGGGGCGCCGAGGGTCTGGCCGTGGGCGACACCTGCGTGGCGCCCGCTGCTTCGATCACGGAGGCATCGAGTATGATGGACGTATGCTCCGCTACCACGTAGCCTTTTACCTTCCGCGCGCGACCGGCGAAATGGTGGTGGCGGAAGCCCTGGACTTTCCCGGGGCTGTCAGCCAGGGTTTCGACTCGCCCGACGCCCGGCTGATGATCGCCAGCGCCATGGAAGACCTGGCCCAGCTTCTGCTGGAACAAGGCGAACCGTTGCCGCGGCCCGACTCCGGCGCATCCGCGGAGGATGCCGACTTGGTTGAGATCGTCCCGCTCTCGGTGCATGTCGGAGCCTCTCTGGCGTGAAGCGTCACGCGCTAATCGACCATCTCGTGCGCCATGGATGCCGCTGGGAGCGGGAGGGCGCGCGACACACGATCTACTCCAATCCCGCCACCGGCGCGAAGGCTCCTATTCCCCGGCACTCCGAAATCGATAATCGGTTGGCGCGCAAGATCTGCCATCAGCTTGGGGTGGCGCCGATCCGCTGATACGCCGGTCCTACTACTCGTAGCGTAGAGCCTCGATGGGGTCGATGCGCGAGGCCTTGACAGCCGGGTAGATGCCAAAGACTACGCCCACGGCCACCGAGACGCCGAAGGCGATCATCACCGAGCCGGGGGTCACGATGGTCTTCCACTCGGCGGTCCGGGCGATCAACCAGGCCAGGAAATAGCCGAAGCCGATGCCCAGCGCGCCGCCACTGACCGAGATCATGACCGATTCGGTGAGGAACTGGCGCACGATATCCCTCCGGCGGGCGCCGATCGAGCGCCGAATACCGATCTCCTTGGTCCGCTCCATCACCGTCGCCAGCACAATGTTCATGATGCCAATGCCGCCCACCAGCAGCGAGATGGCGGCGATGGCCACCATCACATACGTGAAGATGGTCTGCGTGCGCTTCTGCTGCGCCAGCAGCGCGGCCGGAATCGTGACGGAATAATCCTGTACGCCGTGGTGCGTCGAGTTCAACACGGCGGTCACGATCTTGGCCACCTCGATGCTGTCCGCGCCGTCGCGCAGACGGACCTCGACGCCGTCCAGGTCGTCCCGCATGGAGCTCATGGGGTCCCAGAAGCGATATTGGAAGGTGTTGAGGGGGATAAAGACGATGTTGTTCAGGTCCTGCATCGAGGCGCCCGAATTCTGCGAGCCCGCCATGAGCTGCGCCTGGAGCACGCCCACCACCTGCAACCAATTCTCGTTGACTTTTATGGACTTTCCCACTGCCGGGCCGTATCCCAGGAGATTCACCTTGGCGGTCTCCCCCAGCACGCACGCCGGGGCGCTCGATGCGTCGTCGGATTCGTCGAAGAACTGTCCTTCGGCCATGCGCAGGCTGTGGATGAGGCTGTAGGACGGCGCCACGCCGTACAGTTCGGGCAGATCCCCGGCGGGTTTGGGGAGCACGCTGGCCGGGTGTAGCGTCTTGCGCGGCGAAACCGCTTCGATGGCCTCGATGTTCGCGTTCAGTATCCGGACATCGCGATCATTGAGGCCCTGGGACGACTTGCGGCGCTGCTGGAACTCGTCCCGGCTCATGGTCGGACGCGAGTCCACTAGCACGTTGCGCACCCCCAGTTGCTCGATGAACCGCAAGGACTCTTCGCGCGCACCGGCGCCGATGGCCAGCATGCCGATGACCGATCCGACGCCAAACACGATGCCCAGGGCGGTAAGCAGAGTCCGCGTCTTTTGCGCGCGGAGATTGGCGAAGGCCTGCCCGAAATCCGAGATGAGGATCATTTTTGTATCGCCTTGGCGGCGCTTTGCTGCTGGGAGGCGGGCTTCTTTTCCTCGCTGGGGTTCGAAAGCGCCACCGTATCGCCCTCGTTGACGCCGTTCAGCACTGCCTGGCTCTCGCTGCGTTTGACCAGCGTCACGTCGCGCGGCGTAAAACCGCTGGCCGTTTTGAAATACACAAACGAGCGGCCGTCCCTCTCGAACAGCGCCTGGGAAGGCACCCACAGTACGTTGTCCAGCGTCTCGGCGGTAATCACCAGGTTGGATGACATGCCCGGACGAAGTTCCGGGCTCGCTTGGTCAAGCGTCATTCGGCAATCGAACTTGCGGTCCCAGGCCAGGCCGCTGGTATCGCCCAGGTTCTTCACCCGGCCGGTTAACCGCTTGCCCGCCAGAGCCACCACGGATACGGTCACCGCCTGGCCGGCCACCAGATGGCCCCGGTCCAGTTCCGAAATCTGCGCGCTCACCTCCCAGCTCTTCATGTCGGGGATCTGGGCGATGCCCATCCCCGGACGGATGGTGTCGCCTATCTGTATGGGAGGCAGGGTCATTCCCGTGGTCAGGATGAAGGTATTGAAGGTATTCTGCTGGAGGCTGACGTAACCTTCCGTCTTGGCCTTCAGGGTCATGCTCTCGATGTTCTTCCGCGCCATATCCGCCATCATCCGCGCCTTGGCCTGAGCGGCCTTCTGGATGGCGAGCGAAGCCGCCGTGCTGGTCTTCTGATTGACCTGGTCCTCCTCCGCCTGTTTGAGACGGTTCTGGGCCGCCTCCAGGGTGATTTCGTACTGGCGGGCCACCAGGGCGGCCACCACCGGATTTCTGCGGACATCCTGTTCGGCCACCTGGACCGCGGTCTTGGCCGCCTCCACCGCGTAGAAGTTCTCTTCGTCGCTGGCTGCGTTATCGGCCTCCGTCTGCGCCAGGCTCTGGTCGGCTTCGGCCGAGTCGGACTCGGCTTCCCGGAGGTTGTATTCCTGCTGGGTGGTATCGAACTCGGCCACCACGTCGCCGGGTTTCACCAGATCGCCCGGCTGGCGCAGAAACGTTACGTTCAAGGTATCCTGGGCCACCGCCGGAGCGTTCAGCACCTCGGCATTGCCCCCCTGCAGGTTGCCGCGAGCGGACACGGTGATGGCGACCGATCCGCGCTTCACCCGCGTGGTGGGCGTCTCGGAGGCCGTCGAGGCCGCCGCGGTTCTGGCGAAGCGAAGAGCGCCCCACGCGACGACGGCGACCGCGCCTGAGGTCAGCGTCAGGATTATCAGTGTCCGGAGTCTCATTTCTTGCGTTCCTCGGCGGCTAGATCTACCAGGGCGACCGCAGCCCCCTCCCGGACCCCGGTAATGGCCACCTCATCGGGATTGCGCGCTTCGATTCCAACCTCGGCCGCGCGATACCGGCCCTTTTCGTTGACATAGACGACGGGCTTGCCGGCGCGGGTAAACAGGGCCTTGGAAGGGATGCTCACGGCGTCCGGGATGCGCCTGACGATCACGTCCAGGCCTCCGTTCATATCCGGCCGCAGCCGCGGGTCGGGCCGCAGGAATCTTGCGCTGGCCCGAAAGCTGCGGGTGTAGGGATACTCCAGGCTCATCTCCGCCAAAGCGGTGACTTCGTTGACTTTGACCGGTACGCTCGATTCCGGAAGAGCGTCCACGCGGATCAGGGCATCCTGATCGACGGCGACGCGGCCGCGGTCGGCCTCCTCGAGCTTGACGTTCATTTCCAGGCTGTCCAGGTCGGGAACCGATCCCAGGAGCATGTTCGATCCTACGTTGTCGCCCACCTTGTAAGGCTTGGCGTCGGCCGTGGTAAACACCCCCGAGTAGTTCATGTTGAACAGCAGCAGCCCGCCGATAGGGGCCTTCATTTCCATCTGGGCGATGCGCGCCGAGGTAATATCCACATCGGTCTGGACCTGGTCGCGCTGCCGTGTGAGGGATGCGATGCGGGAGGCCGAGGAAGCCTCGTGCAGGGCGATTGTCGCTTCCTGCAGCTTCAGCTTCTGCTGCGCGATTTCGAGGTCGATGGCGCTCTCCTTGCCCTTGATCGGGCCGAACTGGAGTTCGTCCTTCTTGACCTGGTACCCAGCCTGCTCCACGGTGAAGTTCGCGTCGGCGAGCTGTCTCTGGTCCTGCTGGGCCGTGATTTTGGCCTGCGCCACGGCCTGATCCAGGGTGGCCTGGGACTGCTTCAACTGCGCCTGCTTTTGCATCAACTGCTGTTGGGCCGTGCTGGAATCGAAGCGCAGAATGACGTCGCCGGCCTTGATGGCGGACCCGGTAGGGGCGATCCAGGCGATTCGCAGGTTCGGCACCACCGGGGTGTAGATCCCCACCGAGCGGCGCGCCCTCACCGAACCGCGGCAGCGGACCAGCACCAGAAACTCGCCCTTCTTCGCCGGCGCGTTCGGGTACGACGCGCCGGCCTGGGTCTTGTGGATGCGATAAACGCCCCAACCGGCGCCAGCGACCAGCGCCAGCACCCCGATCCGCACGGTCCAGGACCGAACCCGCGCCCACGCGGGACTCATCGGGCGTCTCCCGGCGGCGGCCCGAGGACCACCGCGGCGGAAAGATCGGGCAGCAGATGGGGGTCCCGCCTGTCAACGGCGAAAACCGCGAGGAACGTCTTGACGGGCGTTCCCAACGCCGAAGACGCTACCGGGCTGGCATAGTCGAAGTGGGCCGGTATGGCGGTGTCGGGATAGGCGTCCAGGTAAACCGAAACCGCGCCGTGCGCCTCCAGCGCCAGGATATCCGGCTCGTTCACGGAGCAGCGCACGCGCATCTCGGAGGGGTCGAAGATGCTGACCAGCGGATAACCGCGGTAGATCTGGTCGCCCACCTGCGCGTGCCCGAAATTGCCCGCCCGGTAAGTGAGCTCGTGAATCACCATTCCGGCCAGCGGAGCGTGGATTTCGAGCTTCTTGATGTTGTCCTCCGCCCGCTGCATGTAGATCTTCTGCCGGTCGCGCTGCAATTCGAGGATGCGCAGCGCGGCGGCCTCGGATTTTTCGTGGAAGGCGATGGATTTCGTGAGGCTCTCGACGTGGATTTTGGCCCCGGCGGCCTTGATTTCGTTTTGAACCCTGTCGATGTTGGCCAGAACGGAGCCTTTGGTCAGCTCCAGGTCGGCCTTCTCCAAGTCCGCCCGGGCCTGGCGCAAATCCACCGCTCGGGTCGCGACATTGGCGCCATTCTCGGCGATCTTCTGGGCGATCTGGTGATCCAGGTCTTCGAACTTGGCCTTGGCGTCGCGAGCTGCGTCCATCTGCAGCGTCGGGTCGAAGGTGGCGATCAGATCCCCTTCATTGACGTGCGACCCGTTGGCAATCAGTTGAGTCAGCGTCATGGTGCTGACCTGACCTTGAATCTGGGGCACCGCGATTTTGACGGAGTGGACCGCCTGAATCAGGCCGGTAATTCGGATCTCGCGTTTGACGCGCTGGCCGGAATCGGGCGGGGCGGACGTGAAAGCGGCTTGAACGGTGGAAGGAGGGGTGTGCGTACAAGCGGCAAAGAGCAGGGGCCACAGGGCAACCGAGAGCTTGCGCCCGGATCGGCTCATGGAGATTCCTCCAACATATAGACGCCGGGAATCGCCAGATGTTTAGGGCATTTCACGACAATCGGGTGTGAAACCGGGGCACGCCTGTGCCGGCCCTGAACGCGGAAAACACCCGATCCGCCCCTTGCAGGAGCCGGGCAAGCTCGGCCCGGACCGTTGAGCAACCAATCGATCGGCTGCCGACCTAGTGCTGGTCTTCGAGACGGCTTAGCCTCTCGTGGTGGAGCTCTGCGATGCGGGCGAGGGCGCGGATGTTCTCGCCGTCCTGCTGTGCGGTGGTCTTGAGGTCCTGGATGTCGCGTGACAGAAAATCGAACCGCGCCGCGCTGTCGCGCTGCATGGCGGCGATCAGTTCGACGGTCTGGATGAGCGCCTCGTGGCGCTCTGTGAGTTTCTCCAGGCGTTCATCGATGTTCCAAGCCAAGACCCGGCGCTTGCGCAAACCGGCCTCTCAACGTCCCAGGAAGTTCTCCAGCTTGTCGATCTGCGCCTCGGCCTTGTCCATCAAGCTCTTGGCGGCGGCCAAGTCGTTGGCGTTGAATGCGTCGGTGGCGCCTTGCAGGTAGGTGTTCATCAGGCTGGAGGCCTGCTGCATATCGGCGCGCAGGTTCAAGCCGCTCGCGGCCTGCGAGCGCCGCAGGCTTTGCAGGCTGGTTTGTATGCTTCCGGCGCGGGCGTTGAGCAGCACGAGCTGTTCGCGCGCGGCCTGAAGTTCGGCGCGGCTGGGGCCGCTTTCCACGGGCCTGGCCGCGGCCGGCGGGGGCGCCTGTGGCATGGGAGGCGGAGGGGCCTGCTCCACCGGCGCCACGGCGGGTTGCATGGGCGGCCTGCCCGGCATGGTTTGCGGTCTTACCGCCGCCTTGGCGGGAGCTTTCGAAACCTCCCTAGCGGGCGTCGCGACGGGCTCTGGCGGAGGAGTCTCCACAACCGCCGGCGCAGGCGTGACGATAGGCGGAACGCTCGGCGCGACCGGCTGCGGCGCCGCTTTGCTGCCGCGCCACGGCGCGAACTGGACCACCGCGGCCAGTGCCAGCACGGCGACCACCGCGCCGATGGCCACCCACAGTCCCCGCCCGCCGCCGCTGGCGGCTGGCTTGGTTGGTTCGAGGTCCATATTCCCTCCTACTTAGCCGTGGAAACGGCGTCGCCTACCTTGGCCGGGCCGCCGCCTCCGACGAATTTGCCCACTGCCGATCCCTCGTCCACTTCGGTAATGGTGAGGGACCCGATGGCGTCACCGATCGAGCGGAGCGCCTTT
>JBEKPK010000107.1:0-14708 GCA_049520795.1 Bryobacteraceae bacterium
TACGAGCGCTTTCAACCCGCCGCCCCCGAGCAGCGCTACCTCGTCGACGCCATGATCTCCGCCGAGTGGCAGCTCCGCCGCCTCCGCAAAACCGAGGCCCAGATCTGGGAGAACGGAATGCAAGCCTGGCGCCCCCAGGAAAAACTCGTCGATTCCGCCCGCGCCTACTTCCACCGCGAGGAATACCTGACCCGCCTCCACCGCCGCATGGATTACGCCGAGCGCAGCTATCACCGAGCCCTCAAGCAACTGCTCCAACTCCAGTCCGGCCTTCCCGCTCCGGCCCAGCCCAAGGCGTCCACCGCGGAATTACCACCCGCCGAACTGGTTGCGGCCGAATTGGAACCCCCGCCAAATCAATCTCCCAGCTCCGGAATTGGGTTCGTTCCTTCAAATCGGGTGTGCTCTAGCCCCAATGCTGTTCACTCAGCAGGTCTGCTCCTCCGTGAGGCAAGCTCTCAGCCTGCCGGCTCGACACTCGTGTCGAGTCTGGCGCTCGGTCCGCCACCAAGCGTCGAGAAGGCGGCAGCCTGAGAGGCTGCGCCACGGAAGAGAGCAGCGATTGAGTGAACAGTATTGCGGCTAATCCTTTTCTGGATGGCGCCGATAGGACAATCAGCGAGGCATCGCCAGTGCGCACCAGACAGTTCATGTCTCCTGTTCCGAGGGAGTCCACGTACCCGGCGGTCCGGCAGTTTTTCCGCCGCGCGGAAAGCCGCCGGAACGCAACGGGATGGCGGCCATGACGGGTCTCGGACCGGCCGCCAGGCTTCGGCGCGCCGGGATATCTCAGCGCTGGATCATCCCCGCGGCGTTGGCCGCGCTGCTGGCCGGAGGCTGGTTCGCGGCCCTGAATCTGCCGGGCCCGGCCCGGACGGCGGCTCTGGCCGGCCTCTTGCTGGCCATGCTGCTGACCCTGCTGGCCGGGTTCCGATGCCACCGCCATGCCTGGCCGGAGCGGGAGGCGCAAACACGCTCGGCGGAATTGCGGGAGAGCGAGGCGAAGTTCCGCGAGCTGTTCGATAGCGCTCCGGTGGCGTATCACGAATTAGACAAGGATGGCGTGGTGCACCGCGTCAACCGCGCCGAATGCGCCTTGCTCGGTTACCAGGCGGAGGAGATGCTGGGCCGGCCGGTGTGGGATTTCATCGCCGGGGCGGACCGGGAAGCCAGCCGCGAGGCGGTTGGGCGGAAACTGTCCGGGCAACAACCCCTGGCGCCTTTCCAGCGCCGGTTACTTCACCGCGGCGGCAATGAGTTGTGGGTCGAAGCCCACGACATCCTGGTGCGCAATGCCAGGGGCGAGACCACCGGCGTCCGCACCGCCCTGCTGGACATCACCGAGCGAATCGCGGCCGAACAGGCGCTGCGCGACCGCGAGGAAACGCTGGCGGCGGTGTTCGCCTGCGCGCTCCACGCCATCGTCATGATCGACGGCCAGGGCAGGGCCATCCTGTGGAACCCGGCGGCCGAGAAGATGTTCGGCTACGCGGCCGCCGAGATGCTGGGCCGGCCAATCCACGATGTGCTTGTCCCACCCGCCCTGCGGCCGCGTTTTCATGCCAACTTTCCGGCCTTTCAGCGGACCGGTCAAGGGGCGGCCATCGGCCAGCCCCTGGAGCTGACCGCGCTGCGCAAGGACGGAACCGAGTTCCCCCTGGAGATCGCCCTGGCCACCGTCAAGAAGGGATTGGAATGGCGTACGGTAGGGGTCATCCGCGACCTCAGTGAGCGCAAACGGGCGGAACGCTACCAATACCTTTCCGCCGAGATTCTCGGCGCCCTCAATGAACCTCTTGGCGTACAGAATGTGGTCAACCGCATTCTGGCGGCCATCCAGCGGGAAACCGGTTGCGCCGCCGTGGGGATTCGCCTGCGCAGCGGCGATGACTTCCCCTACTTCGTCCAGAACGGTTTTTCCCCCGATTTTCTGCTTTCGGAGAATAGTCTGATCGACCGGCAAGATCCCAACGGCGGCCCGTGCCGGGACAAGGACGGCGCCATCTCCTTGGAGTGCACCTGCGGCTTGGTCCTTTCCGGGCGGACCGATCCGGCCAGCCCCCTCTTCACCAAAAGCGGAAGTTGCTGGACCAACAACTCCCCGCAGTTGCTGGATATTCCGGCCAGCCAGGACCCCAGACTTCATCCGCGCAACATCTGCATTCATCAAGGGTATTGTTCGGTGGCGCTCATTCCCATCCGCGCCAATCGCGACATCGTCGGCCTGCTGCAGCTCAATGACCGCAAGAAAGACCGTTTCACACTGGAGGAAATCCACTTCTTTGAGGGGATAAGCGCCAGCATCGGCGTGGCGCTGATGCGCAAACAGCAGGAGGATGCCCTGCGGAAGAGCGAGGAAAAGTACCGCCTTCTGATTGAGAACAGCCACGACATTATATACACCCTCAACCTGGATGGGGTATTCACCTTCGTCTCCCCCTCCTGGACCACCCTGCTTGGCCACCCGGTAGACCAGGTAGTCGGACAGCCATTCCAACAGTTCATCCATCCGGACGATCTGGCCGAGTGCATGGCGCGCGTGCGCTCCGCGATTGAGACCGGACACCGGCAGGAGGGCATCGAGTACCGCGTGCGGCACATCGACGGATCCTGGTACTGGCACGCCACCAGCGCTGTTCTTTTGAAGGACCAAGCCGGCGCGGTCGTAGGTTGCGAGGGCGCCGCCAGGGACATCACCGGACGCAAGCAGGCCGAGGAGCGGCTAAGGGAGGTCACCGACCGGCTGATGTTGGCGGCGCGCGCGGGCGCCGTGGGTATCTGGGACTATGACGTGGCCGGCGACCGGCTGGTCTGGGACGACCAGATGCTTCGCCTCTACGGAATCGCGCGAGACCAGTTCAGCGGCGCGTACGAGGCATGGCAGGCGGGGGTCCACCCGGAAGACCGGCGGCGGGCCGACGAGGAATTCCAGCTTGCCTTGCGGGGCGAGCGGGAATACGACACCGAGTTCCGCGTGGTTTGGACGGACGGCAGCGTTCATAGCATCCGCGCCCTCGCCCTGGTGCAGCGCGACGCCTCCGGGCAACCCTTGCGCATAACCGGAACCAACTGGGACATCACCTCCCAGAAGCAGGCCGCGGACGATCTCCTGGCGACCAACCGCCAACTCGAGGAGGCTACCGCCCGCGCCAACCGGATGGCCGTGCGCGCCGAGACCGCCAACCGCGCCAAGAGCGAGTTTCTGGCCAACATGAGCCATGAGATCCGCACCCCCATGAACGGCGTCATCGGGATGACGGGGTTGCTGCTCGATACGCCGTTGACCCCGGAGCAGAAGGGCTACGCGGAAACCGTCCGCGCCTCGGGCGAATCGCTGCTCGGCATCATCAACGACATCCTCGATTTTTCCAAAATCGAGGCTCGCAAGCTGGACCTGGAGATTGTCCCCTTCGACCTGCACGGCGCCCTCGAAGACGTGTTGGAGCTGTTGGCGGTGAAGGCCCGCGAGAAGAAACTGGAACTGCTGCTGTGGTACGCCCCGGATGCGCCGCGCGAATTCCTGGGCGACCCCGGCCGCATCCGGCAGGTGGCCCTGAACCTGGTTTCCAACGCCATCAAGTTCACCGAAAGCGGCCACGTACTGGTGGAAGCCGGCAGTCAGACAGTCTCCGGCGGCGTGGCGAGTGTGCGGATCGCCGTGCATGATTCGGGGATTGGGATTCCCGCAAACCGCCAGAGTTCGCTGTTCGGGAAGTTCCAGCAAGTGGACTCCTCCACCACGCGCAAGCGCGGTGGCACGGGGCTGGGATTGGCCATTTCCCGGCAGCTTGTCGAGCTGATGGGCGGAACCATGAGCCTGGCCAGCCAGGAGGGGGTAGGTTCGTCTTTCACCTTCGCGATCGCTCTGCGCACCAATCCGTCCCTCGGGGCGGCGCAACTTCCGGCGGTGAAACTGGACGGGGTGCGGGTATTGGTGAAGGACGACCATCGGATGAACCGGTTGGTGATCGCCGGCATGTGCTCGCGCTGGGGCATGCGGGCGGAGGAAGCCGCGTCGGGCGAAGAGGCGCTGCGGATGGCGGCCGCCGCCCATGCCGGCGGCGATCCGTACCGGATCATTTGTGTGGATCGCGTGCCGCCGGAGATGGATCGGGCGGAAAACCCCCAGGGCATGGAGCCGGGCATTATCCTGATCCCCTCCGCCGGCGAGCGGGGCGAGGTTCTTCCCATGGGCGCCCGGGGGCCGCACGCCTGCCTGGTCAAACCGGTCCGTGAGGCCGCGCTGTTGGATGCCATGGAGCGGGTTTTGGACCGGCCGGAGGCCGGCGCGGCTGCTCCCCTGCGGACCGTGCATACGGCGCCGCTCCCATCAGACCCTCCGCGCTTCGCGAACAGGCGTGTCCTGCTGGTGGAGGACAACATCGTCAACCAGAAGGTGGGAGCGGCGCTGCTCGGCAAGCTGGGATGCCGGGTGGACGTGGCCGCCAATGGGCGGGAAGCGGTCGCCATGGCCGCGCAACTGCCCTACGACCTGATCTTCATGGACTGCCAGATGCCCGAGATGGACGGCTATGAAGCCACCGGCGAGATCCGCCGTCGCGAGGGCGCGGCCCATCGCACGCCCATCCTCGCCATGACCGCCGGGGCCATGGCGGCGGACCGCGAGCGATGTCTTCGGGCGGGCATGGACGCACATCTGAGCAAACCAGTCAAGGCGGAGCAACTGCGGCGGGCGCTCGCCAAGTATCTGGAAGCGCGTCCCGTTGGATGAGCCCTATCTGATGCCCCGGGCCGGGAAAACCGGGCACGGCGCCCTTACCAGGCGCCCAAGAGTGCTGGATCGACGTTATCCTTTAGGATGTGCCGATGCTTGTGTTTGCACAAAGGAAATTGCCATGGCTTTGATTGAGGGCTTTCGCGTCCAGAACTACCGCGCTCTGAAGGACATCACTATTGGCAAGCTTTGGAACCAGCAGAACACGCCGGCCCTTACGCCACTCGTCGCGGTCATCGGCAAGAACGGAGTCGGCAAGAGTACCCTGTTCGACGCCTTCGGTTTCCTGTCGGATTGCTTGGCCGTGGGCGTGGAGGAAGCCTGCGACCTGAAGCAGCGGGGTGGTTTTGGCCGGCTGGTTTCCTGCGGGGGGAGCGGGCCGATTCATTTCGAGATTTACTACCGTGAAAGTCCGAGCGACCGGCCAATCACATACGAGCTATCAATTAGGCGCGATAAGTCCGGCCGCCCCTTCGTCGACGAGGAGCGGCTTCGCCAACGGCGCAAAGGACAAAAACGGGGGTGGCCACTCTCCTTTTTGTTGCTGAGGAGTGGGGAGGGTCAGGTATGGGCGGGTGAGGAGAGCTTCGAAGGCGAGGAAGCGGGCCAAATGCCAGTCGAGTTGACCGACCGGAGAAAGCTCGGCGTTGCCACGTTGGGAACGCTGAAAACCCACCCGCGCATTGCAAAATTCAGGAAGTTCCTTGAAAGCTGGTATTTGAGTTACTTCACGCCGGACGCGGCCCGCAGTCTGCCCATGGCCGGTCCGCAGAAACATCTGAACGTGCACGGCGACAATCTTGCGAATGTGGTTCAGTTCATGGAGCGTGAGCAAAAAGACCGATTTCAGTCGATTCTGAACAGAATTGCATCGAAGATCCCGGGAATCCAAAAGATCGACACGGCACCGACAGAGGACGGAAGACTGCTCCTTCGCTTCAACGACCGCGGATTCCAGGACCCGTTCTTCGCGCAGCAGATGTCGGACGGCACACTGAAAATGTTCGCCTACATGTTGCTGCTGGAGGACCCCGATCCCGCGCCCTTCATCTGCATTGAGGAACCGGAGAATGGCCTCTACCATAAACTGCTGGAGGCCCTGGCCTCCGAGTTTCGATTGCGTGCCACCGGCAGGAAGAACGCTCCGCAGATATTCGTGACCACGCACCAGCCATACTTTGTAGACGCCTTATCGCCTGCCGAGACCTGGGTTCTGGAGAAAGGCGTGGATGGTTTTTCGACAATCAGACGAGCCAGCGCGGATGCGACCGTTCAAAGCATGGTGGATGAGGGGCTGCAACTCGGCAGCCTCTGGTATAGCGACTACCTGGACGCGAGGCCAGCCTAATGCACTTCGAGGTTCTGGTCGAGGATGCATCCGGTGAGCTGCTTCTCAGATCAGTGCTGCAGAAGATCCTGGGTCCGCATGGAGACCCGCACACGTGGAGAACCCACGCCTACAAGGGGATCGGAAAAATCCCAAGGGATCTCCGCGGCAAGACCGATCCCGCGAAGCGCGTCCTCTTGGACCGGCTGCCCAAGGTACTGGCCGGCTATGGGAAGAGCCAGCATGGGTCGGACGCCGCAGTCATAGTTGTTGTCGATCTCGATGACCGGGACTGCGTTGGATTCAAGCAGGAGTTGATCGAGACCCTGAAGCCGTGCCACCCGAAGCCGCGGGTACTATTCCGAATCGCAATTGAGGAAGTGGAAGCCTGGCTGCTCGGTGACAGGAATGCGATAGCCAAAGCGTTCCCAAGAGCCAAAATGAACGTCCTTCATTCCTACCGCCAGGACTCGATCTGCGGAACTTGGGAAAAGCTGGCCGACGGGCTTTTCCCAGGAGGCTCGCCCGCGCTCAAGGCACAAGGGTATCCGAGAATTGGAGAGGGGAAATGCAAATGGGCTTCCCAAATCGGATCGCGCCTTGATGTCGAATCCAACTCGTCCCCCAGCTTCCGCGCGTTCCGCTTTGGCTTGTTAAGGCTGTCGGGCGCGAAAGTGTACACGGCCGGCGCCGCGGGAGCGCGGCGCCCTCCAGCTATTTCTGGCTGCCAGTCTCTTTGGCCAGCTTGACGCGCGCGCTTTCGAGCTTCTTGGTTACTTTCGACAACTCCTCGGGATCGTTGTCGCTCGGCGGACCGGACTCGAACTCCTTTACCGACGCCTGCCACTGTGCAATGGCTTCCTTGGTCTTGCCGAGCTTTATATAGACGTCGCCCAGGTGGTCGTGAACCGTGGCGTCCTGGCCAATCCGGTCGAGCGCCTGCACCAGCAGATCCGCCGCGTCGGAGAACTTACCCTGGCGGTAGTACACCCAACCCATGCTGTCCAGGTAGGCGCCGTTCTGGGGATCCAGATCCAAAGCCTTCTTGATCAATTCGTGAGCTTCATCCAGGCGCACGGCCCGGTCCGCCAGCATGTAGCCCAGATAATTCAGAGCCCCGGCGTTGCGCGGGTTCATCTCGATCACTTTGCGGAACTGGGCCTCGGCCTGGTCGTATTTCTTCTCCCGTTCGTACATGGCGCCACGCATGAAGAAGACGGTTTCTTTGTCGTCGTCGGCCTTGGCCAGCGCCTCGGCGGCATCGAGCGCCTTGCCCATATCGGCCCAGCGTTTGCCCTTTTCGTAAAGCTGAGCCAGCTCGAGCTGGATCTGGTAATCCGCGGCGCCGCCCTTCGCCAGGGCCTTGACTTCGGCCACGGCCTCGTCCACCTTGCCGCGATCGGCCAGCGTGTCCGCATGAGTCACGCGGACGCCGCGATCGTCGGGGTACTTCTTCACGGCCGCGTCTGCCTCGCGCTGGGCGCTCTCCAGATCCTTCGCCTGCCGGTAGGTTTCGACGATGAGAATCGCGGATTCGGAGGGGTTCTCGGTATCCAGGGTCGCGGCCTGGCGGAACACTTCCACCGCCTGCGCCGTCTGCCCGGCGTTGCGATACAGGAATCCGAGCCGCTTCAGCATGGTGGCGCGGCCGGCGGCCTGGGCGGCCGAGTAATTCACCCGCGCGCTCTCGCTCAGCATCTCTTTCAACTTGGCGATAGCCGCATCGGACTTGCCCTCGGCCTCCAGCAGGTTGACCTCTTCGTAGCTCACGCCCATATCGCCGGGGTCGATCTGCTTGGCAGCGTCGAGTTGTTCGCGAGCCTTGGCCAGATCGTGCTGCGAACGATAGATTTCGGCCAGCCGCAGGCGGAGTTCCGAATCGTGAGGATCGTCGTCGGCCAGCGCCTGGTAGATCTTCAGCGCTTCATCCAACTGGCCCGATTGCATCAGGTTGTTGGCCAGGGCCAACTGGATGCGGCCGCTATCCGGGGCCAGAGCCAGCGCCCGTTTGAGCGCTTCGGCGGCGTTCTTGAAGTCGTGGGCCCGCTCGTAGGCGTCCGCCAGCGCCCCCAGAGTGCGCTCGTTGGGCGCTTTGTCGGTGGCCGTCTTCAACTTTTCGATGGCGCGATCGTTGTCCCCCAGGTCCGCATACATCACCGCCAGACCGGTCAGGGCGTCCTCGTTGTCGGGGTCGGTCTTGAGGGCCTCGTTGTAAGCCTTTTCCGAATCCACGCTGTTGTTGGCCACGCGATACAGGCGTCCCAGAATCACCCAGCTCTCGGCGTCCTTGGGGTCCTTTTCCGTGATCTTCTTGTACTGGTCGATGGCGCTGCGCAGCATGCCTTCGTCGATGGAACCCTCCCGCGGGTTGGAGATGGCCCGCAGGTAGATTCGCCCCAGCGTGCGGCGCGCGTCGAGATTGTCGGGGTTCTGCTTAAGCAGGTCCTCGGCTTGGCTGATGGCGTCCTGGAGACGCCCCGTCTGGACGTACAAGTCGGTCAGCTCCTCGAATATGATGCCGGCCGTGGGGTCCAGTTTGAGCGCCTGCTGGTAATGCTCGATGGCCTTCGCCACGTACTCGTTCTGGTTCGAGTAGGAACTGGCCAGTTCCGCATACAGCCGGCCCATGGCAAAGTGATAGTAGGCGTCGGCCTTGCCGGCGTCGGACGCGGGATCGCTGGGGGTCTGCGCAAAAGAGACCGAGCCCAGGAACAGGACCAGAAGTAGCGCTTTAGCTGAACGAATCATGAAATCAAACTTTCTTTCGACCGCCAGGGGAGCCCAGGGCGCGTCGAAAATCACTTTTTCATTGTATACCGCGCGCTCGGGACCGCGCCCGGCGTGACGCCGCGCCCCTCCGGCCGCGAGAGCCCTATGGAGTCAGATGCCCCGCGGCGCCCTCTGGTTGCGGTGGTAGGTCCCACCGGCTCGGGAAAAAGCGGCCTGGCGCTGGCTCTCGCCGAACGGTTCGACGGGGAAATCGTGAACTGCGATTCCCTCCAGGTGTACCGCTGGTTCGATATCGGCGCCGCCAAGCTGCCGGAGGCGGAGCGCCGCGGCATCCCTCACCATCTCATAGACATCCGCGATCCCGACAGCGTCTTTACGGCGGGCGAGTATGCCCGCCTGGCCCGCGATGCCATCGCCGGCATCACCGGGCGCGGCCGGCTGCCCATCGTGGCGGGCGGAACGGGCTTTTATTTACGTGCGCTGGTGGACGGGCTCTTTCAGGGACCTTCGCGCGACCAGCCCTTGCGTGAACGGCTGGCCGCCCGCGAGGCGCGCCGCCGCGGCGGGTTGCATCGCCTTCTCACCCGCCTCGACCCCGAATCCGCGGCGCGCATCCACGCCCACGACATTCCCAAGACCACCCGCGCCCTAGAAGTTTGCCTGCTGGCCCGCCGCCCGGCCAGCGAGCTGTTCCGCCAGGGCCGCGACGCCCTGCGCGGTTACGCCCCGCTCAAACTCGGGCTGCTGCCCGACCGCGAAGCGCTCCACCAGCGTCTGGACGCACGCTGCCGCGCCATGTTCGAGGGTGGGCTGGTGGAGGAGGCGCGGCGCATCCTGGCCCTGGGTTACCCGCCCTCCGTCAAGCCGTTCGAATCCCTCGGCTACCGCCAGGCCCTGCAACTGATCCAAGGCGAGTTGAATCTTCGCGAAGCCATCTTTTACGCGCAGAGAACCACACGCCAGTACGCCAAGCGCCAGATCACCTGGTTTCGTCGCGAGCCCGGCCTCGAGTGGCTCCGGGGTTTCGGTGAAGATCCGCACATTCGCGACGCGGCCGTGGCGCGCGTGGAAGCATTTCTAGCGGCGGTGGATTGCGCCACATGAACGTGGGAACAGCCGCACCCGCGTACTACTATCCATCCCTTTCTTCGCGGGCCTCGCGAGCCGCGGCGATTCTCAACCCCGAAGGGGTGAAAGATCATAGCCCACGGCGCAAGCCGTGGGAGACAAGCGGTAATTCCGCCCAGCCCCGGAGGGGCGTAAGAACGACCGGCCCGCGAAACCGGATTGGCGTCTTGTAACCGGATCTTTCGCCCCCGGGCGGCCCTAGGGACCTACTTCCGCCCGGCGTCGCGCGCCGGTCAGGCGCCTTCCGCTTTTGCGCCGTTCACCTGGGCTCTGCCGCAGACGCCCGCCCCCCATCGCGGCGCGATAGCATGGAAATATGCGCGTGTATGTGGCGGCCTTCGCCGTGGTTCTCTTCTCGCCCGGTCTCTATTCGCAGAATGTCCGGCCCAAAGACGTCCGCGAAATCGCCAAGGACGGCTCCGGCGCGATCCCCAAATTGCAGGAGCTGCTTTCCAACCCGGATAAGGAAGTGCGCCGGGAAGCGGTGAAACAGATCGTTCAGATCGGGACGCAAAAGAGCCTCGATCCGCTGATTCAGGCAACCCGGGACAACGATCCGGAGGCGCAGATTCTGGCGGCCGACGGCCTGGTGAACTTCTATTATCCGGGCTACGTGCAGTTCGGGCTGGGGGGCTCGCTCAAGCGAGTCGGCACGAGCATCAAGGGCGTGTTCACGGATACCAACGATCAGGCCGTGGATTCCTACGTGGTGGTGCGGCCGGAGGTGGTGCAGGCGCTCGCCCGCCAGATCTCCGGCGGCGGCAGCATGGAAGCGCGCGCCAACGCGGCGCGCGCGGTGGGCGTGCTGCGGGGCGCGGCGGCGGTGCAGGACCTGGTGGAGGCCACCCATGCCAAGGATTCGGATGTGATCTACGAATCGCTGATCGCGCTGCAGAAGATCCGCGAGGAATCGGCCGGTCCGCGGGTGGAGTTCCGCCTGCACGATCTCGATTCGAAGGTGCAGATTGCGGCCATCGCGACGGTGGGCCTGCTGCGGGACAAGGGCGCGCTGCCGGACCTGACGGATGTCTTGAAGCGCGCGCGCGATGTCAAGGTGAAACGCGCCGCGCTGACCTCCATCGCCATGCTGCCGGACCCGGCCAGCCGGCCGCTCTACGAGCAATATCTGCACGATAAGGATGAGAACCTGCGCGGCGCCGCCGCCGAAGGCTTCGCGCGCCTGCGCGATCCCAATGAACTGGCCATGCTGGAGCAGGCTTGGCAGGATGAAGGAAAAACCTCGCCGCGCCTCTCCCTGGCATTCGCCCAGGTGATGCTGGGGCGGAAGGATGTGAGCGAGTTCAGCCCCTTGCGGTTCTTGATCGACAATTTGAACTCGGCGGCTTACAACGGCGATGCGTTGCCCTTCCTCGTGGAGCTGGCCCGCGACGAGGGCGTTCGCACAGCCCTGTATGGCCCCTTATCGACGGGCACTAAGGACGAGAAGATCGGTCTGGCGCGCGTGCTGGCGCGCAGCGGCGACGCCGAAAGCGTGGCCCCGCTCCAGAAGCTCAGCGGCGACAGCGATGCCGCCGTGGCGCAGGAGGGATTGAGAGCCCTCAGGACGTTGCAGGCGAGAATGTAGAGAGGACGGCCTCGCGGCGCCGGTCCTACTTGGCCTTTTTCTGCTTCTGCTGGCCCACGCGCACCTTGAAGTGCAGGACCTTGGCTTCCTGGAATGCCTTGTGATCGTGGCGCGCCACGGCATCTTCCAGGTACTTGTCCACATCCGCGTTGGTCGGCAGGACGGCCATCAGCGTGAAGCTCTCTTTGCAGGTCGGGCAAAAGGGCCGGAACCGCTTTACGTTCGGGATTGCCATAACTTGCCCTATTTTACCAGAACCGCGGAGCGCCGCGATCCGTCCGTCACGCCACCTTTTGACGCGGAGCCGCGGAGACGCGGAGAAATTCAAAAGAAGAACAAAGGCGAGGATAGGGATGAAGATGAAGATTTCTTTTCTCTTCTGTTCTCCTCTCCTCTCCTCTCCTCTCCTCTCTCTTCTTCGAATTTCTCCGCGTCTCCGCGTCTCCGCGTCAAGATGGGTTGGGCTGCGTCAAATGGGTCGGGCCCGGTCTTCAAACCACGAATATGACGTAAAATAGAGGAAATGACCCGCTTGTTCACGCTTTTCCCGTTGGCCGCCGCTCTTTTCGCACAGAACGGGGCCGACCCGTTCAACAAACCGCCGGCCGATGTGGACAAGGCGCTGCGCGAACGCATCACCGAGTTTTACCAGGACCACGTGACCGGCGAATTCCGCAAGGCCGAGCAACTGGTGGCGGAAGATACTCAGGATTTCTTTTACAACACCAACAAGCCCAGGTACGACAGCTTCGAGATCGCGCGCATCGACTACTCCGACAACTTCACCCGCGCCAGAGCTTCCGTGCTGTGCGAACAGAACGTGCTGATGCCCGGATTCGGCGGCAAGTTCAAGGTCCCCACGCCGAGCACCTGGAAGCTGGAGAACGGCAAGTGGTTTTGGTACGTGGATCAGAGCACGCTGAACGTCACGCCCTTCGGAATCATGAAGGTCTCGCCGCCGCCGGCGGATGGAACCAAAGCCCAGGCGTCCACGCCGCCGCCCATCACCTCGCTTACGTCGGCCGATTTCGCGCTCGGCAAAATCAAGGTGGACAAGGACTCGCTCGCCCTGAAGGCCGGCGAATCCGGGCAGTTCACCCTGGCCAACACCGCGCCCGGCCTCATGACCGTTGCCTGGATCAATACTCCCGGTTTCGAAGTTACGCCCGATCGCGCCGATCTGAAGGCCGGCGAAAAAGCGACCGTGACCGTTAAGGCGCTCGCCGGCGCGCCCCAGGCATCGGCTTTGCGCTTCCAGGTTATGCCCACCGGGGAACAGGTGGCGGTGGATATCACAGTCGAGAATGGAACCAAAGCCGCGGCGCCCGCGCCACTGCCCGCGGCCTCGCTTGTTCCGGCCGTCTTCCCGCTCGACACAATCAAGGTGGACAAGGATTCCGTCAAGTTGAAGACCGGCGAATCCGGGCAACTCATTATCGCCAACACCGGCCCGGGCGTCATGATCATCGCCTGGGTCAAGAGTCCGGGCTTCGAAGTCATTCCCGAGCGCGTGGAGCTGAAGGCCGGCGAAAAGACGATCCTGGTGGTGAAAGCGCTGGCCGGCGCGCCCAAGGCATCCACCCTGCGCTTCCAGGTCATGCCCACCATGGAACAGGTGGCAGTCAAGACCGCGGTCGAGTAAGACCGCCGCAATATACGTGACGAGAAACTCGGGAAATCGTTAACCCGCGTATCTCACACTCCACCCTCCGAGGTGGGACAGGCGCTTCCGCCTGTCAACCCGAGCGAAGCTCGGGCTGGGCCAGCGTTCTTCGGACCATCGCGGGACGCCGGGCGCCGTCCCCGTCCTCACCTAGTTCTCGGTTGGAACTCTCTCCGCATGGTCCACAATCAGGACGTTCACTGGTATAACTCGCGACTCCAACTCAAGTCCGAGCTTATCTTGCACCGCTTTGCGAATCGGCGGCAAAGGCGCTTCGCCGGGCTCCCCGCTATCGGCGCTGGGCGGCGCGGCTTTCAGCGCAGCGTTTGAATACTCCAGAGTGAAACTGAAAACGCCTTCGATGCCCGTCGTATTGAACACGGGACGGTCTTGGTTCAGGCTCCTGGCCAACCTATCCATCGGCACGAGCTCACACGTCATACGGAGGCCGCCCGGGATTGACCCCACGCGGATACTCGGTTGTTTCTCGGAGTCCGGGCTCACAGGAGCGATTTTCAGGCCGCCCTTGCCAACCACCAGCGCATATACCGGACGCTGTTTCTTCTCCCAATGCACCGCCAGTCTGAAACGTTCCTCCAATAGCGCTTGCAACATGAGCGGCACTTGCTCTTTCGGCGTATTGGGCGGGATCTTGGCCTGGATATCGTATCGTTCAGACCATATGGACGCAGGTCCCGTGCCAGTTTCGAGTTCCCAAGTGACCCGATACGCCTCCCTGATTGCGATGACCAACTGAACATTGCGGTAGTCGATTCGCTCCGGGTCTGAGGCGACGTGAATTGCGTAGTCGCGGGTGATTTCCGGCGGAGGAACGAGTTTGACGGAAGCAACCTCAAAAGCCGGCGGCGGCGCCGTCTGGCCGAACAGCCCGCATGACGCCAGGACGGCTGCGCCAAGGACTGCAACGATCTTCTTCATCCGATTCATCTCCATACTGCCGTTAAGGGACCAACCTTGCCACTCCGACAAGGCACGCGCTTTGCACGTTGCTGAAAAAGTAAGTCCGCGCGCACCAGCGAGACATTCCCCCGAACCGAGCAGTTTTCCCGGCAAGGAACCCACACGGTTCAGGCCGACCCATTTTCCCCCGACCCATTTTCCCCTAATGCTCGCCCTTGATTCGGTCCATTGTCGCGGCCATCTGTCCGCTGCACCCTTTGCACCTAAGATCCACGTCCTCGCTCAGTTTATGCCCCTGGGCATCAATGATCCGGTTCAGCGGTACGCTGGTGACCTGATCGATGAGACTTGCGAACGCACGTGAGGCTACCACCGGGAATGTGTACCCATGCTCCGCGACGAACTTCCTTGCGAGGTCCGCGTCTTCGTCGATGTTCACGGTGATTACCAGCCGGTCGTCTAGCGCGCGAAACCCGTCGTGTAGTTTTTGGATTTCCGGCAACTCCGCCCTGCACGGGACGCACCATGTGGCCCACAGATTAACCAAAACCACCTTGCCCTTCCACGAAGCAAGCGTCCAGCGGCGGTTGCTGAGGTCAGTAACATCGAAGTCGCCCAT
>JBEKPK010000108.1:0-14630 GCA_049520795.1 Bryobacteraceae bacterium
GCTGGACAGCTTGCGCCTGCTGATCCGCCGGCGACTGCGCGCTGGCGTGTCCGGCCGTCCCCGCCATGAGGACGAGACCCAGTGCGGCCGCGGCCGCTATCCCAGTCAACGTTCTAATAAAGTTCTGCACCTACGCCTCCTGCCTGTACCCGATTCTCACCGATTAGGCGGCTGAATCCATTCGCAACTTCGGCGCTCCGCCGGCCGGCCATGCCACATCGGCTGACACTTGCGGAGTATAGCCAAACCGCCATCATGGCGCAACCCATTCGACACCGTTTCGAAACGCCGGGTTCCGAACCACAAATAATAGCAGATCAACGCTATGCTGGAAGACTCCCGTCATGAGATATCTCGATCTGGCGATTATTCTGGTCTACTTGGCCGGAATCACCTGGTTTGGAACCCGCTTCCGCCACGGCCAGAAAAGCCTGCGAGACTACTTCCTGGGCGGCCGTACGGCCCCCTGGTGGGCTATCGGTCTCTCCATCGTCTCGGCGGAAACCAGCACGCTCACCATCATCAGCACGCCGGCCCTGGCCTTTGCCGGCAACCTCGGGTTCCTGCAACTGGTAGCCGGCTACCTGCTGGGCAGGATTGTGATTTCGGCCCTCCTTCTGCCCCACTATTTCCGCGGCGAGCTGTTTACCGCCTACGAATTGATGCGCCGCCGGTTCGGCGAGCGGATTCGCAAGCTCACGGCCTGCATTTTTCTGGTGACGCGCGCCCTGGCGGAGGGGGTACGGGTGGCGGCCATCGCCATCGTGGTTTCGGTGGTGCTGGGAGTCGGGCAGACCGCCGCTATCGTCCTCATCGTAGCCCTGACCTTTTTCTATACCTTCGAAGGCGGCATGACGGCGGTCATCTGGACCGACGTGATTCAGATGAGTCTCTGCGTGTCCGGCGCGCTGGTCGCCTTCTTCGTCCTGCTGGGCCGCATCCCCGGCGGCTGGGCGCACGTCGCGGCGGTGGCGGGGGCGGCCCACAAACTCACCGTGTTCGATTTCCGGTTTGCGCCCACCATGGAGTTCTTCTCGCGAAAATACACTTTCTGGGCGGGACTGATCGGAGGATGCTTCCTCACCACCGCCAGCCATGGGACCGACCAGCTCATGGTGCAGCGCCTGCTGGCCGCGCGCAATGAAGCCCAGAGCCGCGCGGCGCTCCTCGCCAGTTGGGCGGTCATCGCGTTCCAGTTCACCCTATTCCTTTTGATCGGCGTGGCTCTCTACGTGTTCTACCAGGACGGCAATATCACCCCGCCGGCCAGGCTCGACCAGGTCTATCCGCGTTTCATCTGGAACAGCCTGCCGCCGGGCGTGGCGGGCCTGGCGGTAGCGGCCATCCTGGCGGCCGCCATGGCCAACCTCAGCGCCGCGCTCAACTCGCTTTCCTCCACTACCGTGGTGGATTTCTTTCGCGCGCGGGAGCCAGGGGTGAAGGAATCGCGCTCGCTGGCGCTGGCGCGCATCGCCACCGTGGCGTGGGGCCTGGTATTGCTTCCCATCGCCATCCAGGCGAGCCATTCGCAATCCGTGCTGGAGACCGGGCTTACCATCGCGTCCATTCCGTCGGGCGTATTGCTGGGAGTGTTCCTGCTCGGCGTGCTTACCCGGAAGCCGCGCGAGGGCGCCGCCATGGCTGGCGTGGCGGCGGGCCTCGGCGCCGTTCTTTTTGTTGTCTTTGCCACCGGCATCGCGTTCACATGGTACGTGCCCATCGGCGCGCTGGCTACTTTTCTCGCGGCGTTGGCGGCGTCGTGGTGTGGGACAGACGATCGGTTTCCGGCGTCTGTCGATTCCGGGGCGCCCGTCGCGCCTGACAGACGACGGAAACCGATCGTCTGTCCCACCCCGCGCAAGTAAGACTGGTTGAAATGACATGACGAAATCCGGTGAAATCGAACTAAAACGCGTCCTGGGTCCTTGGGCGGCGGCTTCCATCGTGGTCGGTACCATGATCGGCAGCGGCATTTTCCTGGTGCCGCGCACCATGATTAACGGCGTGGGAACCGCCAACCTGGTGGCGGCGGTGTGGATCGTGGGCGGCCTGCTCTCGCTGGCCGGGGCGCTTAGCTATGCCGAACTCGCAGCCGCGCTTCCCGAGGCTGGAGGCGAATACGCTTATCTTCGCGAGGCCTATGGCCCGTTGTGGGGGTTTTTGTACAGTTGGACACAAATGTGGGTCGCCAAAAGCGGCTCTATCGCCACGCTTGCCACGGGATTTTTCGTTTATTTGGCGAATTTCTTTCCGGCGCTGGAAAAAACTCTTTATGCGCTGCCGCTGCCCCTTGGTCCGCACGGCGGACCGCTCGAGCTCCGTTACGGGCAGTTATTGGCCATTGCGCTCATCCTGTTGCTGGGATGGTTGAATTATCACGGGGTGAAAGCCGGCGGTGATGTGCAGGTGGCGGTCACTGTATTAAAACTCGCACTCATCGCCTTTATAATCGTCGCGGGCCTGGCGTTCGGGCAGGCCCACTCGCCCTCGCCGGCGCCGGTGGCCGCTTTGCCGTTCGCGGGTTTCATCGCCGCGCTGGTGGCCGCGCTCTGGGCCTACGACGGATGGAACAACGTGAGCATGGCGGCCGGCGAGGTCCGCGACCCCCAGCGCAATTTGCCGCGCGCCCTCATCTGGGGCACGGCTGGAGTAATCGCTATTTATCTGCTGGCCAGCAGCGCGTATTTTCACGTCCTCTCCGCCTCCGAAGTGGGCTCCAGCGAGCGCGTGGCAGCGGAAATGATGCGCCGCATTTTCGGCGGCTCGGGCGCGGCCGCGGTCTCGGTGGCGGCCATGATCAGCATCTTCGCCGCGCTCAATGGTTCCATTCTCTCGGGCTCGCGCGTGCCTTACGCCGCCGCGCGGGAAGGCTATTTTTTCCGCGCTGTCGCGCGCGTCTCGCCAAAGTATCACACTCCCGGCGTCTCCATTCTGGCTTTGTGCGCATGGGCCGCCTTGCTCGCGCTCTCCGGCAAATACGACGATCTTTTTAATATGGTGATCTTCGCTAGCTGGATTCTATATGGCATGACCGCGGCGGCGGTGCTGGTTTTGCGGAAAAAGCGGCCCGATTTACCCCGTCCTTATCGCACCCTCGGTTACCCGGTCGTCCCGGTTTTGTTTATTCTGGCCTCGCTGGTACTGATTTGCGCCACCGCCGTGCAGCGCCCGCGGGAGTCTGCGATAGGAGTTTGCCTGATTGTTCTAGGAGTACCATTCTATTTCTACTGGAAGAGGCGTAGTCAGCCCGCAATTTAGTCCATCCGTACTACTGGGACTGAAGTACCAAAACATACTCCTAATGTAAATAAATATAAATAAACTCTTGTAAATGTTTATTGATAGAGCGAAAATCGGGGTGTATAGAGGGCAAATGACAACGAGGAGCGCCGGGCCATGGACGTCAGCAAGATTCTTACTGAGCTGAGGGATGAAAGGCAACAGATTGAAGAAGCGATCCTGAGCTTGGAGCGGCTGGCGCGTGGCCGTGGCAGGCGGCGTGGCCGGCCCCCCGCCTGGATGTCGGAGATCGCCACCAAGCAGCGCGGTCGTCCGCCCGGGAGTAAGAACAAGACCGCCAGCGCCGACGCGTTGCCCAAGACCACGGCGGTAGCGTAACAAATCCCACGACAATTCATAAAGGCCGGGGACCCGCAACGGTTCCCGGCCTTTTGTATCTCAGCAGTCACGTTCCGCCGCCACGCTATAACTGCCGCGGCGCTTCACCGAGTTTGACCTTGACATCCACCTTCCGGCCGCCGCGATACACGGTCAGGGCCAGAATATCGCCGCCGCGCTTGCGGCTCAGCGCGCGCTGCAGCGCATCGTTGCTCGTCACCGGCTGTCCCTCGACCGCCATAATCAAATCGCCGCCTATGCCGATCTGGTAAGTCCAGTCCACCGTCACCAGGCGGGTGGGCCCGTGCAGGCCCGCCTCATCGGCGGCCGATCCGGTCTCCACCTGCTGGATGAGCAAGCCTCCTTCGCGGGGCAGATTCAGTTGTTCGGCCAGGTCGCCGTCGACGAGCAGCACACGGACGCCGATGGGCGCGGGGCGCGAGATGTTGCCGCTCCGCTCGAACTCTTCGAGCATCGCCTTGGCCCGGCCGATGGGCAGCGCGAATCCGATTCCGATGTTACCCTGCGGGCCGTAGATGGCCGTGTTGATCCCGATTACAGCGCCGTGGGAATCGAGCAGCGGGCCGCCGCTGTTACCGGGGTTGATGGCCGCGTCGGTCTGGATCATGCCTTCCATGCGCCCGCCTTCTTCGGTCTGAATGCTGCGGTCGAGAGAGCTGACCACTCCGGTGGTCAGGGTGCCGCCGAACTGCCCGAAAGGATTGCCGATGGCCAGGACTTTTTGTCCCACCACCAGCGCATCGGAGCTTCCCAGTGGCAACGTCGGCAGCTTGCGCTCGGCGTCGATTTTGAGCAGCGCCAGGTCTGAACGCGCATCGAGTCCCAGCACGTGCGCGCGATAGACCTTCTTGTCGGTCAGTGTGACGGTCACCTCCCGCGCGCCTTTCACCACGTGAGAGTCGGTGAGTATCTCGCCGCTCTGCTTGATGATGAACCCCGAGCCAGCGCCCTCCGCCGGGTAGGCGCCAAAGATCCAATCCTGCTGATAGACCTTGGAGGTTATGTTGACCGTGGCATCGCGCGCGCTCTTGTATATGTCGATGTTATTCTGCTCGTCGGGAGTGTAGGCCGTGGCGGCGGAGGCGGGTTCGGACCACAGCGGCCCCGCGCCCCTGCTCCTCAGCCCGCGGCCGATATCCCAAGGCGGTCCGGAAGTGACGTACAAAAAACCGGCCACCAGAATGGCAGCCCCGAGCAATGGTCGCAACGCTTTCATGATTCGATGCTCCGCAGCGCATCATATACCATCCGGGTCTGCCGCAACGTGCTCTCCTTCTCCCCGGATGTATCTATGACGAAATGCGCGTATTTTCGTTTTTCCTCGAGCGGCGCCTGGCGGCGCAGCCGGGCCCGCACGTCCGCCTCGACCGCGCCGGGCCGGCGCATGGCCCTCTCCAACTGCCGCTCTTCGTCGCACGTCACCAGGATGACCCGGTCGAAGCGCCTGTAACTGCCGTTTTCGATGAGGATGGCGGCTTCCACCACGGCGATGCCATGCGGCTGCGCGGCGGCGAACTCCGCAATCAGGCTTTCCTCCCGGCGTACCACCGGCGGATGCACCAGGTGGTTGAGCCTGGCCAGTTTCCGGGGATCCGCGAAGGCCCGCGCGGCCAGCTTCGCGCGGTCGATCCGGCCGCCGGCATCCAGAATTTCCGGACCGAACTCGCCCACCACGCCGTCGTACGCCTCCGCTCCGGGCTCGAGCACGGCGTGTCCCAGGTCGTCGGCCGCGATCAACAGGCACCCCAGGGCAGCCAGGGCTTCGCCCACGAAGGTCTTGCCGCTGGCCAGGCCGCCGGTAAGGCCGACCCTCAACATGCCGCGGCCCGGCGCTCGGCCGCCGCCACGGTGTTGGCCATGAGCATGGCGACGGTGAGCAGCCCCACTCCTCCGGGCACGGGCGTATAGGCGCCGGCTTTGAGGACCACGTCGACAGGATCCACGTCGCCCACCAGCACGCCGCCCCTTTTATCGAATATCGCCAGTTTTTCCGGAGAATTCCGGAAAATGCGCGCCACATCCGCGCGCGAATCGAGGCGATTCATACCCACGTCGATTACCGTGGCGCCGGTTTTGATGTATTCGCCCGTAATCATGGCCGCGCGTCCGATGGCCGCCACCAGAATATCCGCCTCCCGGCACACCGCCGGCAGGTCGGGCGTCCTGGAATGGCAGATGGTCACGGTGGCGTGCTCGTGCAGCAGCATCAGCGCCGCCGGTTTCCCCACGATGTCGCTGCGGCCCACTATTACCGCGCGCTTCCCGGAAATGGCCATGCCATTACGCTTGAGAAGCTCGATAATGCCCGCCGGAGTACATGCGCGCGGTCCCGGCAGCGCCGCCACCAGCTTGCCCACATTGCACGGGTGGAACCCGTCCACGTCTTTTTCTGGCGCAACAGCCATAAGAATGCGCTTGGAATCCACCTGCGGGGGCAGGGGAAGCTGCACCAGAACGCCGTCGATATCCGCGCGAGCGTTCAGCCGCTCCACCAGCGCCAGCAACTCTTCGGTGGCGATGCTATCGGCCGGGGTGAGGGTTTCCGAGTAGATCCCCAACTCCTCACAGGACTTTACCTTGTTACGAACGTAGATTTCGGAAGCTGGATGACGACCGGCCAAAACTACGGCGAGCCCCGGCGGGCGCCCCTTGGCGGCCAGCGCGGCGACGCGCGGTTTGAGTTCGGCGAGAATCTCATCGCGAACCCGATTTCCGTCGAGAATGCGCGGCATTCTCTTCAATGATAGCGTGCGCTGGAGAGTGCGAGGCTCGGGAGGAAACCATTGCCGCGGAGCCGCGAAGGACTCGAGAGAATAGGATGCCACCGGCGCGCGCCACGGAGCTCGTTTTCTCCCGGTATTCTCAGCGTCTCGGCGTCTCCGCGTCAAAGGGCCGCCAGGGACGGATCGCGGTTAATCGACTCGCTGCGCGGCCGTCTTCTCTCTGACAGAGTAAAATGGTATTTGCAGGCTGCCCACGGCGCCGAGACCTTACATGATCGTTGATACCATCCTGGCCAAACTATTTGGCACCAAGACCGAGCGCGAGATCAAGGCCATGCTGCCCACGGTGGCGGCCATCAACGAGCTCGAGCCGGCCATGCGCCAGTTGTCGGATATCGATCTGGCCGCCAAGACCATCGAGTTCCGCGAGAAAATCGCCCGCGGCGCGACTCTCGACGACCTGCTCGTTGAAGCTTTCGCGGTGGTCCGCGAAGCCGGCCGCCGCTTCCTCAACATGCGCCATTTCGACGTGCAGTTGATCGGCGGCATGGTGCTGCACAAGGGCAAGATCGCCGAGATGAAGACCGGCGAAGGCAAGACGCTGGTGGCCACCCTGCCCTGCTACCTGAACTCGCTCGATGGTAAGGGCGTCCACGTCGTCACGGTCAACGATTACCTGGCCAAGCGCGACTCGGAGTGGATGGGCCGCATCTATAGGGCTTTGGGCCTGCAAGTCGGCGTGATCGTGCACGACCTCGACGACGACGAGCGCCAGAACGCTTACAACGCCGATATCACGTACGGCACCAACAACGAGTTCGGCTTCGACTACCTGCGCGACAACATGAAGTTCCGCCTGGAGGATTGCGTCCAGCGGCCCTTCAACTTCGGCATCGTCGATGAAGTGGACTCCATCCTCATCGACGAAGCGCGCACCCCGCTCATCATCTCCGGCCCTAGCGAGGAATCCACCGACAAGTACTACAAGGTCAACCGCATCATCCCCCGGTTGCAGCGCGGCGAGGAAATCGAGGGCAAGGAGCCGGGCGAAAAGTACACCACCGGCGACTATACCATCGACGAGAAGCATCGCTCCGCCGCCCTCACCGAAGAGGGCTCCTTCAAGGTGGAAAAGCTGCTCGGCATGCCGGGCCTGTTCGAGGCCGCCAATTTGGAAAGCTGGACCATCCGCCACCACGTGGAGCAGGCCCTGCGCGCTCACGTCCTGTACCAGCTCGACAAGGACTACGTGGTGACCAAGGATGGCGAAGATGGCCCCGAAGTGGTGATTGTCGACGAGTTCACCGGCCGCCTGATGCCCGGCCGCCGCTGGTCCGACGGGCTGCACCAGGCCGTGGAAGCCAAGGAAAACGTCAAGATCCAGCGCGAAAACCAGACCCTCGCCACCATCACCTTCCAGAATTATTTCCGCATGTACAAGAAGTTATCCGGCATGACCGGTACGGCGGAAACCGAAGCGGCCGAGTTCCAGAAGATCTACAACCTCGATGTCACGGTGGTCCCCACCAACCGCGCCCTGATCCGAAGAGAGTTTCAGGACGTGGTGTTCCGCACCGAGGAGGAGAAGTTCCGCAACGCCGCCAAGGAGATCAAGCGGCTCCACGAAACCGGCCAGCCGGTGCTGGTGGGCACCATCTCCGTCGAGAAATCGGAGAAGCTCTCCGGCATCCTCAAACGCATGGGCGTGCGACACGAAGTCCTGAACGCCAAGAATCACGAGCGCGAGGCGGTGATCGTGGCGCAGGCCGGGCGCAAGAGCGCGGTCACGGTCTCCACCAACATGGCCGGCCGCGGCACCGACATTCTGCTGGGCGGCAATCCGGAGTTCATGACCAAGGACGCCTGCCTGAAGGAAAAGGTGGCCGAGCGGCTGGCCGAAGCGGACGTGAAGTACGTGGGCGACGAGACCTTCAACTACTTCTCGCACCACGACCAGTTCTACCGGGTCCGCCGCGACAAGTGGGACGAGATGTTCGCGCGTTTCAAGAGCGAGACCGACATCGAACACGACGAGGTGAAAGACGTAGGCGGCCTGTGCATCGTGGGCACCGAGCGGCACGAATCGCGGCGCATCGATAACCAGCTCCGCGGCCGCGCCGGACGCCAGGGCGATCCCGGCAGCTCGCGCTTTTTCCTCTCCCTCCAGGACGACCTGCTGCGCATTTTCGGCGGCGAGCGCATGCAGAAGCTCATGCTGCGCCTGGGCATGGAAGAGGACGTGCCCATCGAATCCAAGCTCATCACCAGGCGAATCGCCAAGGCGCAGGAAGCCGTCGAAATGCAGAATTTCGAGGCCCGCAAACACCTGCTCGAATACGACGACGTCAACAACAAGCAGCGCCAGGCGGTCTACGGCATGCGCCGCCAGTTGCTCGAAGGCACCGACCAGAGAGAGCGCATCCTCGACATGACGCGCGGCATCGTCGAGCAGTATCTCGACCTGCGCTGCCCCAACGACAAGCACCCCGACACCTGGGATCTGCCCTCGCTGCGCACCGATATCCTGAGCCAGTTCGGTTACAAGATCGATGTCGCCGAGTTGTCGGAAATGACCCAGGACGAGGCCGCCGACGCCATCTCCGAGCATCTCAAACAGAAGTACCAGGAGAAGGAAGAGTTGGTCGGGGCCGACGTCATGCGCCACACCGAGCGCATCGTCATGCTGCAGGTGATCGATAACCAGTGGAAAGACCACCTGCTCTCGATGGACGAATTGAAGCAGGGCATCGGTCTGCGCGCCCACGGCCAGAAAGACCCGCTGGTCGAGTACAAGAAGGAATCCTACGACCTGTTCACGGCCATGATGGACCGCATCGAGGACGAGACGGTCCGCTTCCTCTATTTCCTCCAGGTCCGCTCTGGCGCGGGTCCCGTGCTGCCGTACCCCGACGAGGACGAGGAAGAACAGGCGGAGGAGGCCCCCGCGCCCGATCCCAACGAGCAGCGCCGCTTGGCGGCGCAATCCAGCCTGGAGGACTTCACGCGCAACGTGCAGCGCAAGAAGGATAGGGAGATGGCCGAGTTGCAATTCGTGGGCGGCGAGGGGTCCAATGCTCCCAAGCAGGTGGTGGCCGGCAAGAAAGTGGGCCGCAACGAAAAGTGCCCCTGCGGCAGCGGCAAGAAATACAAGCACTGCCACGGGGGGTAGGCATCCGGAACGCCAATCTCCGGCTTGTAAGAGGCTTGCAAGATGAAACGTTGGATCGTTCTTGCCGCTCTGCCCATTGTGGCCGGGCTCCTCGATGCCCCGCCCGGGCACGCACAATCGGCTGCGAAGCGCCCGGAGTTTGAAGTGGCCAGCATCAAGCCCGACCCAGGCTGCGACCCCCGGAAGGATCGCGGCAGGATCTCGCCCGGCAGAGCGAGTTTCGTCTGCCTTTCGCTTCGGACGGCCATAGAGCTGGCCTACGCCGATTTTGACGGTCCGCACTGGAGGTGGCCACGGCCGGAGGTCCTCGGTGGGCCGCGCTGGGTGGACTCCGATTACTACGACATATCCGCCAAGGCCGACGACCCCGCGCCCTATTGGCAGATGGCGAGCTTGATGCTCCAGGCGCTCCTCGAAGAACGATTCAATGTGAGAGTGCACACGGAGGACAGAGATACCTCCGTGTACATATTGACCGTGGTGAAGAACGACCCCAGGTTGAGGCGCACGGTGGAAGGCAGTGGTACTCCGGCCGACATGGATAACCCGCAGGCAATGCCGGCGCCGGCTCCGGCCGCACCCATTACAAACGAGAGGGATCTGCGCGCGCTGCTGGAGTCCAGGCCAAAACGATGTGGGTCGGGGATGTTCAGCTTTAACGGGCAAGATGTCATTGCCGACTGGCACGGGTTGGACATGGCCGGTTTTGCCTACAGCGGGCTCTCGGGGCGCGTGGGCCGCCACGTGGTCGACAAGACGGGGCTCACCGGGTTATATGATATCCACCTGGAGTTTTCCAACGACTTCATGCGCGCAGGCGCAAGCCCCGATGCGCCCGCGGCTGTCCCAACAAAGCCCGCGATCTTCGCCGCACTCCAGCAACAACTCGGATTGAAGCTGACCGCGGGCAGGGCGCCAGTCGAGTTCATTGTCATCGATCACGCGGAGCGACCGTCGGAGAATTAGGGCCTGACAGGAAATAACCAGCCCAATTGCCGACAACCGCTCCCTGACGGTCGCGGCTCGTTAAGGGCCTGGCGAGCCGCGACCGTCAGGGAGCGGTTGGGATGGTTATTACGTGACAAGCGCTTAGTAGGAGCCGATCGGCGCAAGATCGCCGCCGGGCCGGGTTGCCCGCTTGCCTGCCTATCCGACGCCAATCTGGCAGAACCGCTAGAATGTCATCGTGGGCAAGATATCTGTACGGGTTGAAAAACCTGGCGGGGTTCTCATTCCGGTTGCGGTGCGCGGCAGCTCGGCCTGAAGGAAGGAAGCTCGGACCTTCTGCTCGATATCGAAGACGGTTCGGTCAGCGCGTCGACGCGACTGCAGGCGGTCCGGAAAGCCCAGAAGTGGGCCGCGCAATTCGCCAAGCCGGGGCGTCTCATGAGCGAGGAGTTGATCAAAGACCGACGCAAGGAAGCCGCGCGCGAGGCCCGCGGGTGACGCGGAGCGTCAGAGTCGTTTTGATTCGCTGAAACCCCAGGCTACCGCCGACCCATATGGCGCTTGACGCCGTCTTGCCGTCTATGGCGTCTAATGAAGAGAGATGAAATTCCTCGTTGCCCTCCTTTTGCCCGCCTTGGCGGGCGCCGCCATCTGGCCCGACGCCATCGGCGCTTTCCAAAAGACCTCGACTCCGGCGAACGCCCTGCTCGACCGCCCGGTCTGGGATGAGTGCGGCCTGGCGGAAACCGAAGCGGCCATCTATCAAAACGCTGGCAAACAGTTCACCGCCATGGCTTGGCGCCTGCGCGACTCCACCGGCGCGCTGGCCGCTTTCGACTGGCAGCGGAACGCCAAGGCGACGCCCTCCACGGTGGCCGCGCTGGCCGTGGAAACCGCCACCACGCTCTTGATGCTGCACGGCAATTACCTGCTCTCCTTTGACGGCTACAAGCCTTCCGTGGCGGAACTGAGCGGCGTGGTCTCGGAACTACGCAACGTCGACACCACCACCCTTCCCACGCTGCCGGGCTTTTTGCCCTCGGAGAATCTGGTTCCGAATAGCGAGAGGTATATCGTGGGTCCCGTCGGATTAGCCAAGTTCGATCCGGGAATTCCCCCATCGGTGGCCGGCTTTCACATGGGCGCGGAGGGCCAGTTGGGAGTTTTCCACAGCCCCAAGGGCGACATGGCCCTGGCCATCTTCAACTACCCGACCCCGCAAATCGCCATGCAGAAGATCGGCGAATTCGAGAAACTCCCAGGCGCCATGGCGAAACGCGACGGTCCTTTTGTGGCCGTGGTGCTGTCTCCGCCGGACCCCGACGCCGCCGAGCTGCTGCTCGCCCAGGTGCGCTACCAAGCCGTGGTGACCCGCGACGAGTACGTTCCGACGCGCCGGGACAATATCGGCAACCTGGTTATAAATGCCTTTGTTCTCATCGGGATACTGCTGGCGTTTTCAACCGTTTCAGGACTTTTCGTGGGGGGATTCCGGGCGTTTCTGCGGCATGGCAAGAAGGGCGGCGAGGCCGAAGGCATGATTAGCCTTCACCTGGGAGGGCGTTGATCCGGTACATAACTTTCCGGTTTTGTTTGCCTTAGACTGAAATCCACAGCCCGGAAACAGTCTCCGGTGAGGTTCCCGTGCACCTGTTGAAAATGGCATGAACCCGCAAGTCGCCCTGCTAGAGCAGCTTACGAAGAAGAATTTTGCCTCGGAATTCCTCTTGACTTGAAGGCCGTTGGGCCATAAGATCCAACTACAAAGTTTTGACGGTTGCGATTCCGTCGAGACTGATTCTCCCATCGAACATCGCCCTGTGTGAACAGGGAATACAATGCTCACCCCAAACGGGGTGAGCATTTGTGTTTTTGGGCTGGGATGTTCATTCAAGGTAATCGGGACCGGAGTATTCCCTTTTGCCGATCGCAAATCGCCTGATCGGGTTGAAAGAGGAAACTGGAAGCGCCTGCCCAACCAACTCGAACTCTCCCACATCCCCCAAAAAAGGCTACGATCAAAGGGTAAGCCCTGCCGCGTGGCCTCCAGGGCTCAAGTTCTAGATCATGTTGGAAAGCACAAGTGAATGACTGACCGTAAGTTACAGATTATTCCCATAGGCGGACTGGGCGAGTTCGGGATGAACATGACCGCCATCCGGTTCGGCGATGACATCATCGTGATCGATTCCGGGATGATGTTTCCCGATGCGGAGTTGCTGGGCGTCGACCTGGTCATGCCCGACCTGACCTACCTGAAGGACAACCGGGAATGCGTCCGCGCCCTGATTCTGACGCACGGGCACGAGGATCATATCGGGGCTACCCCGTTCTTCCTCTCCGAAATCGACGTGCCGGTCTATGGCTCCGCTTTCACGCTGGCCCTGGTGGAGCGCCGCCTGGAGGAGTACGAACTGGAGCGCGAGCCGCGCCTCATCCCCATCAAGCCCAAGCAGATTGTGGAAATCGGGCCGTTCAAGATCGAGTTCATCCATGTCACCCACTCCATCGTGAGCGCCGTGGCGCTGGCTATATCGACGCCCCTCGGGGTGGTCATCCACACCGGCGATTACAAGGTGGACCCCACTCCCATCGATAACGAGATGTTCGACCTGCATACGCTGGCCGAGTACGGCAAGCGGGGCGTGCTGCTGTTGCTCGCCGATTCCACCAATTCGGACCGGCCGGGGTACACCCAGTCCGAGCGCGCGGTGCGTCCTCGCATGGAGGAAGTCTTTAACCGCGCGGATCGCCGGGTCTTCGTCTCCTGCTTCAGCTCCTCCATCCACCGCATCCAACTCGTCCTCGATCTCTCGCAGGAGTATAACCGGCGCGTGGCCGTGATCGGCCGGAGCATGGTCTCGGTGACCGAAATCGCGCACTCCCTGGGCCTGCTCGATATTCCCGACGACATCCTGCTGCGCCCGCAGGACGCCATGGACCTGCCGCCGGACAAAGTGACGATTCTGATCTCCGGCACCCAGGGCGAGCCCATGTCCGCGCTCTCGCGCGTTGCGGTGGATAACCACAAACACATCTCCGTGGAACGCGGCGATACCGTGGCGCTCAGCTCGCGCATCATCCCGGGCAATGAGAAAGCCATATTCCGCATGATCGACCACATGTCGCGCCGCGGCGCGGATGTCCTGTACGGCAGCATGAACCCGCCGCTGCACGTGTCCGGACACGGCAGCTCCGAGGAGATGAAGCTGGTTCTCAACCTGGTGCGGCCGCGCTTCTTCATGCCCATCCACGGGGAATACCGGCAGCTTGCCAAGCACGCCCGCCTGGCGGAACACCTGCGTTTCGCAGGGTTGGAAGACAGCTTCGTCATGGAGTCCGGCGAGGTTCTCGAACTCGATCACCACGGCGCTCGCAAGAACGGCAAGGTGCCGGTGGGGCGCATTTGCATCGATTCCGGATCGGTGGACGACGTTGTGCAGGAGATGGTGATTCGTGACCGCCGGCACCTCTCCGAGGACGGCATTGTGCTGCCCATCATCGCCATCAACCGCCATACCGGCCGCATGGAGAACGCGCCGGAGATCGTGAGCCGGGGCTTCGCGCTCTCCGAGGGCGGCGATTTCATGGATGGCGCGCGGCAGGTGGTGGTCAAGACGCTCGAGAGCTCGAACCAGGAGGAGAAAACCGATTGGGGGGTGATGAAAGAGAAAGTGCGCGCGGACCTGAAGAGGTACATCGTCAAGGAGACTTCCCGGCGGCCGCTCATCATGCCGGTGATTCTGGAAGTGTAGAGGAGCTATCCCCAGGCAGACCAGGAGGTCCGCCCCACTCGGTGGGGCAGACCTCCGCGGTCGCCGCGCGGTACCTGGAGGACGCCTCCGGCTTCCGGGGCCACGCCGAGCGCGCCGTCATACCGGCCGATGAGGCCGGGGTGGTGGCGGCCCTGAAAGAAGCGTATGCGGCTGGCATCCCCGTGACGATTGCCGGGGCTGGAACCGGCGTCACGGGCGCGCGCGTTCCGCTGGGCGGCTGGGTGCTCTCGCTCGAAAAGCTGACTCGCGTTGAGGCGCATCGGGGCTACGCAGTGGCCGGGCCAGGGGCCTCGCTTGAAGATCTGCAAGCCGCCGCGCGGCGCGCCGGCCAGTTTTATCCGCCCGACCCCACCGAGACGTCGGCCTCGATTGGCG
>JBEKPK010000109.1:0-14528 GCA_049520795.1 Bryobacteraceae bacterium
GATCGTCAGCCCAAGGCCCGCCTTTTTCTTGCCGCTCCAGACTGTGGGGCCGCTGCATGAAGCGTAGTTTGGAACCCCGAAGGGGTTGTACGACGAAACGCAAGTCGTGGCGGCAGGTGTGATCGTGGGGCCCTTGGCCCACAGATAGGCGCCTGCTCCTGTCGCCCCAATACCGATACCAAGCACTGCAATGCGAGCCTTAGTCCAAGGTTTCCGGCGCTTCACTGGAGCATGCAGCCTGGGACGCGCCGGCGCTCCTTGTGGGGATGGCTCCGCTTGCGGAGCGGTATTGTCCTGTGCAGTCCCAGCCGCGGCGATCGACAAGACGCCGCGGTTGCGGTAGGCCCAATTGGCTGCCTGAGTCACGTCGAGTATGGCCCCAGCCGCGGCGACCGGCGAGGCGCTACTGGCGGCCGTTCGCTCTGTCGGAAGAGCCGTCTCCTGTCCTCGCGCCGGCAGGCTCCAGGACATGCACACAACTATTGCAGCGGTCAGTCGTATTCCTAAAGTAGAGTTCATAGTCCGAATGTCCCTCCATTGTCGGCGCGCGTCAAAGGCTTGCCGGTATTAGTCAGCGCAATCACGATCTCCTCATGCCCGTGCCTGTGCGGCCGCGAAACTCCATCAGTTGTGGACTGTCAGCGTGGTCGTGGCCGTGGCCACGCCGCCCACCGTCGCCACCAACGGGTAGTCTCCGTTTGACAGCGTAGATGGAACCATCGCAACCACCTGGTATAAGCCCGCGAAGCCGGACGCCAGAGCGGTTCCATACACCGATGCGGTCGCGCTGCCGATGGTTACGGACACGGCGTTCGCGGCGTTATATGTCGTGGTGGCTGGAACGGTCACTCCTGTCGGCGCCGCTGGAGTCGTGGGGCCGAAGCCGGTGCCCCACAGGATGATGTATTCGCCCGGTTTGGCGGGAACCGTGGTGGCCCCGGCGAAAGTACCGTTCTTGGCGGCCCAACTGTAATCCAGGTGCGTGGCCACAGGCTGTCCGTTCGGCCAGGGGAAGAACGCCGGGCTGAACTGCTGCGAAGTGACCGTCACCTGCGCCGTTGAGCCGTTGGCCGCCGTGACCGTGACCGGCGCGCTTCCGGCCGCCACGTTGGGGGTCAGAATGTTGATCTGTCCCGGGCTGATGTATGACACATAGGCCGGCATTCCTCCCACGCTGACGCTCACGCCGTCGAGGGAGGTAGGCAGGTTCCCGTTCGAGATCGATTTGCTCCAGTCGTCGCTGAACCCGGCGGCCATGCAGTTGGACCCGTAAATGGAAACCCAGGCATTGGGAGCAATCGCCGCCAAGCCGCTGGCGGCGTTGGAGACCCCGGAGATGCTCAGGGCGCCCGGCTCTGACAGCTTGGCAACGAAGGCATCGAACCCCCCCGCTCTGGACGCCTGGTACGGCGACTGGGTGGGGAAGTTGTTGGAACCGGTGTACCCCGTGACGTAGGCCGAGCCCGCCGCGTCCACCGCGATCCCGTTGCCATAATCATTGCCGCTGCCGCCCAGATAGGTGGAGTAGGCCAGCGCGTTGCCCGCCGGCGTCAGTTTCGTCACGAAAACGTCGTAAGGGCCGCCCTGGTATGTCGTCTGGTACGGTGACAGGGCAGGGAAGTTGCTCGAATTGGTATACCCCGTGACGTAAGCTGAGCCTGCCGCGTCCACCGCGATCCCAAAGGCGTAATCATCGCCGCTGCCACCCAAATACGTGGAGTAGGCCAGCGCGTTACCCGCCGGCGTCAGCTTGGTCACGAAAACGTCGATCCCCTGCAATGCCGCCAGGTAGGGCGACTGGGTGGGGAAATTGGCGGAACTGGTGTACCCCGTGACGTAGGCCGAGCCCGCCGCGTCCACCGCGATCGCGTGGCCCTGATCATAGGCGCCTCCACCCAGGAAGGTGGAGTAGGCCAGCGCGTTGCCCGCCGGCGTCAGTTTCGTCACGAAAGGGGCGCGAGGCCCATTGAATTGCGCCTGGTACGCCGACTGGGTGGGAAAGTCATTCGACATGGCCATCCCCGTGACGTAGGCCGAGCCCGCCGCATCCACCGCGATCCCGTAGCCAAAATCCTCGAAGGTTCCACCCAGGAAGGTGGAGTAGGCCAGCGCGTCGCCCGCCGGCGTCAGTTTCGTCACGAAGGCGTTAACGCCAGCAAGAAACCCCTGGTAGGGCGACTGGGTGGGGAAGTCGGTGGAAGGAGTCTCCCCCGTGACGTAGGCCGAGCCCGCCGTGTCCACCGCGATGGCGTAGGCATAGTCATCAGCGCTGCCGCCCAGGTAGGTGGAGTAGGCCAGCGCGTTGCCCGCCGGCGTCAGCTTGGTCACGAAAACGTCGTGCCCTCCCTGCAATGTCGCCTGGAACGGCGACTGGGTGGGAAAGTTGGTCGAGCCGGTCCCTCCCGTGACGTAGGCCGAGCCCGCCGCGTCCACCGCGATCCCGTTGGCCTCATCCCCGTTACTGCCACCCAAATAGGTGGAGTAGGCCAGCGCGTCGCCCGCCGGCGTCAGTTTCGTCACGAAAGCGTTAAAGTACCCCTGCGCCTGGTAGGGCGACTGGGTGGGGAAGTCAAGCGAAAAGGCGTACCCCGCAATATAGGCCGAGCCCGCCGCGTCCACCGCGATCCCGTTGGCCGCATCGTTATTAATGCCGCCCAGGTAGGTGGAGTAGACCAGCACCACCGGATCGATACGCAATTCCCGTTTCCGGTCGTACCGCGCCAACTCGAAGCTCACCCGGTTGCGCGCCACCACGGCGTATCGTGCACCCACCTCTACCTGCTTGCCGCCTACCACTTGATACACTCGCGGCTTCTGCTGCCGCACCTCGCCCAGCGCTGTCCGCAGCGCCACGTCGCCGTTGGCCTCCAACTTCAGCGACTCGGCTCCTTCGTAGGCCACCTGGATTTGCCTGGGATCGGCCCCCGGCGCTACCACGAAGTCATACTCCAGCCGCCGCTGGTTGCCGTACCACACCACGTCGATGCCCGGGTACACGCCTTGGTACTGGATGCGCCCGTATTGCGGCACGTTGGTGCGCCATTTGGCGGGGTCGTTGCCAATGAAGTAATTGCTGATGCCCGGCAGCTTCTCAAAGCCTGTCGCGAGGCGCGGCCGGCTGGCGTTTTCCAGTTTCATCCGTACCACCGCCTGCTCCACATCGCCCGCTAGAGCCTCCTCCCGGCCCAGCCCGGCTGGCTCTCCGGCGTGCCGGCTCCGGCTGAGCACCATCACCGTTTCGGTGTCGGTGAAGAAGGCCGTCATGCCGCCGCCCCGCGCCAGAAAGCGCACCCGTCCATCGGCTTGCCCCAGGTTGGGCTCGAACGCCAGCGGCAGGTTCCCATAGTCGCGGCCGAGGTTGGCGCGAACCGGCTGGTTCAGCGGACGCTCCGCGGAGCGACGGGTCTGGCCGGCGTGGGTCCCGGCCGGGGAGTGTATGGCGAGAGCTGCAAATAAAATGGCAACCGGGAATCGATAGCAAGCTCGTGCTGCGTTCATCTGAAGCGCTCCTTCCGCGATAGGGCCGGAATCGCTTGTTATGGCGCGAACACCACGGGATGCCTACTTCGAGCTGCGCAAATCAAGAGATACAGACCCTAAAGTACATATAGCGAGAACCTAGTTTGGGGTCGATTATACTCCTGATTGCACATTTTGAAGCTGTTTTTTCTTATTTTTCTCGTTCCCCGAACAACCCCGGCGGCGCAGAAAGGGGCAACTACGGCCACTGCCTAAGACCCCGCGGCGCGCGTCTTCGCCAGAACGTAAGGGCCCTCGGGAATGATGGCGATGCTGGCGCCCGGCGCGAGACCATCGGTCAGTTCCCGGATGCCGGCTTCGACGCTCGCGCAACAGCGGCCCCAGAGCTTCGAGCGGTATTCGGCGGGAAGGCCCGGCACGTAGTACCAGACCCGGCTGCGGCGCGTCACCAGGGCCAGCTTCTCAAGCTGCCACTGATCCACAACCACCGGCGCATCGGCGATGCGGTCCAGAAATTCGCCTTCGCTCTCGCCCGCCAGCAGCATGTCCGAGAACTCCGGCGCGCCGGCGCCTTCCTCGCACGCCGCCACCAGCAGAATGCGGCCGCCCGGCTTGAGAATGTGGGAAGCCGCCGTAATCCCTTTGATGGATTGATAGTACGTCAGGTCCAGCGGGTAGCCCGCGGAGGTGGTGATCACCGCATCCACAGGCTCCTCGAGGGTCTCCAGCATCAGCCGAGAAACGAACTCCACGCCGCGCGCGTGGGCCGCCTCCGGGCGCCCCGCGAAAATGCCCGCTATCGATCGGTCGCGCGCCAGCGCCACATCGAGAGCGAAATCGTGGCGCGCCATGCGGGCGATCTCGAGCAATTCCCGGTGAAGCGGGTTATCCGCGATGGAGCCTTCCACGGCCCGCGCGTCGCGCATGAACTTCGGGCTGTGCAGGACCTTGATGGTCTCCTGCGCGGCCAGGCCTGGGGCGATCAGCTTCCGGCCCCCGGAGTATCCCAGCATCATGTGAGGTTCGATGAACCCCAGGGTGATGTGCAGATCGGCGGAAACAAAGCGCTCGTCGATGTGGACCGGAACGCCGGATGCGGTGGATCCCAGCGGGCGATGCTCCGCCAGGTTGCGCGCGTGGTGGTTTTCGACGCGATAGGCCGCGGCGATCCGCTCTCCGCAGATCTCCCGAACCTCGGCCTGGCTGGCCGGCCGGTGCAGGCCGGTCGCGATCAGGATGGTGATGTTGTCACGCGGCACGCCGGCTCGCTCCAGCCGAGCCAGCAGCGGCGGCAGAGTCATGCGGTTGGGAGCGGGGCGCGTGATGTCGCACACGGAGATGGCGGCGCTCCGCTTCCCTTGCGCGAGCGCCTCGATGCCCGGCGTGGCAATGGGTTCGTCGAGCGCCGCTTCAAGCGCGCTCCGCGGGTCTGGCAGGGGAGTGGCCGAGCGCGCTTCGAGCGTCCTGTATCCGTATCCCCCGGGAAGATCCAGGGCCAGTCCGGTCTTGCCGAAGGCCAGATGGATGCGCATCACTGCCATGGTACGACGATTCGGCCGCCGCCCCTCCTGGCACGCTCTTTGGACGACGATTTGCGATTCGCTACGCTAGCGGCCGGCGGGTTGGGGAATGCCGTAATTGCGCACCGCAACCCCACCGATTACCGAAGCGACGATGAAATTCGCAATGGCGGCCGCGCGATAGCCTCTCCCCGTGGGACTGTGGCCCAGCAGCAGGCGCTCGACCACCACCATACCGGCTTGCATGGACAGCTTAAGTGCCGCTCCCCGCGCGCCGAAACTTCCGCCGGCCCCCGCCAGAGCGCCGTTCAACTCGTGCTTACCCCAGGAGGAATCCACGTCTAGCGCATTGGCCGCGACCACTGCTGCCAAGCTGATCTGCCACAACCGCTTGGAGAGCGGCCGGACCGAACCGGACGCGGCGGCCAGCCGGCCAGGGCTGGCGGCGACAACCGGTTCCGGTGGCGTAGCGGCGCCTTTGTCGCCGGCCGGGCCGGCAAGCAGGACGCCAGCCATCAGCAGCAGCAGAAAGCCTGATTTCCACATGAATTGAAGCTTAGCCGCAGCTTCCCAGGGGCGCTAGCCGGCACCGTACCGGTACCAAACGGGCTAGGGTCTTTTTGTCCGCGACCGCGGCTTCCGGGCACTGGTACTCGCAAGCGGTCCGATAACCAAAAACAATCTTCAGGTATACAGGAAAGCGCCTCCGCCTCCGATAGAACATTCGTGCGGGTAGCTGACGCCTTCTCGGAGTCGGGACGCTTTCGAGCGGGGCTGAAATGTCGGCAGCCTGTCCTGGCACGGAGGTTGTGGCCGCGGTGGACCGGGCCTGGGTTCGGGAATGGAGCGGACTGCGCATTCGGAGGCAAAGCGAAACGATGAGACGTTTTATGTTTTTGTTGCTGGCGCTGACGTGGCTCTCATATGGGCAGAGCGGGCCGGCGGATGCCCACGAAGCCGCGGGCGCGAACTTGCCGATTCAGCGGATCGGAATGAACGATCTGTTAGCCGTTTCGGTGTACGATACGCCTGAATTGAGCCGTAGCGCGAGGGTGGATTCCGAGGGCTACATCCGTCTTCCCATGTTGAAGCGGCGAGTCAAGGCCCAGGGTTCGATGCCCGTGGAAGTGGAAGCGGCGATCGCCGAAGCGCTGCGAGAGGAGCAGTTGATCGTGGATCCTTTCGTGACCGTGACGGTAGCGGAGTATGCCAGCAGGCCGATCAGCGTGGTGGGAGCCGTGAAACGGCCTCTCACGTTTCAAGCCGATGCGCCGGTGACGCTGCTGGAGGCGCTGGCCCGGGCCGAGGGACTCACGCCGGAAGCCGGCGGCGAAATCCTGGTCAGCCGGCAGGCGTCGGGAAGCGGCCAGAACGCCCTGACGCGCCGCATTCCCGTGCAAACCTTGATCGCGGGCGCGGACTCGCGGCTGAACATCCTCCTCGAAGGCGGGGAAGAAGTCCGCGTTCCCGAAGCGGGTCGCATCTACGTCGTTGGAAACGTGAAGAAGCCCGGCGCCTTTCCCTTGCTGGACGGCTCCGGCATGAGTCTGCTGAAAGCCCTGGCCCAGTCCGAGGGGCTGACGCCTTACGCCGCCAGGCAGGCCTTCATCTATCGCCAGGAGGCGGCCGGTTTCAACAACCAGATCACCGTGGAGTTGAAGCAGGTTTTGCAGCGTAAAGCGCCGGATGTGCCGCTGCTGGCGAACGACATCCTCTACATCCCCGACAACAGTGGAAAGCGCTTGTCGATGGCCACCCTGGAGAAGATCCTGCTGCTCGGGGGGGCCGCATCGACGGCCCTCATTTACGCGCTGGTCCGTTGAGAAGAAGCGAGGTCGGATACATGCCGGACACTAATTTGATTCGTGGTTTCCTTGGGCCGGGAGAAGAGAAGAATGGACGGATCATGCCGGCCGGAATGTTCCGCGCGCCCAATCCGGTTATGGATTTCGAGCCCGAACAGCCGAGCTTGCCGCTGTCGCACTATCTTTGGATCCTCCGGCGGCACCGCTGGAAGATCATGGGTTTCGTCCTTATGACTGCGCTCGGCGCTGTGATTGTCTCCAAGCGGCTCACGCCCATTTACGAGTCGACGGCCACCATGGATGTGGACCGGCAGACGCCATCCGGCGTGATCGGCCAGGATGCCGAACGAGCCGCGCCCAACGATGCGGACCAGTTCCTGGCTACCCAGATAAAGCTGATCCGGTCGGATTCCGTCCTGCGTCCGGTGGCCGACCGTTACCATCTACGGGAGCGTGAAGAAGAGTTGGCCGACGCCGGCCCGAACGATGACGGGCTTTCTCAGGACACTCCCGTCCTGCTGAAGAACCTGCGCGTGACGAGACCGGCCAATACGTACCTCCTGCTGATCAGCTACCGCTCGCCAGACCGACGGCTGGCGGCTGACGTCGCCAACGCCGTGGCCGCGTCTTACCGGGACCATACCTACGCTTTGCGCTTCCAGTCTTCGGCGAATCTTGCCGGTTTTATGGAGAAGCAACTGGAGGAACTCCGGGCCAAGATGGAGAAATCCGGCGCTGCGGTCGCCCAGTTCGAGAAAGAACTGAACGTAATCAACCCGGAGGAGAAGACCAGCATTCTGTCGGCGCGCCTGTTGCAGTTGAACACGGAGTTCACGAACGCGCAGACGGAGCGCGTCCGCAAAGAGACGGCCTACCGCTCCGTCAGCGGCGGAGCCATGGAGGCCCTGCAAGTCTCCTCGCAGGGAGAGACCATCAAGAAACTCGCCGACCGGTTGGACGAAGCGCAGCAGAAATTCGCCGATGTGGCGGCGCACTATGGCCCGAACCACCCCGAAAACAAGAGAGCGGCCACCCAGGTGACCGAGATTCAGGACCAGATCCAAAGGGCCCGCGAGAACATAGTCCAACGGGTGAGCGTGGAGTACCGGGACGCCATGAGCCGGGAGGCCATGCTGAACAAGGCCGTGACCGAAGCCAAAGCCGAGTTTGACCGGATCAACTCGCGATCGTTCCAGTACCAGACGCTAAAGCGCGAAGCCGAGGCCGACAAGAAATTGTATGAGGAGCTGATCACCAAGATCAGGGAAGCCGGGATCAACGCGGGATTTCAGAATAGCGCGATTCGCATCGCCGACCCCGCGCGGCCGGGGGCCCGGCCGGTGTTCCCGAATCTCAAGCTCAACCTGTTGCTGGCGCTGTTTTGTTCCACGCTGTTGGCCGTGGGCACGGCCATCCTCAGCAGCGTGCTCGACAAGGCCGTACGCGACCCCGAACAGGTCGCCAGGATGCTGAACACGGACGTAATAGGCACGCTTCCCAAGCTCAAGGAACTACGCTGCGGGACGGTCGCCGCCGGGGAAGATCGGGGAGATTGCGCGCTGGTTCTCACGCGCACGCCAGGCAGGCGCGAGGTAACCGGTTACGAAGAGGCCATCCGGACGCTTCGTAACTCGATCCTGCTGGCGGATTTCGACCGCCGCCTGCGTACCTTGATGGTTACCAGCGCGGTGCCCGCCGAGGGCAAGTCGACGATCGCCACGCATCTGGCGATCGCGCACGCGCAACAGGGCCGGAGCGCTCTGCTGATCGATGGCGACCTTCGGCGGCCGAGCGTGCACCGGCGGCTTGGAGTGCCCAATACCGTGGGCCTTTCCAACGTGCTGACCGGAGAAACTGGCTGGCGCGAAGCTCGTATTCGGGTGGAAGCGGTCCCCAGACTGGAGGTGCTGCCAGCCGGATCGCCCTCGCGGCGCGCCGGAGATCTTATCGGCTCGGAACTGGCCCGGTTGCTCGAAGAGGCCAGCAAGGAATACGACCTCGTGATCCTCGACTCCCCTCCTCTGTTGGGCTTTCCGGAACCTATGGCGATGGCTACCGCCGTGGATGGAGTACTGATGGTCGTACGAACGGGCCAGACGAATCGCAACGCGCTGGGCTCCGCGCTGGCAACGCTCTCGCGCCTTCGCGCCAACGTGGTCGGAATCGTAATGAACGAGGTTCGCGCCGATTCGAGCGAAGGTTACTACTACCACTACTATGGTCCGAACTACTATCGGCGCTATGGCGCTTCGGAAGGGGCCGCCAGTTGACCGAGTCTCCGGCCAGCGATTTTCTCCCCGGCGCGAGAACCATGCCTAACTGCTTAGCAGCGATGTTGGTCTCGGTGCGCGGCGGCGAATTCCGGCGGGCGGTTCCGGCTCGGGCGCCTGCGTCCGGCGCCGCGTCCGGCGAACCGCCTGTACGATTTGACGCAGTCCCCGCCCCCTTAGCGCCATGCAACCTATGAACAGTCTATCGCTCTTACTTGCCGGCGTCTTCGGGAAAAGGACGGCGCATATTTGGACGATACGGACGCTCCAGCCATGCCTGTTCGCCGCATCGGGCGTCGCCGCTTTCCTTCTGCGGTACGATTTCGCGCTTCCGGAGCAGATGCTCGGAGCCCTGCGAACCGGCGTGTGCGTCTGGGTCATCGCCAAAACAGCCGCGTTTCATTGGCTCGGACTGGACAGGGGCATGTGGCGTTACTTCGCCACGCCCGACCTGATGCGGCTGGCCGAGGCTAACGCGATCGGCTCCGCGGCCGCATCGGCGGCCCTCCTGGCCTCTTCGCCGCAACCGTTTCCGCGTTCCGTTCTGGTCATCGACTTCCTGATCTCGCTGTTGCTGACCACGGGGGTCCGCGCCGCCACCAGGCTGCTGCTCGAGGTGGCCTCGCACGCGCGGGCTTCGGAGCGCCGCCGCGTCTTCATATACGGGGCCGGCGCGGCCGGGGCTCTGCTGCTGAGCGAGACCCGTTCGAGAGCCTCTTCCCACCCGGCGGTTTGCGGGTTCATTGACGACGACAGGGACAAGCGCGGCATGACCGTCAACGGCGTTTCCGTTCGCGGCGGCGGCGACGACCTGGCGAGGCTGGTCCGGGCGCACCAGGCGCGGGAGGTCCTGATTGCGATACCTTCAGCGACCGGCGAGCAAATGAGCCGCATCATCCGGCTCTGCCGGCAAGCAGGCGCCTCCTTCCGGACGATGCCGGCCATCGCGGAGATCGTCTCGCGGCGCGCCGTGGCAGCGCAGATCCGCGAGGTAGCCGTGGAGGATTTGCTCGGCCGCGGACCGGTCCAACTCGATCGCCAGCGGATCGAGGAGAAGCTCCGCGGCGGCGCGGCGCTGGTGACTGGCGCGGCCGGGTCGATCGGGTCGGAGCTGTGCCGCCAGATCGCAGGGTTCCGGCCAGCCGCGCTGGTTGCCTTCGATTCCTCTGAAACGGGACTTTTCCACCTGGAGCGGGAGATCCGCGGGAGGTTCCCCGGCGTGGCGTTTCACGCCGAGATCGGCAACATCCAGAACCGCCAGCGCCTGCGCGAGCTATTCGCCCGGCGCGCTCCGCGCGTGGTTTACCATGCGGCTGCCTACAAGCACGTTCCCATGATGGAGTCGCACGCGTTCGAGGCCGTGGAGAACAACGCGGTCGGCGCGTATAACGTGGCCTCCATCGCGGCGGAATTCGCCGCCGAGGACTTCGTGATGATCTCTTCGGACAAGGCCGTCCGCCCCACCAACATCATGGGCGCCACCAAACGGGTCTCGGAGCTGATCGTACGCTCTCTTCAAAACGGCGGCGCCCGATACGTCGCGGTGCGCTTCGGGAACGTGTTGGGCAGCAACGGCAGCGTGGTGCCGATCTTCAAGCAGCAGATCGCCGCCGGCGGCCCGGTCACGGTGACTCATCCCGAAATGCAGCGCTATTTCATGACCATCCCGGAGGCGGCGCAACTGGTGCTGCAGGCGTCGACCATGGGCCGGGGCGGAGAGATCTTCGTCCTGGACATGGGCCAGCCAGTGCGCATCGTGGATTTGGCGAGACAACTGATCTTGCTTTCGGGTTTGCGGCCGGAAGAAGATATTCACATCGAATTCACCGGAATACGGCCGGGCGAAAAGCTCTATGAGGAGCTGAATCTCGTGGATGAACAAATCGTGCCCACGGCGCACCGGAAGATCAACGTGTTCGTCGGAGCGCGCCTGCCGCTCGACCAGGCCATGCGCCATCTGGGATCGCTGCGCAACGCCTGCGAACGGCGGGACCTGCGCGCGCTCCTGGTCGAAATCAAGGCGATCGTCCCGGACTATGCGCCCAGCCGGGAATTGTTGGCGCAGTTGGCGGAATCGGACCTGGTCAACCTGGGGGCGGCCGTGGAATCCGCGCAGCCCCTGTTTTCTCTGTCCGCAAGACTCCCGGCGGCGGCCGGAGCATAGAGGCATCATCGCGATCCGGCCATGCAACAAAATCCAACCTGTTCCAGTTGCGGCTCGCCGCGCGTGCATCGTTCCCACCGGCGCGGTCCGGTCGAGCGAATCGCCGTGCTGTGCGGAGGGTCCATGGTCCGATGTCACGGCTGCAACGTCAGATTCGTGCGCTTCGGGAAAACGCTGTCGCGAGCCGACCATTTCCGCAAGGTGTGGCGCCGGTTGGCGGTCGTCCTGGGCGTGCTGGTGGGCGCGACGCTGGTGCTGGGCTTGATCCTCTGGCTCGGCGGGCAATCACCGCCTCCCGACCAGGAGGGTCTCGGGACCCCGCCGCCGGCGCCTTCCGGCTGCTTCATTGCCTGAAATCAGGTCCGCGATGCGTGCTGCCCGCGATCCTGCCGTGCGGACGGAACTCGGAGCGGAAATCTGTGAGGGCCCGGCCTTTGCACGACCGGACGGCTTTCCACTCCGCAAGGCAGGCTGCGCCCGCTCCGTCGAGATAGGTAACCGCCCGCGCCGCGCGGTCGCCCTAAAGATCTGGCTTAGGTCAGGTGGAGTGTGTACATGCCCTTCGGAACGGGCCGGCGCGCGGCCCTCGGAGCCGCGGCGATCGCAACGCTGGCCGCGCCGTGGCTTGTGGCGCAACCGGGAGCCGCGCCCGCCACGAGCCAGATCGGCCCCGAGATCGCTTCGCGGAACCAGATGGCGACGTTCAAGGCCGCAGTCCAGCTTGTTACCATTCCGGTGGTGGTGCGGGACGCCCAGGGGCGCGCAATAGGCAATCTGGGCCAGGACGATTTTCAGCTCTTCGACAACAACAAGCCGCAGGTTATCGCTAAGTTCTCGGTGGAACGCCTGGGTGGCGTGGAAGGCCGGACGACGCCCGGCGCCGGGCGCGGCCCAGGCTCCCCCAGCCGGCCGGCCGCCGCCATGCCCGAGCGCTACATCGCCTATGTCTTCGACGACCTCCACCTGGGAGCCTCAGACTTCATGCGCGTGCGCGCCGCAGCCGCCAAGCGCCTCGCCTCCACGCTGCGCCCCGCGGACCGCGCCGCCATCTACTCGACCTCCGGGCAGACCACCGTGGAATTCACGGCCGACCAGGACCTCTTGCAGGCTGGCCTGGCTCGGCTGATGCCCCGGCCCAGGCGCATGGACCACCTCGGAGAGTGCCCCGACATCACCCTGTACCAGGCCGATCTGATGGTGAACAAGAACGACGGCAGGGCCATTGCCGCCGCTGTCATCGATGCGAAGGAGTGCAATCCGGGAGCCTCACAGGAAGTTCTCAACCTGGTGGCCATGACGACGGCGCGCCGCGTCCTCAGTGCGGGCGAAGAGGATGGCCGGCTGGGCCTCATCGCCCTGCGCGATGCCATACGCAGCCTGGAAGTGCGGGCCGGGCAGCGAAGCGTCATTCTGGTGTCTCCCGGGTTCCTCAAGCCCGGTGCGCAGATCGAGGCGAACGATTTGATGCAGTACGCTATCCAGGCTAAGGTGACCATAAGCGCGCTCGATGCCCGTGGACTGTGGACAGACCCCGGCCTGGACGCAAGCAAGAGAGCCGACAACGACCCCGATGCGGCTCTTCTCAAGAGTTCCTTCGCCAGCTCCGGCGCTTCTGCGGAAACCAATGTCATGGCCGAGCTCGCCGCCGGCACGGGCGGCCGGTTTTTTGAGAACAGCAACGACCTGGAAAGCGGCTTCCAGCAGTTGGCTGCCGCGCCGGAATTCATTTACGTCCTGGGCTTTACGCCGCAGAACCTGAAGCTCGACGGCAAGTACCACGCCCTCAAAGTGAAGCTCGCCGCGCCCAAAGGCCTGAATGTACAGGCCCGCCTGGGCTACTTTGCGCCCAAACGTCTGAACGACCCCGTCGAGCAGGCCAAACAAGAGCTGAGCAACGCCCTATTTTCCCGCGAGGAGCTGAGCGAGCTTCCGGTGGACCTGCTGGCCCGCGCCTTCAAGCAGCCGGCCGGGAAATCCCAGATCATCGTGTGGGCCCGAGTGTCCCTCAAAGAACTCAAGCTCCGGCTGGCCGACGGTCGCTCCTGCAACGAGGTTCGGCTGGTCGCGGCGGTGTTCGACGCCGACGGGAAGATGGTGTCTGGCCGGGAACAGGTTCTCGACCTCAAGATGACCGGCGAAACACTCGAGAAGAACCGCGAAAATGGAATCACCCTGCGCAGCGACTTCATCGTCAAGCCCGGCCCTTACCTGGTCCGCATGGTGGTGCGGGACGCCGAAGGCCAGCAACTTACGGCGCAGAACACCTCCATCGAAGCGCCGTGAGACGTAGCGCCTTCGTTCCATCCGGCGAAGCTCAGGGAGTCTTTCAGGGGCGCCCTGCCGGTAGGCAATCCTCGGACAACAACACAACACCACAACATCACGCTGTCTGAGGCGCATTGGAAGGCTTGCCATCCCCGTCCAGGTGCGGATAGGGACCGCCGGTTTTGAATTCGTCGAGAATGAAGTCGTTGAACTGCGGCGTGGGCTCGAAGTACCCCTTCGACCGAAGGTGCGCCCGGCACACTTCCTCGTTCAGTTCCACACCCAGGCCCGGGCCATCCGGAACGCGGATGTAGCCATTCTGGACGATGGGCTTGACCGGCCCCGTTACCAGGTCTCCCCACCACGGGATATCGGCGGCGTGGTTCTCCATCACCACGAAGTCCTTGAGCGCGGAGATCACGTGCACGGACGCCATGCAGCCCACTGGCGAGCCGCCAAAGTGGATCGCGGTGGGGATCCCGTACATGGAGGCCAAGTCCGCAATTCGCTTGGTCTCGCGCATGCCTCCTACCCCCAGCGGGTCCGGCCCCACGATGTCCACGGCGTTGTTCTCTATGAAAGGCCGGAACCCCTCCTCCAGGCCAAAAAGGCTTCCGCCGGCGCTGATGGGCGTGACGGTCGCTTCCTTAATCTCTTTGTAGGCGCGCCAGTTCCTGGGAGCATCCCCGGTACCTAGGGTTCCCACCTGCAGAAGATCCTGGGCCCAGGCGAGCTCATACTCTTCGAAAGCGCGGGCGTGGCGGATGGAATCCTTCACATCCAGAGGGCCGAAGTGGTGAGCCACCAGCGGCTGGTCCCAGCCAATGGCGTCGCGGACGGCCTGGAGATGCTCGCCGTACATCCGGAGTCCCTTGGCGGTTGCCAAGCCGCGGGTATTCACCGCTCCAGGCGTGTTGCGGATCATCCAGGGCCGAAGGTCCATCTTGAAAAAGGTATACCCCATCTTTTTGCGGGCCAGTATCCGGGCGGCATGCGTTTTGGGATCGTCGGTCTCCACCGTGTC
>JBEKPK010000110.1:0-14316 GCA_049520795.1 Bryobacteraceae bacterium
AAGAGGCTTTCCATTGTTGGGCAGGCGCTTCCGCCTGCCAACGCGCCCGGCCACCCGGATCTCGCGATCCTCAACTGCTATTTCTTCGGCGCCGCCTTGGAAATGGCTTCCATATCGCGGTCGAACTTCACGCCATCGAATGGAACCACGATAACTTTGCTGCCATGATTGTCGTTCGGCAGTTCCTGCGATTTGGGCACATCGATGACCGCGAGCGTAAAGTACGCGACATGGCCATTCTCCAGGTACACGCCGGGACGCTCCATGTTATTCCAGTGGTTCACGGTTCCGTCCGTATAGCGAATCATGTCCGTGGTCGGATCGAAGGCCAGCCCCCGGTTCGTCCAGTCGTTAATGCCATCGGCCGATGTCAAATCGTACGCCTTACGATCGCTGAAGCAATTCACCACGATATGATACAGGCCCCCGCTATACCAGATCACCGGATCTTCCAGGTTGCGCGTGGGGAGGCCCGGCATACCCGGATAAATGCTGTGTCCCTGAAGCTTGTAAGGTCCCAGGATGCCGTTCTTGCTGATCCAGATGGCGCCGGACCGCGCCACGATCTCGAAGTCGCCGTCGGGGCGAACCATCACGCTTACGTTCGACATTCTGCCGTCCCGGGCGTCGAAACCGTTGGCGTCAACCTGGATCGAGCCGAGTTGCGTCCAGGGCCCATCGAGCGATTTGGAAACAAAAACATCGCCCGGCCTGGTCTCGCTGACCACCACCGCATAACGCCCGTCCGGCAGAACCAAGGCCGTCACATTGTGCCCTCTGCCGCCTTGATTGTCGGGCCAGCAAAGCCCCTTGTCTATATAAGGCCCGGTGGGATTGTCGCTGACCGCGTGCACGGCGCCCGAGCCGCCCCATCCACCATGGCCCCGGGCTTGATCCCAGCGGCTGGCGAACATATGATACTTGCCCTCCGGCCCCTTGATGATTTTCCCATCCCAATAACACCATTGTTTGATGGTGGCGTCTTCGAGGCCATTCTGCGGATCGCGCGGGAGAACATTGGGGGCGCCCCACGCGTCTGCCGCCAGGCGACCATGAATCGGCGTCGGCAGAAAATAATCAATCAAGGTCTTATCGGCGGCGGACAACGAGGCGCCCAGGGTTAGTGACGTCGCCGCAAGCAACCTCACCAGCGATTTCGCAGTGCTCATTTTCACCAGGATCTCCATTTTGCCGTCTTGGCCGGCACCGCTTATGTTATCGCCATTTGGGGCCAACGCAAGTTGAGGGTGCGCGAGCGTGGATATCAATGCCAGACGCCGGCCAAAAGGCCGGCGGCAAGCCCGAAGGCTTGACCCCACACAAACAGAACGCTTCCGCGCTTTTTATGGCTCGATTTCGAAATCCATGGATTGGATCGCGGTGTTGAACTTGCTCTTGACGAGCTTGTCGGTGACGATCACTTGCAGCACGTACTCGCCGGGCGCCATGTCGCGGCCCAGCGGCATGCGGCCACCCGCCATCACGCGCTGCCGATCGGACGCGCCTCCGGCGGCGGCCAGCGCCGTCTTGCCGGCCAGCGCCTGCTCTCCATCGTGGAAGAGCCTGGCTTGCAATTCCAACTCGGGATGCTGGCTGGCGCCCGTCTTGGCGTTGATGATCTCGTAGTCGTAGACCAGAGTCGTACCGCGAAGGAAGGTCCGCCGCGCGGCCCCGCCGGTGACGTCCTCGCCGGGGGCCGTCCCCTGGGGAAGATCGGCGTTGGCTGCGGCCGCGCCTTCCCGAAGCAGGATTCCCGACAGCGCAAGGCGGCCGTTCTTGACATCCGGAACTTCCACATACTGCTGGGCTGAGCCAACGCCCTCGGTGGCGGCGTCGCGCACGGCCGCGCGCACTTGGTAAGGGCCGGGCTTCGCGACGGGAACACGTATGCCGTACACCATCCCCTTGGCCTCGTCATATTGATGGGCGTCCATCTGCAAGGCGAAGGTGGTGTCGACGGGCGCCAGGGCCAAGCCATTTTCGTCGTACGCCGCGGCGGCGAGATCGATCCGCGCCTTGTGGCTGCCGTCCGGCTCGCTCGACCACTTCAGCTCTTTGGGGTTGAAGTACAGCAAGGCATTAATAGACGGGCCGGCTTGCGGATTCGAGAAGATCGCGGTCAGGCGCGGGTGAATCGAACCGCCGGCATACGGGGATTGCAGGGCCTGGTTCAGTTCCGCCTCGCGCGTGTGCTCCAGCGGTTGATCCCCGCCGCCCGGCTCGCCGAAAAAGCCGTCGCGCGTGCGGACGTGCAAGCCGGCCCTTTTCACTTGCACCTCGATGCTGTGGAACCTGGGCTGGCCGTTCTTGTTTTCGAAAGTATCGGCATCGGGATGGTAGCCAATCAGGTAGTAGCCGTCGCTGTCTTCGGCCGCTTCTCGCAGGGCGGCGGTCAGGTCGTTGGCATCGTGCAGAAACAGGCCGCCGCTATCCTCCGCCACCTCGGTCATGCCCTGCTGGGAGGAAATCGTCTGCCGCTCCCGCTGGGCGGGGACTCGGGAAGCCCGCCCGGCCGACATGCGCGAAGTGTTATCGGCGGCCGTAATGTTATAGTCCTGAACGCCGCGCGGGTCGACGGTATGGATCACCACCGAGGCGCGGCTGGCGGCATCGTTGAGCTGCTGGACCGCGTCGGCCACCATTCCATCCGACATTCCCCGGTTCAACATGCGAATGTCCTCGGTAAACAGGACCACGGACTTGCGGCCTGGCAACCCTCTCATTCCATTCACCACGAAACGGACGGCCCCCAGGCTTCCCACCGTCAGGGTCTCTTCACGGAAACGGTTGAGGGCGCCGCCGCCGCGCGAACCCCTTCCCAACGGCTCGAAGCTGCTCACGCCGACGCGGCTAAGGCCATACTTCACGCGATCGAGCGCCGCGTATAGCAGGCGCTTATCGGTGGTGAACTGCTGCAACGCTCCCATCCCGGCGCTGGTGCGGACAATGGCCACCAAATCGCCCGGACGCATCTGTTGGTCGATAAAATTCCGGATTGCGCCGCGAACGGGCGGAAGGCTCTCGGCGGCCAGTCCGAGATCGTCCACCACAAGCGCCAGGGTGCGGCGCACCTCGGCGGGCTGGAACACCGGCGGTGGCGGCGGAGCCTCTCCTTTCACCGGCTTGGCCTTTGCGGCTAGATGGGCTGGGGCAGTTCCTCCTCCCGCCGGTTTGGTGGAGACGTACGAGAAATTCGTGATGATCTGCGGCTTGCCGTCCTGCAAGATCTCGAAGTCCGCGGCCTGAAGACCGGTTACGCGCCTATCCTTGGAATCCGTAACAACGGCGTCCACCTGAACCATGTTGACGTCGATGCGAATCACGGTACTGGGGACTGCGCTCGTCGCCGGTCCCGGCCGCGGCGCGGGACTTTGCGCAAAGGCGATGACCAATGCGGGGAGTAACGCCGTAAGTCGATTCATGGCTGCCACGAGAGAAGACCCCCTCAACTCGTAAAGTTCGATCCTGCGGCGATTCTCTCTCTCCGCGGGCCGTCTGTCAATCACCCTCGCCTATCCGGCGGTCGCGCGCATGTGGCAGTTGGTCGAAAAAGGGGCGTTAAGCGCTTGTCATGTAATAACCATCCCAACCGCTCCCTGACGGTCGCGGCTCGCCATGCTCTTGACGCGCCGCGACCGTTACGGAGCGGTTGCCGGCAATTGGACTGGTTATTTCCTGTCAGGCCCTAAGGGGCAAAATCGGCGGCCCATACCCTCTGCGCCAGGTACAGGGGCGGCTCTGAGCACACCGATTCACGCCGTTTCGCAGATCAGTAGCCGCGCTCTTTGTCGACCACGTTTTCCAGCGGCAAGCCGTGCGCGTAGCGGCGGACGTTGTCGGCCAGCAGCCCCATGTGACGGATCTGGCGCTCGGGCGAGTATCCACCGGTGTGTTGCGTGAAGATCATGTTCGGGCAACCCCACAGAACGCCCGTGGCGGGATACGGCTCAGTCGGTCCTGGGTCTGATCCGGCGCCTGCAATGCGGCCTTCCTTCAGGGCGGCGGCGAGCGCGTTCTCGTCCATCAGCGGTCCACGGGACATGTTGATGAAGTACGCCGTCTTCTTCATGGCCCGGAACACCTTATCGCTGATCATCCCGCGGCTCACCGGCGTGTTGGGGCAGCAGCAGACCAGTACGTCCACCTGCGGGACCATCTCCATGAGCCACTCGGGCTCGCGCAGCGTGTCGACGAAGACCGGTTTGGCCATAGGTTTAATATCCACGGCCAGGATCTTCATATCGAAGCCGTAGTGGGCGATCTTAGCGGTGGCCTGTCCCAGGCCGCCCATAGCCACGATGCCCATGGTTTTGCCCTGGATTTCGACCAAATCCCGCGCCGGCTTCCACTCCTTCCGGTCGTACATCGGAATGTAGTATTTCTGGAGCCCGCGGGTGAGGGCCAACAGTATCGCCAGGGCTGTTTCCCCCAGGGCCGGCGCGTACATCCGCGCCATGTTCGTCATCGCGCAAGGATGGGCGACCAACTCGGGAAACATCTCCCTCTCCAGTCCGGCTTCCAGGTTCTGGACCCACTTCAGGTTCGTCGCTTTCGCCAGCGTGGCCGCGTTGAGCTGGCCGAAAACGACGTCGCACTCGGGCAGCAGCCGGTTCATTTCGTCCTGGGTGGTGGGCTGGAAGATCTCCACGTTGCCCTTGCCCCCGGCCTTGAGCTGTTCAATCTCCGCCGGCGTGAAGCCGGGCGTGGGTCCGACCCGGGTACACAAGATCCGGATTCTTGCGGGCGGCGGATCGAATATCCTAATTCTGTCCGAGGTATCCGCGGCAACCATGGCGGGCGCCGCAGGAGCAGCGGCGGCGGCTGCCATAAACGCTCTTCGAGATACCGAATGATCGCTCATAATCCTCTCCTTCCGTTGACATCGGTCGCAAATTCGGCGACTCCCTACGATAACAATTCCGCGAATACGGTGTCGACCCCGTCGCGCGGGGCCCAGCGGGCGTTGTGCGCCATGCGCCCGGCGCATACAATGAGTGTTCGTAATCCGGAAATCTTCAAAGGAGCCGTTATGTCCGCGCATCGTGTCCTTGCGGTAGTGTTCGTATCCGTTCTGATCGCCTTGGCATTCCTGATCCCCGCCACCGCCCAGAACGCGGCCAAGAAGCCCGCCTCCGAACCTTATACCTGGAAGAACGTCCAGATTGTGGGCGGCGGTTTTGTGGACGGCATCATTTTCCACCCCACCGCCAAGGGCGTGCGCTACGCCCGCACCGATATGGGCGGCGCTTACCGATGGAACGCCCAGACCAAGCTCTGGGAACCGCTGCTCGATTGGGTGGGGTACGAGGAATCGAACCTGATGGGCGTGGAGAGCATTGCGGTGGATCCCGCCGATCCAAACCGCGTGTACCTGGCCTGCGGCACCTACACCAATTCGCCCGACAACGCCATCTTGCGCTCCAGCAATCGCGGCAAGACCTTTGAGCGGACCAACGTTTCCATCCGATTCGGCGGCAACGAAGACGGCCGCGGCAACGGCGAGCGCATGACCGTGGACCCCAACAATGGCAAGGTCCTGTATATCGGCACGCGCCTGGCGGGTCTGTGGAGAAGCACGGACGGCGCCGTGACGTGGAGCAAGGTGGATAGCTTTCCCGATGTGACCGAAGCGCCGCCTGCCGCCGCCGCACAACCCGGGCGCGGCGCCCAACCCGCCCCGGGCGGCGGAGGCGGCGGCCGAGGCGGTTCTCGCGGCGACGGCATCGTCGTCACCCTGGTGGATCCCCGCAGCGGCTCGAAGGGTAAGACCAGCTCGACTATCTACGCCGCCGTCTCGCTGATGGGCCGGGACAACCTTTTCCGCAGCGCGGATTCCGGCAAGACCTGGCAGCCCGTACCCGGCCAGCCGACGCAATACCGGCCCACCCACATGGTGATGGCCTCCGATGGAACGCTCTACCTTTCCTATGGCACGGGGCCCGGACCGAGCGGCATGACCGCGGGCGGCGTGTGGAAGCTCGATACCAAGTCCGGGGCCTGGACCGAGATCACCCCGGTGAAGCCCGACGCCAGGAACCAGGCGTTCGGATGGGCCGCGGTGTCCGTGGACGCGCACAATCCCAAGGTGGTGATAGCCAGCACCTTCGGCCGCAGGAACAGCGCCGGTGGCGAGGACGAACTGTACCGCACCATCGACGGCGGCAAGACCTGGAAGGCGGTATTCGAAAGCGGCGGCTACGATTACAAGCTGGCCCCCTTTGCTCCTATCCCATTGCAACCAGCGCCGCCGCATTCCTTCGGGCAGTACGATTACAGCCTGGCGCCCTACACCGCGACCACCCCCATCCACTGGATGTTCGATGTGGAGATCGATCCGGCGGACCCCAACCACGCCATGTTCACCACCGGCTACGGCGGCTGGGAGACTTTCAACCTCACCGACATGGATGCCGGCAAGCCCACCAGGTGGAGCATCATGGCCCGCGGCATCGAGCAGATCGCGGAGTTGGAAATGACCAGCCCGACCAAGGGCGCGCACCTGCTCAGCGCCATAGGGGACTACGGCGGGTTCGTGCATTGGGATCTCGACAAGCCGGCGCCGGAAGGGGCCTCCAGCCCGCCGGTGTTCAACAACTCCAGCGGGATTGCCTACGCCGAGAATAAGCCCGAGGTGCTTGTGCGCGTGGGCGTGTGCTCGCACCACCACCAGCCGGGCTTCAACATCAGCTACTCGCTCGACAGCGGCAAGACCTGGCAGCCGCCGGCCACCCAGCCGCCGGCCCTGCCGCCGACCCAGGCGCCGGCCGCCGGGCGCGGCGCCGGCCCCGGAAGGGGGCCGAGTGGGCCGAGCGGAGGAGACATCGCGATTTCTTCCGACGGCGCCACGTGGGTCTGGATTACGCGGGGCGCCGGGCCGTCCTTGACCACGGACAAGGGCGCCACCTGGCACGAGATCAAGGGCTTGTCCAGCAGCACGCGCATCGTCGCCGACCGCGTGAACCCCAAGAAGTTCTACGGCATGTCGCTGTATGAAGGCAAGCTCTTCCTCAGCACGGACGGCGCGGCCAACTTCGTCGAGCAGCCATTTACCTTACCCGGCGGACTGCCCACGCGCAACAGCACTCGCATCGAAGGCGGCAGCGGCTGGGACCGTCTGTACACCACTCCCGGACGGGAAGGCGACCTGTGGGTGACGGCGCTCACCGGCCTCTATCACTCCACCGACACGGGCAAGACCTTCACGCGCATGGAAGGGATCAACGAACTGCGCGGCTTCGGTTTCGGCAAGGCCGCGCCCGGCGCAAGCGACCCGGCGCTGTACCTGGTCGGGGTGGCGAACGGAGTGCGCGGCATCCTCCGTTCGGACGACTATGCGCGAACCTGGACGCGCATCAACGACGACCAGCACCAGTTTGGCTTAATCGGGCAAATCACCGGCGATCCCAAGCTGTACGGCCGGGTCTACGTCGGCACGTTCGGCCGCGGAATCCTGTACGGCGATCCGGTCAAGAAGAAGGGGTGAGCGGCGCCAGGCCCGCGTTTACACGCGCGGCTTGTTATATATGGCATCGCCCACGCGGCGCATCCACGCCAGCTCCTCCTCCGACATAGGGCCGCGGTCGAGCGCCTGCAAGGCTTGCTGGAACTGGGCCGCGTCGGCCGGCCCGGTCATGCACACGTTCACGGCCGGCTGCGTGAGCACGAAGCGATAGCAATCCCCGGCGGTGGGGAGCTTCTCGGTGCGCGGGATGCGCTTGTGTCCCAGCAATTGCCGCCAGCTTGTGGCCGTGAAAGCCACCAGCCCCGGCGGATTCGCGGGCAGGAGCGGGAATACGTCGCGCTCGGCCCCGCGATGAACGGCGTTGTAGCGCACATGGAAAATGTCGAAATCCGGATCGGAGGCAAAACGCGCGATCAGCGGCCGGTTGTGCGTCGATAGCGCCAGGCGCCGCACCAGCCCGCGCTCGCGCAGCTTGCGGCAGGCATCCAGAATCCGCGGCGGCACGGCGCGATTCCACATTCCCAACAGCAGCACATCGGCGTAGTCGAAGTGGAGCGCCCGCAAGGCGCGCTCGACGCTCGGACCCACCAGCGCGCCGATCCGCGAATACGATTGCAGCAGGAGCAGGAAGCGGTCCCGGCGCGGCGCAAGCTGGCGCAGGCCGTCGCCAAACTGTTTGCGCCGGAAGGAGCCCCAGTAGAAGTAGTTCACCCCGTGGTCGAAAGCCTCTTGCACCGAGCTTGCCGGCGCGCCATAGCTGGCGGACAGGCCGAGGCGGCAGACCTCTAGCCCCGTGCGGCCGAGAACCGCGCGATCGAATGCCATATTCTTGATTGTAGTTGGAGGGCGACGCCAGGTTGCTGGCCGCGAACAGCGCCGAGTCAGCCAGGACACATCGCCGGTTGGTCATTGACCTCGCTCCTATAATGGCCGCACCCAGATGTTGCGGAATCGCATGGGGGTAGCCTTGACATCGGGGTGGTAGTGATCCTGCAGAACGAGCGGCCCGGGCTCGCTCTCGCATTTCCCCGCGGCGGTCACCGGAACGTGGTCCTGGACGAGCACCTGGTTGTGCAGCACCGTCAGGCTGCCCGGTTGCGCCGTGCCGCCGTCGGAATTGCACTTAGGCGGGTGGAAAACCATGTCGAACGTCTGCCACTCGCCCGGCGGGAGCGAGGCGTTCACGAGCGGAGCGAAGCGCCCGTAGAGCGCCCCGTTGCTCCCGTTCGCATAAGTCGGATTCCGCCAGGAATCCAGGATCTGCACCTCGTACCGGCCCTGCAGGTAGACGCCGCTGTTGCCCTTGGCCTGCCCGGTTGCGCCCGGCATGTCGGGAATCGAAAACTCGACGTGGATTTGCGACCCGCCGAAAGTCGCCTTGCTGACCATGTCCCAGGTTCCGGTGGGCTCCTTGTTTTCGTGCTTGGCGGTGGAGGTCATCGCCCCGTCGACGATGGACCATCCCGGCGGACGTCCGTCGTGCGTGGTCCACGCCGAGAGATCCCGGCCGTCGAAAAGCACGATGGCGTCCGACGGCGCCCGGCCCGGCTGTCCCGGGCTCACCACGCGTGGCTGCGGTTCCTGTGCCTGCTGCGCGGCTGCCGGCTCCGCACAAAGGATCAAAACCGTCACTCCGGCCAGCAACCCCCGGCCGATATCCCTCTTGTAAATTCTGCTTGTCATGAGCGCCCCGCCTCCTTGTGCAAATCGGAATCCGGAAGAGGAACCGATGAAGTCCCCTCTCGCCCATATTTACCACGGATAGGGGCTCAGCGATGGCGGCAGGGAGTTCCTCCGATGGAGTGGACACGAAAAGTTCACCGGCGACGCCACTTATCACCAGCGTTTGCCGACCGCCGCAGTGAACCGATTCCGCGCCCGTAAACGATCACAGGACGACTATCCCGCCGAAAAGTGCAGTTCCTGACAATTACGTTAACAGGCGCTCGGGGGAGCCGGGTACAATACCATGGAATGGAGCCTGATCTTGGAACGCGGCCCCCGGTTTTCGGGTCGGGGTTCCGGGCTCCGTGGCAGTTCCGGATCTCGCCGCCCGCTGCTGCGAAGCAACTCGGGAGCATGGCGCATGCAGCCTGGCGACACCTCCGCCTTCTTCCGCTCTTGTTCTTAGTTATTCCCGCCGCCAGCGCGCAATCCACCACGGTGAGCGCGTTCGGCGCCGTCGCCGACGGAATTCTCAGAACCGATGGCGCGATGACAGCCGGTTCGCCAACGCTTACTTCCCCCTCGGCCTCGTTCAGTTCATCGGACATCGGCAAGTACATGCAGGTTATCGGCGCGGGCCCGGGCGGAAGCTCCGGCATGGGCACGATCGCCCTCGCTTCGAATGTTCTGACATCCTCGTCCGGCGGCTTTGCCGCTTCCGACATCGGGAGGGGAATTATCGTACTTGGGGCCGGATCTCAGGGCGGCAACCTGATCACTTCGATCGCCGGCTATGAATCGCCCTATTCGGTAACTCTAAACGCGGTCGCCGGAGCCAGCGTGGCAGGAGCAACTTACTATTACGGAGCGATGACGCTCGAGGCCGCGATCCAGAGCGTTCAATCCAACACTACGGTGACGCTGTCAACCTCCGCATCGGCAACGGTCAGCAGCGCGACTTACGCGTATGGGACCAACAACGCCGCTCAATTTCAAGCTGCCGTCGACTCCGTAGGGCAATCCGGCGGCGGCGCCGTCAATGTTCCGCAACCGACAGCATGTCCCGACGGAGCGACCTGTGGATACGTACTCGCCGCAACGGACATGACCACCTCCGTGGCTCCCAGCGCGGTCAAGATCCGCTACAGCAATGTGTCGTTAGTCGGCGCCAGCCCCCAAGCCAATTTGTTTTGCCGGGGCGCGTGGGCGCTGTATCCAAATAGCGCCCAATTTGGGAACCAGCCCGCCGCCATTCGCGGACACTGCATTGGGCTTGGCGACGGAAATGGCCCGCCCGGCAGTAGCATCTCTGTTTCCGACGTAACCGTCTCCAACCTCCGCCTCTACGGCATGACGAATGGCAATACCCTCAGCTATAGCTTCCTTCCGACGGCTCCGCCGCTCACTACAACCGGCGACGGTTGGGATGAGACTCACAAAGGCATCTATATGTGGGGACTGGGCGCCTTTTCAAACATCACAATCGACTCGGTGAGTATTCAGGACTTCAAGGGCGAGAACATTTTCTCGGGAGGATCGGCCGTCACGGGAATGGTCATCGAGAACTCCAGCATGACGAACTTCAATGGCGATGGGATTTCGGTGCTGGCCGCCTCCCTTCAGGTTCTGAATTGCAGTATCACCAACGGGTCTAACGCCGGGATAGAAAACGCGACCCAGGGATCCGGAGCCGCGGCCCTTATCAGTCAGGTATATCAGGGGAACATGATCGCGAGTTTTCCACGCGAAGGCCTCGTCATTGTGGGCGTGGATGGGAGCGCAGCTACCGGAACAATCACCATCGCGAACAATACATTCGACACAATCGCTCAAACTCTGCCAAGCGGAACGGAAAGCGCAATCTATATCGGCTCTCAATCGGGCGGCATCGCGCCTGGAAACATAACAGTCAGCGGGAACACTTGCTACGATTGTCTGGGTTTCGGGATATTTCTCACAAATGGCGCCTACTCGATTACGGGCAACACCTTCATTTTGGACAAGTACAGCGCCTCCCGCGTCTTCGACTTTTCGTACCCAATGACCAACGTAACGATATCGAATAACACAGGTTACCTCACACCCGTTGCCGCGGAGAACTCGCTCGGGTTGGAGGCAGTGTACTGGATCAACCCGCCCCGTCCATGGGGTTCTCTCTATTGGAATAACGTCAACGTTCAAGGAAACGCGTGGAATTTTCCGGGAACGCCAAACTACAATTTTCAGGTCGGCCAAGGCGGATTCGGGCTAGTGGGCGCCCAGAACGTCAGATGGCAGCAGGATTCATGCGTCGGTTGCACGTACCCGGATTTGAATCATGGCCTCTTTAACCTGGGAGCGACTCCGGTCATCGAACCTCTAGGGCCGGCGGTGGCAGTCAGCGGCAACCTCATTCCGATCACAGCCACCATCGATGCCAGCAAAGAGCAAGACGGCTCCGAAGTGCGGATTGTGAATGTTGGCTCGCAGTCCGTGACCTTTGCGCCCGATAACAATCTCAGTATGGCCGCGCCGTTGACTCTCTCCAGCGGGGGCTCGCAAACGTTCCATTACGTCGGGAGCCTCGGCAAGTACGTTGCGGTGCTCGTTTCGGTCTCTCCCGGAACGGCGACGCTCTATGCCGGGCAGACGCAACAGTTTTCGGGGTCGATTACGGGCAGCAGCGACCAACAGGTCACGTGGAGCATTTCGCCGAGTGGCGTGGGGAGCATTACCGCCTCGGGCTTGTATCAGGCGCCGGCGCTGGTTCCGTCGCAGCAGGTGGTGACCATTACGGCGACGAGCGTGGCGGATTCAAGCCGGTGGGCAAGCGCTTCTGTAACGTTGCAGCCCGTGTCGGTTTCCGTGGGCCCGCCGACCGCGACGCTGATTGCGGGTCAGGCGCTTCAGCTTTCGGCGACCGTGACCGGATCGAGCAATTCGGCGGTCAACTGGAGCTTGCTGGCCGGTGGGACCGGCAGCGTATCGGCTACCGGACTGTACACTCCTCCGTCGCCAGTGCCTTCGGCTCAGACGGTGACGATCGTCGCCACCAGCGTGTTCGACCCCTCCAAGTCAGCCTCCGCCATCATCACGCTGCAGCCCGTGGCCGTTTCCATTAGCCCGTCGACCGTCAACCTTGGATCTTCGCAGATGCAGGCGTTCAGTGCAACCCTCACCGGGACCGCCAATCAACAGGTTTCCTGGAGCATCCTTTCGTCCGGCCCCGGGAGCATCTCGACCTCCGGCGCCTACACAGCGCCAGCTTTTATCGCGACGCAGACTAACGTCATTGTCCAGGCGGCGAGCGCCGCCGATTCTTCCAAGACGGCTACCACATCAATCACACTCTTTCCCGTGAGCCTTTCGCTATCTCCTCTCACCGTTACATTAGGGGCGAACCAGACAGTTTCCCTGAACGCTACCGTGTTGTATGCCGCGAATGCCCAGGTGAACTGGACGATCATGTCCGGCCCTGGCCAGCTAGATTCGTCTGGAAACTATACGGCGCCGTCTTATGTGTCCGCGCAGCAAGCGGCGGTCGTGAAGGCTGCCAGCGCCGCCGATCCGACTAAGTTCCAAACGGCTAACATTACCTTGATTCCAGTCTCTGTAACCATCAGTCCGGCTGTAGCGACGCTTATCGGGGGCCAGACGGTTCAGCTTTCAGCCACGGTGTCCGGCGCCACCAATACTTTGGTGAATTGGGCCCTCTTGCCGCCCATGGCTGGCGCGATGTCTTCAAGCGGGCTGTATACCGCTCCAGCGATAATCTCGACTCAGCAATTCGTTACGGTTCAGGCGACCAGCGCTCAGGACCCCACTCGGTTGGCCACGGCTTTGATGACATTGAATCCGGGCAATGGGTATGCATACCTGCGGACCATCACCATCAGCCATGCGAAGGTATCTGGCTCGTCGAGCCTGATTGACTTTCCGGTGTTGATTTCGCTGCCATCGGATTCAAGCTTGGCGGCGAATGCCCAGTCCAGCGGCAACGACATTCTGTTCACGGACTTTAGCGGAAACAAACTGAATTGTGAAATCGAAACGTACAACCCCGCGAGCGGTCAGTTGATCGCATGGGTGCAGGTTCCCTCGGTTTCGCCGGCCGCCGATACGGTCATCTACATGTTCTATGGGAATCCGTCAGCCGGCAACCAGCAGAACAGGACATCGGTGTGGGACGCCAACTACCAGGGCGTATGGCACCTGGCGAACGGCGCCACGCTGAGCGCGGCGGATTCGACTTCCAACGGAAACAACGGAACCATCAGCAATGCGATGGCGGCAATGGGCGAGATCGATGGCGGAGCCCGTTTCAATGGCGGGAATGCATGGGTGGATCTTGGCGGCGGCGCCGGTCTGCGCATCACGGGACCGATCACGGCGGAAGCATGGCTGAATCTGACGGGCTGGCCGGCGAACGGATATCCTGAAGGACTGTTAGGAATGGGTTATAGCTACGCTTCGGGCTGGACGGGGTGGATGCTCGAGACCAGCACGGATAACGGCGGGAACCATTATCTTAGCTGGACGAGCAACAACGGAACGCCGCATGGCGTTACGAGCCCCAGCACTCTGACCACGGGCGGCTGGCACCACTTAGCGGGTACGTTCGATGGAGCCACCTGGACGATGTATCTGGACGGAGCCGCGAATGGGTCGAGCGCCGATCATACGGCTCCGGTGAACACCGGTGACGATATAGTTGCGGGCGGCCTGTCCACCAACGGATTCGGGACCATTTTCCCATTCAATGGGCTGCTCGATGAGTTGCGCATCTCCAACACCGCGCGCAGCAGTGGCTGGATCGCGACGGAATACAACAATCAGTCAAATTCCGCAGCTTTCGTCAACGTGGGAGCGCCACAGTCCGATACAGCGTCGGTTACGGTGACGACGTCGCCTTCCGGCCTTGCTTTCACGGTGGACGGAACCACATACGCCGCGTCGCAGACCTTCCAGTGGACTCCGGGCACGAGCCACAGCGTTGCGGTAATTGCCACTCCGCAATCGGGAGGGACGGGGATTCAGAACGTGTATGCGAGCTGGTCGGATGGCGGCGCACAATGGCATTCGATTACGGCGCCGTCCTCGGCAGCCACCTACACTGCGAACTTCACAACGCAATTCTACCTGACCACCTCGGCGGAAACGGGGGGTACGATCGGTCAGCCGAGCGAGTGGGTAAACAGCGGAGCACAGGT
>JBEKPK010000111.1:0-14238 GCA_049520795.1 Bryobacteraceae bacterium
GCTCATCACCACCCGCATGCCGAAATTGCCCAACTCGGCGTATTCCGCGATCGCTCCGGTTCCCGGCAGCGGCTGCGGCAGCCGGCGGACCACCAGGCCGATCGCGTTCTTCGTGAACGCCATGTTGTGCGTCGTTGTCGGGTTGCTGCCCGTTTTTGGCACCCACTGCGAACGGAAGACGAAGAAGTCTTTCACCCTCCCCACCGTCCCGTCGATCAGCGCGCGCAATCCCGCGTCGCCCGCCGTCTGGAACTCGCTGAATCGCGGTATCTGCCTCCACGCCGAATACGCGGCGGCGTCCACTACGATGAACTTTTGCTCCGTGGAAGGAGACTTCGCCAGGAACAGGGCCGTCTCCGCCGCGTCGATCGTGGCTTCCGTGATCGCCGTGCCGGGCGTTCCCACCGTCCCGTTCATCGTGAATCCCCCGTACAGCGAAAGCAGATCGCTCTCGATCCTCTGTGCGATCGCCGCCATCGCCGGCCCCATGTAGACCTTCATCAGGTCCGGCGTCGCCAGCACCTTGATCACGTCCGGAATCTGGAAAGTCGCTTCCACATGCGTGTTGAGCACGATTTGCGCGTTCCCCAGGCTCGGGTTCTGAGGCTGCACCAATCCGCTTCCGTCGATAATGTTGTTCGCCACCATGTCCGGCGGGATTGGCACATTGATCGTGTCCCCGGCTTGCGCCAAGGCCGGTTCATAGTCTCGATTGACCAGGTTCCCCATTACGAGGTTCCCCACCAGCACCGGCAAAGCTTCCGCCGCCACCAGCTTGACAATCGCAGTCGCGACGTTTGCTGAAGTAATAACTGCCATGTATTCTCCTTACTGTCTGTTACTGCCGGTCGCCGGTAGGGGCCGGGCACGCCCGGCCCGCGCCGGGCATGGCGCGGTCGCCTGCCGTCGCCGGTTCTTTCTGTGTCGTGAAACGACATGTCCACTTGGTCCTGCCGCTCCCTCACGATTGCGGCTCGACGGTTGGAACCGTCATTTCATGACCAGCCCTATAGTCCGCGCAGGCTCTGTGATGCCACCCGCACGATCTCCTCTCGCACGCGCCGCATTTCCTCCGCGTCCATTCCCGGACGGATGCGCTCCAGGTCCACCGTCTGACGGCTGGCCACTGGCGCTTTCTGCGTCGCTGAGAGCCCGCTTCCGCCCGCGATCCGCGCCGGCAGGAATTCCGGATTTTCCGCCACGAACGCGGCTAGGTAGTCTCTCACGGACGCTTCCCCGCTATCCGTTTTAGCCACCAGCCGCCCGTCTTCGGCCCGCACTACCGCGTCCTGCACGGCTTTGAACGCCAGGTCGAGTTTCACCACGCCCAGCCGTTGCAGCTCGGCTCGCACCGCCGAACCCCTCTCCGCTTCCTCAGCCACGCGCCGGCTGCGCTTGTTCTCTTCCACTAACTCGTTCACCCGGCGTTCCAACTGCTCCCGTCGCTTGCGCTCTTCCTGCAACTCCGCCTTGTGCGCCGGCTCGCTCTTGCTCTGCTCCCGACTTACGAACTCGTTGAGCGCTTGCCGCACGATCGCTTGTACGTCGATTTCTTCCATAACCCTCCCGATTTCACTTCTGAACCCCAGACTCCCCATCCCACCAGCGAGCCTTGCCCCCAACTACGCCCGGTCGATCTCCTCCGCCACCTGGTTCTTGACCTCCTGCCGCGCGTCGCACAGATACTTGAAAGCCAGCCTCTTGAATATCTGTTTCGTCAAGGTCTCCGACCCGATCCCTAAACCCAGCAGCTTTTTCGCGTCGTCTAATTCGGTGCCGAAGTCCTGAATGTCGAAGTCGTCCAGACCCGATACGTCGATCGCAATCTCGTCCCGCCGCGCCGCCGCAATGGCCCATAGCACCTGCTTCATGGCGTCTTTCACCATGTCGCCGTACGCCCGCAGAACTTCCTCCGTGATGCTGAAGTCCAACTGCTTGCTGAGCGCCGATTGCTGCCGGCTTCCCGCCGCCGACCCGCCTGCCTGCGCCATCGCGTAGCACACCCGGTAGATCTCGTCCTTCAGCGCCAACAAGTTGTCCGCCGCGATTTGGTAGACCTTTCCCTCCGGCTCCGTCCATCCGAATCGGTCTTCCGGCCCTAGTTGGATGTAGTAGGATTCCCCCACCACCTGGCTGAACTCGCGCTCCGAATACACCACCGGACTCGCGAACAGCCCCATCGTCAGCGCCCAACCGAGCGCGTTGGATTTGTTGAAGTGCTCCAGTTGGACCAGCGCCGCCTTGTTCATCAGCCACAGCCCCTCGCTCACTTCCATGCGGAACATCGGAACCCGCCGCTCGGCCGCCAGCCCGTGTTGTCCCTCGTCCACCAGCTCGATCTCGCTCGATTCGTTTCCCTTCCGGAAAACCTGGAAACGCTCGCGGTCGTAATAGATCCATCGCGTCTCCCGCTCCCACTTCGCGTCCGTGACCTTCGACTGTCGCAGGCACGATGTCCGGATCACCGCCCACTCGAGCGCGCCGTTGGAATCGTAGTTCCAGTTGATGACTTCCTCCGCCCCGTAATCCACCAGGAATGCGCGCGATCTGCCGGATGCGTCTTCCTCCGCGCGCGTCGACGCCCGCGCGCTCGCTCGCGGGAAGTCCACCACCACGTAGCTGCTGCCGCATACCAGCGTTTGTATGAACTGCCTCCGGAAGAACTCGTGCAGGTTCGTTCCTTTCAGGTCGCAGTCGTCGGTTAGAAGGCTGTAAAAATCCTTCGCGGCCGCGTCGTTGCCTTCGAACAGCACCATCGGCTCCCGCCGCATGAGCGTGGCCGCGTACCAATCGATCACCGAGCCGATGTAGTTTTCGTAGAACACCCTGCCCAGACGTTCGCCGTAGACGTCGTTCGGCTCTTTGTGCCGCCGCACCAGGTATGCCGACGCGCTCTCCCGCAGGCGCTCGCCGCCCGCGTAGAGGTCCTTGTACCGCTTCCACATCGCTGTTCGCGCGACGTACTCCGGATGCTCGCGATTGATGTTCTGCATGTCCTCTTTCCAATACGGTTCACTGCCGGCGCCGCCGCCGTGGAGCGGGCCTCCGGCCTGCCCCGCCGGCATTCATGCCGGCATTCTTCCTGGCCCCAGCCCTATAGCATCCTTCGGTCCCGCTCTCCCATCGGCTTCGACATTCTGCACTCCAGCCAGACCATGTACCCCAGCGCGTCCGAAAGGTGTGTCCGCATGCGGTCGCGGTCTTTATCGATCTGCCCGCTGTCCGCTTTGTACATCACCTGTTCGAAGTCCTTGATCAGGTCCTTGCACCTCTCGTCCACCAGCAGCTCAATCTGCCCCGCCGCCGTCCGCAGCTTGGCGTTCATCAGGTTGATTCGCAGCCGCACGCTGGGGTTCGCGCGCGGCGTCCGGTACTGCGTCGCCAGGTTCGAATGCGCCTGGAAATACTCCTGGACCATTTCGTAGTCCGATGCCCCCGACGTCATCTGGTGGTGTCCCGATGCGTCCCCGAATACCACCACCTCTCCTCGATGCGCCCCGTACCGCGCCAGAAACTCGGCGCAGGCTTCATTCGTGGTTCCATGCCGGATCACGATCTCGTCGAGTACGTTCACATGCCCGTGTCCCATTTGCGCCACCACCGACGACATCGGGTCCACGTTGAAGTCCAGCGCCCACAGGAGCGGCAGATACGGATCCACATGAAGTTCTTTCACGTGCGTGGTCCGGTCGAAAGCCGCATATACCCGCGTGCCGTCCTGGGTCAGGTACTCGCCCAGAACCTCTTGCTGGTAGAACCGCTCGTCGTAGCTTCCTCGCAACCGCTCGTAATAGTCCGGAATGCGGTCCAGCAGGAACCGGTTCTCGTGCGGCTTCGCGATCACCACCTCGTAGCCGTGGGCGCGATCCGCCAGGAACTTCCGGTAGACCCAGTCGTAGCCCTTCGGCGTCCACACCGCGAATCCGCACAGGCGCTTCGCACGCGGGTCCCGCAGCCGGCCTTCCAGCCGAAGCCACGCCCCTTCCTGCGTGTAGGTCAGCTCGTCCAGCCCGAACCACGCCAGGTTCGTACCGCGCAGCCGCTCGAATTCGTCCATCGGACGAAACAGGATGCGCGACCCCGAGTCTTTCATCACCAGCGTGTTTTCGGCTTTGTTGTGCTCGAACGGTATCCCGTTCGTATCCAGAATCTCGAATAGCGCCGCCTGCGTCGCGTCCCGTAACATCGGGTACGTCGGCGCTCCCAGCAGCCCCAGACGCCCCGGATTCACATAGCTCAGCCGCACCGCCTCCTGGCACAGAGCCTGGCTCTTGCCGCTGCCGATGGGCCCCGAGAACCCCTTGAACCTGGCCTCGGATTGATGGAATCTCTGCTGCGATGGTAGTGGTGTGTACTTTATTCCTCGGAGTTTGACGGTCCCGTCGGTTCGACCCATGTCACCCTGATTTCCTTCGGGACTTCGTGCTCGTTGTCCTGTTCCATCTGAAGCAGCTTCAAGTAATCGCCCATGGTGGGCTTCAGTTCCTTGGTCTTGAGTTTCGCTTCGATGTCCGTGAGAGCCGTGTTCAGAAACTCGGAAAGTTGAATCTGGCGTTTCACCTCTTTCCAGTGGCTGCACTCGGCGCAACTCTTCGGAGTCTTCCCGCCCGTTTTCTTGGTTGTCATCCACGCCCTCGGAAAGAGAAACGGCTTCGCCAAAATCGCGAAGACCGTATAACCCTCACCCCGATTTGAAACTAGCATCCGGGCTGCTTTGTCCAGCCCGGCTCACTCTTTCAAGTCGTTGAAAAGAGGGCGTGAAAGTTTTTCAATTATTGGTGAAGAGGAATTTACCGCCGCTCGCGGCCACCACATGCAGGGCGTCTTTGCCGAGCAGTCCATTGAGGCGCGGCATGGCCGTTCCCGCCGCTACTAGGTAGTACCGCCGGGCCTCCCGCCAGCGCCGCTGGCACTCCCCATCGTCGATGAACACGCCCTTCGGCGCGTCCGGCGCATACGATCCGTATTCCAGGTTGTTCACCCGGCCGTTCAGCAGCAGCGCTCTCCGGTTCGTATAAAAGAAAACCGACGAAAACGCGTAGTACTGATCGTCCACGATCAACTCGCCCGGCGGCGCTTTGAGCAGCGCCTCCGCCAGCGGCCGCGACGACATGTACGGATCCCAAGTCACCATCGCCGCCCGCGCTGCGTGAAAGAACAGAACCATCATCGCCGTCAGCGCCCACACCGGGGCCGGGCTGCGGCTCTTATTCCATCGCCACGCCCCCACCGCGCCGACGGTGAATGCCAGCCCCGCCAGCGCCAGCGGCGTCTTGAGATAGGCAAACGCCGCCAGCGTCAGGTCGGACATGTGCCCCAACGAGAGCGTGTATTCCTCCGGGTGCTGCGTCAGCGCCCCCGCGATGTCGCCCGGCGCCGCCATCCCCCGCACCAGCCACAGGATTACCCCGATGGCCGCCGCTGCCACCGTCGCCACTCCCGCAATCGCCTTGGTCCCGTACTTCAGCCACCCGTCCCCGCTCGCAATCGCCAACCCCACCAGTAGCGCCAGCGCCGGATAGCACGGCATCGAGTAGTACTCCTGCGTGGTCGAAAATGTGAAGAAACCCAGAACCACTCCGCACCAGCACAGCGCCATCAGGAGCGTCCGCGAGGCCCGGTCCGGCTTGCGATACGCCCCTCGCAACGCGGCCGGCAGGTAAAAGCACCACGGGAACAGCCACAGCAGATGAAACAGCCAGAAGTATAGCCGCGGGACCGTGTTGTAATCCCGCGGGTAGCGCATGTTCAGGAAACGCAGCACCTGCTCGTTCATGAAATAGAACCAGAAGAACCCGTGATACGACCCGCTCTCGCTGTGCATCGTGAAGTCCAGATAGGGCGGATTTCTCAGCGTCGCCAGCACGTGCCACGGCGCCGCAATCCCCAGGAATAGCAGGACCCCCGCGATGGGGCTTAGCCGCGTCCATGTTTCCCGCCGCCCCAGCGACCCGCTGAAATACAGGTAACTCAGTCCCGCGCCGATCGGAAACACCGCCGCGATCAGCCCCTTCAGCAGCAGCCCCGTCGCCATCGCCGCCCACATCGCCGCCGCCCACCGCCGCGGGTGCGCCTCCCCGTCTTCGGTCGCCCGCATCAAAGCCCACAGCGACAGCGTGATCGTCAGCGTGAGAATGGCGTCTGGAATCAGGATGCGCGTGAACAGGAACAAACCCACCGAGGTGGCGAGCGCAAGGCCACTGTACATCCCCGCGCGCCGGCCGAATGCCCACGCCCCGAACCGCGCCGTCAGCAGGCACAGCCCTACCGCCGCCAGCGCCAAGGGGATGCGCGCCGCCCAGTCGTGCGCGCCGAAGATCAGGAACGAGGTGGCTATCATCCAGTACGTCAGCGGGGATTTCTCCAGGTAGGCCACCCCGTCCAGGCGCGCCGTCACCCAGTCGCCCGATTGCAGCATGTTGCGCGCAATCTGCGCCTGCACCGCGTCCACATCGTCCATCAGGGAAGGCGGGCTGACAATGCATCCCAGGAAGACTAGCGCCGCCACCAGCGCCACGATTAACGGATAGCGAATACCGGGGCCGGAGCCTGCTTCTCGGCTCCCCGGAGCGATGGGATCTCTACGCTCCATCTCTTCATCCACAGGAAAAGCGTCAACAGGCCCCATAAGTGGTATCCGGCGTTGATCCGTCTCTCCATATGATCGCCTATCAGGGATGTCACTGCCTGCCCGTCGAATATGCCTGTGGCTTTCACCGCCTCTGGAGTCACCGTGTCCATTAGCAGCGCGCGCAGCGGCCCTCGGAACCAGTCGTGCGTCGGAATGTCGAACCCCGTCTTCCCGCGCTCGATCACGGCTTCCGGCAGCTTGTCCCGCATCAATTCCCGCAGCAGGAATTTTTGCCGTAAGCCCCGGATCTTCAGGTTCGAGGGCAGGGAAGCGGCGAACTCGACTATCCGGTGATCCAGAAACGGCGGCCTGACCTCCAGCGAATGCGCCATGCTCATGCGATCCGTCTTGTAGAGGATGTCGTCCGCCAGGTAATAATTCTGATCTACTCGCAGATACCGGTCGATTCCCCTCCGGCCGTTCAACTCCAGCCGGCTCACCAGTTCCCTCAAACCGCTGCCGTGCGTCCCAGGCCTCAGGCGCGCCAGTTGCTCCGGTGAAAACGTCCCGTTCCAGAAAAAATGCGCTTCGTCGGCGTCCAGCCAGCTCCCCTCAATCCAGCGCTTGAGTTTGTATTCCAGGCTGATCTTTTCGTCCGAAACCGGAACGTACCGCTCCAGCGCGGACAACATCAGCTTTCGGATCGGGGAAGGCGTCAGCCGGAACGGACTCGCCATCCGGTCCGCCATGTATGTCAGGTACCCGCCGAACAGCTCGTCGGCGCCTTCTCCGGAAAGCGCCACCGTCACGTGCCGCCGGCTCATCCGCGATAGGTACCACACCGGCAGCGCGCCCGCGTCCGCGCTCGGCTCATCCGAGTAGTATGCGAAATCCTGGATCGCGCTTTCCAGTTCGATATCCGGGTTCAGGTCGAACTCGTGGTGGTCCGTGCCGTAGACCCGAGCCACCTCTCGGAAATACCGGCTTTCGTCGAAGCTGCGCCCCGCGAAGGAAACCGAAAACGTCTTCAACCGCCCTGCGCAGTGCTGCGCCGCGTAATGCAACACGGTTGAGGAATCCAGTCCCCCGGACGCCCACACTCCCAGCGGCACGTCGGCCACCAGGTGTTCTCTTATGGCGTCGCTCAGCAGCCCATCCAGCTCTTCCTTCGCCTCTTCGAGCGTTCGCTTCCGCGGTGGCCCGGACGGCAGTTTCCACCAGGCTTCCAGGCGCGCCTTCCCGTTCCGCCACTCGATCAGGTGTCCCGGCGGCGCCTTGCGAATACCTTCGATCAGAGTCTGCGGCCCCGGTGCATAATTCACCGAAAGGTATGTGTCCAGCGCCCCCAGATCCAGCCGCCGCGGCACACAAGAATGTTCCAGTATCGCTTTAAGTTCAGACCCGAAATATATGTCTTCCCCAAGCTTAAAGTAGTAAAGCGGTTTGATCCCCATGCGGTCCCGCGCCAGGATCAGCCGCCTCCTGGACTCGGTCCAAAGCGCCACCGCAAACATACCGCGCATCCTGGAGAAGCATCCGGTGTCCCATTGCAGGAAAGCGTGCAATACCGTTTCCGTATCGCACTTGCTTCGGAAACAGTGTCCCAACCCTTCCAGCTCCGTCCGCATTTCCAGGTGATTGTAAATCTCGCCGTTGAAGGCGATCACCGTGTCCCCGTCTTCGCTGGCCATCGGCTGGTCGCCTCCGGCCAGGTCGATCACCTTCAGCCGGACGGCGCATAATGTGGCGTCGCTGCCTTCGTGAATGCCAAATTGGTCCGGCCCGCGGTGGTACAGGCTGTCGGCTATTCTCCGCGCAACGGCCGTATCACCCGGTCGACGAAGATGTGTAAAACCAGCAATCCCACACATTTAACCTGTACTATCCCCGCTCCGTCCATGAGGCGATAATCAGCTCTTCTTGACGGAATTTGTTTGACTATAACACATCCTCGCGCCATCCGTCGGGGCGCTTTCTTCGAGTTCCATTTTATTTTGTGACGCTCATTAACAATGGTGTTTCCTGACCCGCTCTTGAGGTCTAGTCCGGCTCTCTTCGCGAGGTGGAGCGAATCGCCCGCCACTCCCGCTCCAACATCCCCCACACCACCATGTCCACCCAGCGGTCGTTGACCCACTCCGCTTCTCGCGTGATGCCCTCGCGCTGGAACCCGAGGCGCTCCGGGATGGCGCAGCTTCTGCCGTTCCCCCTCCCACAGCGGATCTCCGCCCGGTGCAGCTTCAGTTCGCCGAACAAGTAATCGAGCATCGCTTCGCAGCACCGCGTGACCACCCCTTGCCCGCGTTTCCCGGCGTCCAGCCAGTAGCCGATGCTGCAACTCCGGTTCGCCCAGTCGATCGGGTGGCATCCCACCGACCCGGCGATAGCTCCCTCCAGCAGAATGGCCGCTTGCGGCCCGCCACCCTCTTCGGTCTGCACCAGCGCGCGATGGATGAACGCGCGCACGTCCTCCGGCGATCGCGAGCCGTCCACCCACGGCAGCCACTCGCGCAGGTAGGCGCGGTTGCGCTCAACTAGGGCGAACAACTCTTCGGCGTCGCCCGCCTCAAAATGGCGGATCTCGATCCCCGGAGCCACCGCGCGCTGAAACACGCAACCCTCCATTGCCCCACGTTGCCTTCAAAGGACTCCCGGCCTTGTGGGGCAGGCCCTTTCGCCTGCCAACTCCTATCCCGCGCCCTCCGGCCTCTGCGGATTGCGCGACTTCGATATCGCCGGCGTCTCCGGCGTCTCCGCCTGCATCGCGTACGTCATCAGGCCCCCTCTCAATATCTCGAACGCCGTTTGCGGATCGTCGGCGAATTGAAACAAGTTCAAGTCCTCTGGCGAGATCATCCCGTACTTCACCAGCGCGTCGAAATTGACGATCTCCTTCCAGTAGGCCGATCCGTATAGTACGATCGTCATCTGCTTCGCCAGCTTCTGGGTTTGCGTCAGCGTCAGAAGCTCCATCATCTCGTCCAGGGTCCCGAAGCCGCCCGGAAACACTACCAGCGCCTTGGCCAGATACGCGAACCAGAACTTACGCATGAAGAAGTAGTGGAATTCGAAGCTCAGCTCCGGGGTGATGTACGGGTTCGGAAACTGCTCGAAGGGCAGGCCGATATTCAGCCCGATGGTCTTGCCGTTGGCCTCGAATGCTCCTCGGTTCGCCGCTTCCATGATCCCCGGGCCTCCGCCCGAGCAGACCACGAAGCGGTAGGTGCTGTTGGTGAACTGGTCCGACCATTCGGTCAGCAGCTTGGCCAGCGTCCGCGCATCCGCGTAATACTGGCTCAGCGGCCCTTCTTCCCGCAGCCGTGCGGATCCGAAGAAAACCACCGTATCGCGCACCTTTTCGCGGCGGAAGTGCGCCAGCGGCTCCAGGAATTCCGAGAGAATTCGCAGCGCCCGAGCGTCCGGGCTATTTAGAAACTTCTGGTTCAGGTATGCTACCGGCCGGCGGTCGCCCCGCGGCGGATTCTGATCGGACATGGGTCTCCAGTTCTTCCACTCTTTTCTTCAACTCTCGCACCGTCTTGAGCAGTTCCGGCAGCTTGGGGAACGCCGTCGCCGCGCGCAGCCACTCGCCGGCGGCAAACGCCGGAGAGCCGGAAATGCGCCCGCCCGCGGGCACATCGCCGCCGATGCCGCTCTGCGCGTACACAGTGGCCCCTTCGTGCACCGTGAGGTGGCCGGAAGATCCCACCTGTCCCGCCAAAAGCACGTTCCGTTCCAGCACCGTGCTCCCCGCGAGGCCCGTCTGCGCGCAGATGATGTTGTCTTCCCCCACAGTGCATGCATGCCCCACCTGCACCAGGCTGTCGATCTTGGCCCCTCGTTTGACGCGCGTCTCTCCCACCGTCGCCCGGTCCACCGACGTCAAACTCTGCACTTCCACATCGTCCTCGATCACCGTCAGGCCCGATTGCACAATCTTGAAGTGCGTCCCGTCCTTCCGTTTGGCGAACCCGAAGCCATCGCCCCCCACCACTACTCCGTTTTGCAGGATCACCCGGTTTCCGATCCGGCAGAATTCGCGCACCGCGCAGTGCGAATGCGCCAGAAAATCGTCGCCGATCTCCGCGCCTTCGTAAATCACTACGTGCGGGTGCAACACCGCGTTGCGTCCCAGCCGCACGCGCTCGCCCACCACCGCGAATGGGCCAATGGAACAGTTGGGTCCCACCGCCGCCGTGGGAGCTACATGCGCCAGCGGGTGGATGCCCTGCGCCGGCCGCGGGGGCTGATAGAACAGCGCCAGCGCGCGCGCAAAGCCCAGATACGGGTCGTCGGTCACCAGAAACGCCGTGTCCAGGCCGGCTACCGGCGCCGTCGCGAGCACAGCGCTGGCCTTGGTGTGTTTCACCTTGGGCCCGTACTTGGGGTTGGCCAGGAAGGTCAGAATCCCGGGCCCGGCCTGCTCCATCCCCGCTACGCCCGCGATTTCGATATCCGGGTCGCCCTCCAGCCGGCATCCCAGCGCCGCCGCAATCTCACCGAGTTTCATAGGGCAGAACTCCAACCGGGGTGGGGCAGGCTTCAGCCTGCCAATTCCAACTCGCAATCTCACCGGGTTTCATAGGGCAGAACTCCAGGTTACCGCGCTCATGCCATGCTGTAAGGAGCCGTCATGTCTTCGCCGCTCAATCGCAGGCTTGAATCGCGATCCCGCAAGTCCTTCGCGACCCGCCACGATTCCGCCCCCGTAGAGCGGGCTTCCAGCCTGCCATGCCGGCATTCTTGCCGGCATTCTTCTTTGTGGGGCAGGCGCTTTCGCCTGCCAATCCTGCTGTAAGGAACCGCTATGACTCCCTTGTTCGATCTCCTTTCCCGCGCCCGCGTCTTCGATCTCTCTCAGCCCTACTTCACCGGCATGCCGCACCACCCCAGCCATCCGCCCTTCCTCTTCTCTCTGGTGAAACAGCACGGCGAGTACGTCGGGCCGGCAGGCAATAGCTCCGCCTCCGAAGCCTTTGCCTTGGGGGGCCACGTTGGGACCCACATCGATGCCCTGTGCCATTTCTCGAGCTGCGGCCGCCTCCACGGAGGGCAGGACGCCGCCCCGCTTCAGTCCTACGCCGCCGGACTCGGCCGGTTTTCGGTCGATACCCTGCCGCCCATTCTGCGTCGTGGCGTCCTGCTCGATGTCGCCGGCCTCTATGGCGGCGTTCTCCCCGAGGATTTCGAGATCGCGCCGGAGCATCTCGAAACCGCCGCCCGCGCCCACGGAGTCGAAATCCGCGCCGGCGATGTGGCCCTCCTGCGCACCGGCTGGGCCGCCTTCTGGGACGATCCTACCCGCTTCATCCGCCAGGTGCGCGGTCCCGGTCCGGCCCTCGCCGGCGCCCGCTGGCTCTCGGAGCGTGGCGTCTTCGCCGCCGGGTCGGATACCGTGGCGTTTGAAAAGGTCCCCGACGCGTCGATGCCCGTGCACGTCCACCTGCTGGTGGAAAAGGGCATTCACATCGTCGAATGCCTGAACCTGGAAGAACTCGCCCGCGCCGGCGTCCACGAGTTCCTGTTCATCGCCGCGCCCCTAAAAATCCGAGGCGCCACCGCCTCGCCCATCCGCCCCATCGCGGTGGCGTGAGCGCCTTACGGATTCAGCTTCTTCATTAGCCAGGCCATGTTCCGGCCGAGCGTCTTCATGGTGGCGATGCCTTCTTCGTCCTTCTCCACATCCCCCGGATCGCGGCCAATTCCGATGTTCCAGTAGGACGAGCCGGGCACCATTATCTCGCTTATGAAGAAGAAGTGGTTCAGGGTATCGAAGGCGTGTATCCCGCCGGCCCTGCGCACGGCCACCACGCCGGCCCCCGCCTTGCGGCGGAACATGCCGCCGTTGGCGCGCCCTACCAGGGCGGCGCGATCGATGAGCGCCTTCATTTCGGCCGAGACGTCCGTCACGTAGGTAGGCGAGCCGAGCAGGATGCCATCCGCCTGGTCCATCTTCTCGATGAAGACGTTGCCCATGTCGTCCTTCTGCGAGCAGCGCCGGTCCTGGCGGGTGGAGCATTTCCGGCACGCCAGGCAGCCGTGAACCACGGCCCCGCTCATCTCCACCAGTTCGGTTTCGATGCCCTCTTTTTCCAGTTCTCCAAGAACATAGCCAAGCAGAATGGCGGTGTTTCCCCCTCGCCGGGCGCTGCCGTTGATTGCGACGACTTTCATATTTGAGACTACAATTATCGCAAAATGCGGTAGGACAGACGATGGTTTTCGTCGTCTGTTATTCCTGCTGCGGCAACCCAATGCCCCCCATAAAAACAATCGATTGGACGCCGTGCCCGGCGCCGGTTACCCTGAAATGGAGTTTGGTCCTCGCGGACACGCCTCCTCTCCCCGCCGAGAAATCCACGCATTCAGGAGCCTGAAATGGCGCACGTTACGTTGCTCGGCCTTTCCGCGGACCTCGACCTCCAGCTCACGCGGGTCTTGAGGGCGGAAGCTCATAAAGTCATCAGTCGGCGTTTCCCCGGGGACCTGCTGCGGGGTCCGCGGTCCGGCGTTGTTTTCGTCAGTGGGGAAGGCTCGGGAATTCGAGAAGAGATGTCAGCCATACGGCACTACGAGCCGGACTTGCCCGTCATCGCGGTCACGCGCATTCCGGAGCCCAAGCGCTGGCTGGACGCGCTTGAAGCCGGCGCCGCCGACTATTGCGGCGCGCCCTTCGAACGAATACAAATCCGCTGGATAATGAATACGGTGCTGGGTCTGGCGGCGCCCCAGGCGGCGTGATCGGCGAAGAGCCCGACTCCCCACTTCTCGATTCCTGCAGCCCGCTAGGATCATGGTACGCGAATCCGCTTTCTCGGCTAGAGCCTGGAACCGTTTGCCGCTCAAGAACTTGAGCGTTAACGCAACCACGTCAAGCCGGACTGCGGCCGGCGCCCGGAGCATCAGTAAGTCCTGATAGCCCGCATAGATATCTTCGATTGGCATTTGACCGGTCATTGAGGATAGGTTTAAAGTATGGGCGCCACACGCATTTCGGAGGCTGACGGATCGCATGTCGAGATCCTCCACCGGATCAGCGGCATCGTGAGTTCCAACCTCTCGGTGGACGAGATGCTGGGCGAAGTGATCGCACTGGCGGCCCAGGCGACCTCTTGCGATGCCTGCCTGGCGTACCTGATCGACCGGCAGGCGGGCGAGCTGGTTCTGCGCGCTTCGCTGCTGCCGCACGCGGCCGATCTCGGTTCGCTGCGCATGAAGATCGGGGAGGGCGTGGCCGGCTGGGTGGTGGAGAACAATTCCGTGGTGGCGCTGGCTTCGAACGCCGCCAGGGATCCCAGGTTCAAACGGTTCCAGGAGCTGGTCGAGGATACTTATGAAGCCTTTCTCTCGGCGCCGCTGGTGAACGCCGGAGAGGTGATTGGGGTGGTGAACGTCCACCATCGCGAGCCGCACGAGCACTCCGCCGAGGAGATCGCCACGGTCGCGTTCATCGGCGAGCAGTTGGGCGTCGCGATTTCCAAATCCCTGCTCGAGGAACAAGCGGGGCGCCTGCTCGAAGAAACCCTCGGGATGAAGCGGGAGTTGGAGACCCGCAAGCTGGTGGAAAGGGCCAAGGGAATCCTCCAGCTCAAACACGGAATCTCCGAGGAAGAGTCCTACCTGCGGCTGCGCAACCAAAGCCGGCGGCTGCGGCGGCCCATGAAAGA
>JBEKPK010000112.1:0-14209 GCA_049520795.1 Bryobacteraceae bacterium
AGCGGGGGCACGGCGATTCCCGGCGGCTTCGTCGAGAAGTTCAGCGCGGCGCTAAGGACCAGCGAGTTTCCGGTGGGCCTCTCGGAGGTGCGCGTGTCGCCCGATCCGTTGAATGCCACCGCGCGCGGCGCGTTGATGGCGGCGCTATGCTGACGGGCGGCGAGTGAGCCGCGCGGAACGCCTCGGTCACGGCCGTGCCGGGGGTGCGCAACAGAAGAGTGGACGGCGGCGTGATTGACCAACGAAACTGCCGGAATCTGAGCGTACGGGTACGCCAGGCAGGCTGCCGATGTGGGGTCAGGATTTCATCCTGCCGCCGGCCTTTTGGCCGGCATTCTTCGGACCGCCGCGCGACGCCGGGCAGAAGCGGGCCCAGAGGGCGCCCCGGCAGGATGAAATCCTGACCCCACTTTGATGTCGCACGCCCGCCGGGCGGCGTGTGGGGGCGGCGGATGGCATGGTAGGCTATCGTTTTCATGCCAGACACTGGATTTGATCTTTTTGCCGCCGCCCGTCAGGAGATGATCGACGAGGGCTTCGATCCCGATTTTCCACCAGGCGCCGACCAACAATTGGCGGCGCTCAAGGCCCGGCCAGCGCCCGCCGCGAATGGCGATGTGCACGATCTGCGCGCCCTGTTGTGGTCCTCCATCGATAACGACAGCTCGCGCGACTTGGACCAGATCGAAGTCGCTGAGCGCGTGAACGGCGGAATTCGGGTTCGGATCGCCATCGCGGATGTGGATTCCGACGTCGCCATCGGCACTCCCATCGACCAGCACGCGGCTACGCAAACCACGACGGTCTACACAGGCATACGGACCTTTTCGATGCTGCCGGAGCAACTGTCGACGGATCTGACTTCGCTAAACGAGGCCGCCGACAGGCTGGCGATGGTGGTGGATATGGTGGTCGCCGGCGATGGCTCGATTTCCTCCACCGGTATTTATCGGGCGCTGGTGCGCAACCAGGCGCAGTTGACCTACAACGGCGTCGGAGGGTGGATCGAAGGGACGGCCGGCGCGCCCCCCAAGGTAGGCGCTTCCGCCGATCTGGCGGCGCAGTTAAGACTGCAGGACGAGGCGGCGCAGATCTTCCTCGGCGAGCGACACCGATTGGGCGCCTTGGATATCGACCGCGTCGAGGCCGAGGCGGTCATTCTGGACGGCCGCGTGCAAGGCATCGATACCCGCCGGAAGAACCGAGCGACCGAACTGATTGAGAACTTCATGATCGCCGCCAATAGCGTGATGGAGCGCACGCTCCTGAAGGCCGGCGCGCCTTCGATCCGGCGGGTGGTGCGGACTCCCGAGCGATGGCCGCGTATCGTGGAACTCGCGGCGCGCTGTGGCGAAACCCTTCCGAAAGAGGCCGACTCGGGGGCGCTCAATACCTTCCTGCAGAAGAGAAAAGCCGTCGACCAGGCGCATTACGCGGACCTTTCGCTGGCGGTGATCAAGCTGATGGGGCCGGGCGAGTACGTCTTCGCGCGGGCGGGCGATGCGAATCTGGGGCACTTCGCACTGGCGGCCCACGATTACACCCATTCCACCGCGCCCAACCGCCGCTTTGCCGATATGGTGACGCAGAGGCTCATCAAGTCGGTTCTCGCCAAGCAGCCGTCGCCTTACTCGGACGGGCAACTGGACTCGATAGCCCGGACCTGCACTCTGCGGGAGGATGCGGCGCGCAAGGTGGAACGAGTGATGAATAAACGCATTGCGGCCGTGGCGCTCGAGCACCGGATTGGGGAGACGTTCGCCGCCGTGGTGACGGGCGTCACGCCGAAGGGCGTTTTCGTGCGTGTGCTGGGTCCTCCCGTGGAGGGCCTTCTCATTCGCGGCCAGCAGGGCGTCGATGTGGGCGATCGGCTAACGGTGAAACTGGTGAGCACAGACCCACGGCGCGGGTATATCGATTTCGCCGCATAGGGTCGCGCCCGTTTGGCCGGTTGGGGCGGCCCAGCCTAGTCAGACCTTCTCGCAGGTGTTCAGGTGTGTTGGCGTGGCGGCCGCTCCTGCCTGCCTCGTCCCGGCCGAAACGCTTGGCTCCGACACCTTGCCGCAAGCGGGTAATTGTGGTGCAGGCGCTTTCGCCTGCCAACCGGCTTCGGTAGGCGGCGCCCGAGCTTCGCTCGGGTTGACAGGCGGAAGCGCCTGTCCCACATGGGAGGCTGCCGCGTCGAGGCTCTTCTCGACGCTTGGTGGCGGACCGAGCGCCAGACTCGACACGAGTGTCGAGTCGGCGGGCTGAGAGCCTGCGCCACGGAGGAGCGAACGTGCTAAGTGAACCGCATTGGGGCCAGGAGCGCCAAGCCCCGCAGCGACCCCGGGATTTCACTTCGTCACAGGGCTCAAGCGCGCGGCCACCATGGCGCCCGGGTCGGTCTGGAAGGCGAGGATTTCCTTGCCGCCTTCGACCAGGAATCCACGCATGTTCATTGGTGAAGGTTCGGCGGGCCGTCCGTCCCGATCCGGGAGCGTAAGCCCGAACCGTACCGAGCAGTCGCTTTCCACCTGAAAACTGCCGTTCTCGGCTACATCGACCGTCCCCTTGGCGGACACCGTGTGCGACGTTTCGCCGGGCAGCATCGGCGTGGCGCTGCCGGAGACCGTGAAGGAATACTTCGCCAGAAGATCCGCCGCCGAGCACGCGTCGGAGGTTCTCTGCATGATTCCGCGCTGGGCGCCGCCTGGGTCGGTCTGTTTGAACTGGACGCGAGTTCCGTCGGTCGAAGACGTCCCGCTGAAATTCTGATACGCGCCGGAATCGTCCTGCAGCTTCCAGACAATGGAACAATCCGACTTCGCCTCGTAGCTCCCCGTCACCGGGTTTCCCAAAAGCAGTCCGCGGAAGGTGGCGGAAGCCGTTCCGCTCAGGCCGCCGCTTTCATCGAAAACGAGCCGGCCGAGGCTGGCGGTTGGTCTCGGCGTTCCGGAGATATCCGTCAGGCCCGTCAACTGAAACGCATAAGGCCCCACCAGATCCGTGGGATTACACACATTGGGAGCCTGCGCCGCCAAGCCCGGAAGCAGAGCCGAGAGGAACAGCCAATTCACCCGCATGGTGGTTCGAGTGCATCTAAGGGGCCAAACTCGGCCAGATGCCCGGACCCTACACCCGTCGAACGCGCACTCCGGCTTCGCCAAAGAGCGTCTCGACCATCCCAAAGTGTTGGTTGTAATAGTCGCTAGAGTATTCCGACATGCGTCCGGCCGAGATAACCACCTCGACGATGCCGGCTTGAACTATGGCTCGGGCGCAATCCATGCACGGCATGATTTCCACGAAAATTGTGCACGATTGGGTGGCTGTGCCGGCCCGCGCGGCGTTGCAGATGGCGTTCCGCTCGGCGTGCTCGATCCACAGGTACTTGGCGGGCCTCACCAGGCGTTCGGGAACGTCGTCGCGGATGCCGCGCGGAAACGAATTGTAGCCCGTCGAGCGGATCTCGTGGTTCGGCCCCACGATCACGCACCCAAGCTGCGTGTGGGGGTCTTTGCTGCGGCAGGCGACGGCCTTGCAGATGTCCAGGTAGTACTTGTCCCAGCCCGGTATGTCTCGCATCGTTTTCAACAAATGTAGCAGACCCGGCCCCTGGAAGACCGGTTTTGCTTCTTTTTTGGGTTTTTTCCCGAATGCAGTTGCATTTCCTATCTATTTCAGGCAATCTGAAAGGTTTTCCTTCACCCCATGCTGGAACGCGTGCTGTACCACGACCATTGCTTCGACGGGGCTGCGTCGGCGGCCTTCTTCAGTCGCTTCATTGCGGGTGCGATTCACCCCGGAGCGGAGTTCGCTTACACCGGGATGGCGCACAAGGCCTCCCAGTTGTTCGAGCCCGCGCTGTTCGACGGCGATGAAAATGCCATCGTCGATTTCAAGTATTCGAGCGACCCCCGGCTCACCTGGTGGTTCGATCATCACCAAAGCGCCTTTCTCACCGCCGAGGACGCCGAACAGTTTCGGCGGGACACGAGCGGCCGCAAGCTCTACGATCCCAGCTACAAATCCTGCACTTCATTCATTTGCAAGGTGGCCGGCGACCGCTTTGGGTTTCACGCGCCGGACCTGGACGAGCTGGTGCGCTGGTCCGTGATTATCGATGGAGCGCAGTATCCGGACGCCAGGACCGCCGTGGAGCTGGGCGCCCCGGCGATGAAGCTGACCCTGGTGATCGAGGCGGCCAAGGGGTCGGAGGTGGTGCAACAGGCCATCCGCTCGATGCAGCGCCGCAGTTTGGCGGAGATCGTCGAGGAGCCCGAGATCCAAGCCTTGTACGGCCCGCTGTACGAACGCCACATGCAGTCCATCGAGCTGATCCGCCGCCTCTCGCGGGCGGACGGCCCGGTGGTGTTCTTCGACCTTGCCGGCCATGACGTGGAAGGCTACAACAAGTTCATCCCCTACTACCTCTTTCCAGAGGCCGTCTACACGGTCTCGGTGAGCGTTTCCAGCTTCCGAACAAAGATCTCGGTGGGCTCCAATCCCTGGACGCAGGAAACCCTGCGGCACAACCTGGCAACCATCTGTGAGCGCTACGGAGGCGGCGGGCACGCCCGCGTGGGCGCCATCAGCCTGCCGCCGGGCGACCTGGAAGAAGCGCGGCGAGTGGCGGCGGAGATCCGGGCGGAGCTGAGCGCGTAAAGCGCTCCGGCAGCCTCGGAAGGTCTGGACAATTCGGCAGGCACGCGGAAGCGCCCGCGCCAAATAGTAGTTCCCGCTTCTTGACAGGATAAATGCCGAAATAAGACCGGATAATTCGAGATCGACAAGCAGTAGAAATGGGGCTATAATCCACCCAGAATATTTCAGAGCTTGGAGGGCCAAACCGGAATGTATCCCCAGAGAATCCTACTCGGCATCTACCTGGTTTCCACGGCTGGGTTCGTCGGCGCCGGCGCGCCCACTTTAGCCGCCGCGGCGGGGCCGGTAATCACCGGCGTCTCGAACAACGCCAGCGGCGCGTCCGCCATCGAAAGTGGCTCGTGGGTCTCGATCTACGGCTCCGGCCTGTCCGCCACCACGGGATCCTGGCAGACGTCCGATTTCAACGGAAATAATCTCCCGACCACGCTCGATAATGTGAGCGTCCAGATCGACGGCAAGCCGGCCGCGATCTATTACGTGAGCGCCGGACAACTGAACGTCCAGGCGCCCACGGACGCCGCTACCGGGACGGTGCAGGTGCAGGTCACCAATGCCGCCGGCACAGCCACGGGCACGGCGACTCTCGAAGCCTACTCGCCGGCGTTCTTCACCTTTCAGCCGAAATACGCGGCTGCGGTGCATAATACCGATGGCGTGGACGTCGCGCCGGCCGGGTATCTCGGGAGCGCGACCACCTCGCGGCCGGCCCAGCCCGGGGAACTGCTTCAAATCTATGCTACCGGCTTGGGTCCCACGACGCCCGCCGTTCCGGCCGGCCAACTGGTGAGCGCCCGCGCGCCGCTGGCGGACCCCACTCAACTGCACGTGACCATCGGCGGCGTAGCGGCCACGGTGCAGTTCGCCGGCATTGTGGGCCCAGGGTTGTACCAAGTCAACGTGTACGTCCCGCAACTGGCGACCGGAGATCAACCGATTCTGGCAACCATTGGCGGCGCGAGTTCCCAGACGGGCATCTCGATTCCGGTTTTAAGTTCGGTCGGGCCGGCCGTCACGGTGACGCTTACGCCCAATGGCAGCACCATTCGTTGCGGCGCCACCCTGGCCCTCACGGCCAAGGTAGCCAACACCAACAACTTGACGGTGAATTGGCAGGTCAACGGACAAGCGGGGGGCAACGCCGCTGTCGGGACGGTCTCGACCGCCGGCATCTACACCGCGCCCGCCGATCTGCCCAGCCCCGCGGCGGTGATTGTGACCGCCCTCAGCCAGGCCGACCCCACGGCCCAAGCCAGCGTGACGGTGAACCTGCAGAACCCTCTGCCGGTGGTGACCTCGGTTACTCCCAACCCGGTGAATCCCGGGAATGGGACCATCACAGTTAACGGAACCGGGTTTGCGAAGGGAGCCACGATCTATTTTGCCGGCGCCGCCCTCGCCACCACTTACGTATCCGATACGCAGCTCACCGCCACCGGCGCGATCGCCATGCCGGTCGGACGTCTGGCGGCGGTCAAGGTCACCAACCCGAACCCCGGCACGGCTACCTCAACGCCTCTCGCGACGTCGGTCCGCGTGGCGAACGAGCAAATGCCGTACAGCAATGCGGTCCGCTTCCTCGAAATGACCACTTGGGGACCCACGCCCCAAAGCGTGGTAGACCTGCAGACCATGGGGATGAACGCCTGGCTCGCCGCGCAGTTTACCACGCCCGCCAGCGCGTGGCCCGATCCCAACAACGCCACCGAGGGCGTGGCCCGCCTGCAGACGGCCTTCTTCAACACCGCCATAAATGGCAGCGATCAACTGCGCCAGCGCGCGTCGTTCGCCCTAGCGCAGATTCTGGTGGCGTCCGCCGTCAAGAACACGCTATTCGAGCAGATGGTGGGGTATCAGCGGCTCCTGGGCGACTACGCCTTCGGCACGTACCACGACCTGCTGGCCGCCACAACCTTGGATCCCTCCATGGGCTACTTCCTGGACATGGTGAACAACGCCAAGGCCAACCCCACTACGGGCACGGCGGCTAACGAGAACTACGCTCGCGAGGCGATGCAACTTTTCTCGTTGGGCTTGGTGCAGTTGGATTCCCAGGGCAATCCCATAATGGTCTTAGGCTCGACGGTTCCCGAATACGGCCAGTCCGACGTCTCGGCAATGGCCAAGGTGATGACCGGCTGGACTTACGGCGAGACGCCCGGTTTCGGCTCGCTGTGGACCAATATGCCGTATTATTTCGGGCCCATGGCTCCGTTCGAAACCTACCATGACACGACCCAAAAGAACATCAACCTGCCGATACCTTGCGTCATCCCCGCCGGCGGGACGGCGGAGAGCGACCTGAGCGCGGCGATCGATTGCATCTGCCAGCAGTCCAACGTGGCTCCGTTCCTCTCCTACAGGCTGATTCAGCGGTTCGTGATGAGCAACCCTTCGCCGGCTTATGTGGGCCGGGTGGCGAGCGTGTTCCAGTCTTCGCAGGGCAACCTGCGGACCGTGATTACCGCCCTGCTGACGGATACCGAAGCGCAGAGCGAAGGCACGGGCAAGCTGGCGGAGCCGATCCTCTATGCCACCGGCCTGCTGCGAGCGCTGAATGCCACGGTCACCGCCGCCGATGCCCTCACCAACCAGGCCACCCTGATGGGCCAGACGGCGCTCACGCCCAGCAGCGTGTTCAGCTACTTCTCGCCCTTCTATGCCGTTAGCGTTCCCAGCGTCACGCCGCCGCCGGTGGCGCCCGAGTTCCAGGCGATGAACGCCGCTACAGCCTTGGCGCGCGCCAACTTCGCTTACCTGGCCGCAACCAACGGCATCTCCAGCGGCATTAGCGTGAACCTGGCCAATTTGCAGGACCTCGCCAACAATCCGCCGGACCTGGTGGAGGCGCTCAATCAGGCTCTTTACCGGGGCGAAATGGATGCCAATGTGCGCGGCCTTCTGACCACCGCCGCCAGTGCGTCCACCAGCCTGGCGGCGCGCGTACGCAGCGCGCTCTACGCCGCGGCGGCATCGCCGCAATACGAAATCGAACGGTAGGGGAGAACAACGGCCATGACATTCCAACAGCTTCGATCGCGTCGCGACTTTCTTCGCCTCGGCGGCCGCACCCTTTCCACCATCGGCGCGGCGGCTGCCTTCGGACAGGCCGGCCTGATGACCGCGCGGGCGCAATCGTCCGGCGATTACAAGGCCTTGGTGTGCATCTTCCTGTTCGGCGGCAACGATGCCAACAACATGCTGGTCCCCAACGACGCCGCCACCTACGCCAACTACCAGAAAATCCGCCAGAATCTGGCCCTGGCGCAGAGTTCGCTGCTGTCCATTCACGACCCGGCCACCAACGCCGACTACGGTCTGCACCCCAGTTTCGGGCCTATCGCCGCGCTCTACACCTCCTCCAAACGCCTGGCGCTGCTGGCCAATGCGGGAACGCTGGTGCAATCGGTGCCGCACGGTTCGAACGGCCTGCCCGAGCTCGCCTCCGTTCCGCTGCCGGTGAATCTTTATTCGCATTCCGACCAGCAGAACGAGTGGCAGAACGCCGTTCCGCAGGGCGGCGCCAACACCGGCTGGTCGGGGCGGCTGGCCGACAGGCTGGCCGGCGTTTCCGGCGCCACCGTGCCGCCCTGCATAAGCATCAGCGGCAACGCGCTGCAGTTGATCGGTGAAACCACCCAGCCCTCCACCGTGAACACCAGCAATTTCGGCCTGGTGGCGCCCGCCACCGATCCGGGGTCCACCGCCTTGCAGAATATGCTCAGCCTTTCGAGCGGCGTGACCCTCATTCAGGCGGCGCAGAATTCGCTGAAGGACGCCATCGCCGTGGCTCAGGCCGTGAATGCCGCGGTGGCCGGCAGCGCCAGTCTGGGAGTCACGTTCCCGACTTCCGATATTGGCGGGCAGTTGGCCCAGGTGGCCAAGCTCATCCAGGTGCGCGCCGCGCTCGGCGCCACCCGTCAGATCTTCTTCTGCAGTCAGGGCGGCTACGACACTCACTCCAACCAACTGGCGCAGCAGGTGACCCTCTACACCAATCTCGCCGCCGCGCTGGCGGCCTTCGACACGGCCATGGGCCTGCTCACCGTGCAGAGCAACGTGACCACGTTTACCGAGTCCGACTTCGGCCGCACCTTCCAGCCCAACGGCAACGCCGGCACCGACCACGGATGGGGCAGCCACGCTCTGATCATGGGCGGCGCCGTCAAGGGCGGCAACCTGTACGGCACGTTCCCCAACCTCACGCTAGGGGGCCCGGACGATTCCACGACCCGTGGCACGTGGGTGGCCAGCACTTCCGAGGACCAGTATGACGCCGCCCTGGCGAAATGGTTCGGCCTCTCCGCGCAAGCCGATCTGGACTACGTCTTCCCGAACCTGCACAGTTTCGGGTACCAGACGCCGGCGTTCATTTAGCAACGCCAATACCTCGGCGGCGCGTCAACCGCCGGGAGTGGGCAGGTGTGGCGGACCAGGCCGGCGCGAATCAAGCGAGGAAAGAGGCGCTAGCCGGGGGCTAGCCGGTTTTGCGGTTCTCGGTGACCGGGCTCGGCTCCTCATCCTCCAGCTTGTGGAGAGCCCGCCGGTAGAACCGGCTGCCGCAACCGCGGCAGCGAAAGGGCGTCAACTGCATGAGGGCCATGACGCCATCGCGGATACCGCGCGGAGACGAGGAGCGAACGTCCTTGCTTCCGCACCAGATGCACCGGACCACGAAATGTGATTCTGCGCACACTTGAAAACAGATTAGCAGACATCATCGGCAAATGCGCCCGGAGAAATGGGCCGGAGCAGGGCTCCCACGCCGCCCGGCCCATACGCGCTTACGGTTGCAGGTTGGGCATGTCGGCCGGTTCGCCGAATTTCAGTCCGGCGATGCCCGGCGCGATGGTGCGCAACAAGCCGGTGAGGACGCCGCCGGCGCCTGTCTCCACAGCTCGGGCAACGCCCAGTCGCGCCAGCAGACGGACGGATTCCAGCCAACGCACCGGGTTGGGAACCTGCTGGTGGAGGCCCTCGCGCGCTTCGGCTCCGGTCCGGATCTCGCGGGCCTGCCAGTTGTTCACCAGCGGGCAGTCGAGGTCCCGGAATTCGACGGCGTCGAGATCCGCGCGCAGCCGGTCCTGAGCCGGCTTCATGAGCGCGCAGTGGAAGGGCGCACTGACCGGCAAGGGCACGGCGCGGCGGGCGCCGGCCGCCTTGGCCAGCTCCATCGCGCGGCTAACGGCGCCCGCGTGGCCCGCGATCACCACCTGGTCGGGCGAATTGAAATTGGCGGCGCTCACCACTTCGCCCTGGGCCGCCTGCTGGAGGACGCCATCGAGCGCGCCTTCGGGCAGCTTCAGAATGGCCGCCATGGCGCCCACGCCCTGGGGCACGGCTTCCTGCATGTAGCGCCCGCGCTGGCGCACCAGCCTCACGGCGTCGGAGAAACGCAGACTTCCGGCCGCCACCAGGGCGGAGTATTCTCCCAGGCTGTGGCCCGCCACATAATCCGGCGTCCACCCGTTCTCGCGCAGTACGGCGCAGGCCGCCACCGAAACGGTGAGCAGCGCGGGTTGGGTGTTCTCGGTCAGCTTGAGCTGATCGTCGGGCCCTTCGAAGCAGAGCCGCGAGAGGGTGAAGCCGAGAGCGTCGTCGGCCTCCTCGAACACGCGGTGCGCGACGGGGTGGGAATCGGCCAACCCTTTGCCCATTCCGGCGTATTGCGATCCCTGGCCGGGGAAAAGAAACGCGGTTTTTGGTGTCAAACCGGATTATAACCGCCGGCGGGACGGCGGAGACGCTGAGGAGTTGAGGGAGAAGATCCTGACGCGGAGGCGCTGAGACGCGGAGGAGTTGAGAGAGAAACAACCCAGGGAACGGCGCTGTCCTCTATCGTCGAACTTCTCCGCGCCTCAGCGTCTCCGCGTCAAAACCGCCGATCAGGAGACCATTTCGATGTTCGGGCGTCTTATCCGATACAATGACCAATGTGGAGACAAAGCAGCAAGAGCCGAAAGCAGGGGTGAGCCGCTGGCGCCGGTTTCGGGCCATGACGCAAGACGTGCATCGCGGGTTCTGCGCCGAGTGGACCGTAACCATCATCCTGCTGCTTTTCGCCACTACCACGCTGGTGCAGGCGTTCGTCATCCCCAGCGCTTCCATGGAGAGCACGCTCCTGATTGGCGACCACGTGCTGGTGGACAAGCTGGTCTATGCTCCCCAGGACGGCTTGGCCGCCAATGCGCTGCCCAACCGCGAGGTGCGCCGCGGGGACATCATCGTGTTCCGCTACCCGCTCGATATCAGGGAAGATTATGTCAAGCGCGCCATCGGGATTCCCGGAGACCACATCCGGTTCGTAGACAAACAGTTGATTCTCAACGGGAAGCCGGTGAAGGAGCCCTACGTACAACACTCCGCGTCCTACCCGGACGAATATCGCGACAACTTCCCGGCGCTCCCGGCGGCTCCGCTGCGGCCCAGGGCCATGGAGATGCTCCGAAATCACGTGGAAAACGGCGAACTGGTGGTGCCAAAGGACTACGTCTTCGCCATGGGGGACAACCGCGACGACTCCGACGACAGCCGCTATTGGGGCCTGGTGCCGCGCGAGAACATCGTGGGGACGCCGGTCGTCATCTACTGGTCGTACGACGCCTCGACGCAGGATCTGACCAACGGCAACATAGGCTTGGATCACATTGTGGACGTGGTGACGCACTTCTTCACCAAGACCCGCTGGAAGCGGACCTTCAACCTAACCAGGGGGTACCCGTTACAATAGCTCCGATTGTGGAATCGCCGCGCCCCCCTGGGAGTTCGCCCAGGTCACTGCGCTTTGAACTCGAACGTGTCGGTGTTGGTCCTGACCACCATGTGGCCCGTACCCAACGGCTTCCCATCGGTGTCGAAGAACACGGCCCCATCGGTGGATTCGCCGGGTCTGAGGCGGGTTTGCACGAAGGCCACGGCGCTGGCCGCCGCAGCGGCCCGCAACTTGGTGGGACCGGCCATCAGCGCAGCCTCCCGGCGCTGCTCGTAGCCGTTGGTGGTGCGCACCTTGTCGGATCCATAGAGCGAGGCCTCATACTCGGATATCAGCTTGAGAACGTCGGAGCGGCCGCCTTTCTCGGTAAGCAGCTCGACCACCGACTCGGCCGCGGACGCTCGCAGGACGGCCCCATCGGCGCGGGTAAAGAGAAAATCCTCGGGCCGTATGACATAAGGGCCCGGCGATCCGTTGGCCACCGTAGCCTGGATGATGGCGTAGGCATTCACGTGGGAGGGCAAATGGGCGAACATTACAGTCACCCCAGACTTGGTAAGCGTCTGAAACTTCAGTCCGTTAGATTCGAATTCGATAACCTGAGTCCGGGCCGGCGCGACACCGAGAAGCAACGCCACGCCACAGGCCCAGGCAAGGTGGCTCATAAATCTATATTACGATAGGGTACTTACGGGAGACTGACGGAAGATGTCCACAGATCAAAAGAAAATCGGCGATGCCCCCGAAACCGGCGCGCGGAGCCTGGAGCAGCATGGGCTGCGCAACCTGAAGGTGGCCCACTGGAACCTGGGCGTGGCGCAGTTGCTGGAACACGCCGTGCAGCGTGGGGAAGGGGAGTTCGCCGCCAACGGCGCCTTCGTGGTGCGCACGGGCCAGTTCACCGGCCGCTCGCCCAAAGACAAGTTTGTAGTTCGCGACGAGGAGACTGAGGCCAACGTGGAGTGGGGTACCGTCAACCAGCCCCTCTCGGAAGCCCATTTCGATAGCATCCACTCCCGGGTGCTGGAGTTTTGGCAAGGGCGGGAGGCGTACGTGCAGGATTGCCTTTCGGGCGCCAACACCAACTACGCCATGCGCTTCCGCGTGATCACGCAGTTCGCATGGCACGCGCTATTCGCCCGGCAACTGTTTCTGCGGCAAGACGAAGCGGAGCCCGGCGGGCCGGATTTCACCATTCTCTTCGCCCCCGAATTTCAGGTCGACCCCGCCGCGGACGGGACCAATTCGGAAACCTGCATCGCCATCAGCTTCAAGCACCGCGTGGTCCTGATTTGCGGGACCAGCTACGCGGGCGAGATGAAGAAATCGGCGTTCAGCGTCATGAACTACGTCCTGCCGGCGCGCGGCGTGCTGCCCATGCACTGTTCGGCCAATATTGGGGCGCATGACGACACGGCGCTGTTTTTCGGACTTTCGGGGACGGGCAAGACCACGCTTTCAGCGGACCCCGGGCGGCGCCTTATCGGCGACGACGAACACGGCTGGAGCGATCGCGGGATTTTCAATTTCGAGGGCGGCTGCTATGCCAAATGCATCCGCCTGTCGAGCGAGCAGGAACCCCAAATCTGGAACGCCATCCGCTTCGGCACGGTACTCGAGAACGTGGCCATGGATCCCCAGACCCGGTTGCTCGACCTCGACTCGGACCAGATCACCGAGAACACCCGCGCCGCCTATCCCCTGAACTTCATCGACAACGCGCTGATGCCGAGCGTGGGCGGGCACCCGCGCAACGTCGTGCTGCTGACCGCCGACGCGTTCGGCGTTCTTCCGCCCATCGCGCACCTTACCCCGGAGCAGGCCATGTACCACTTCCTGAGCGGGTACACGGCCCGCCTCGCGGGCACCGAGCGCGGTCTGGGGAAAGACCCGCAGGCAACCTTCAGCGCCTGCTTCGGCGCCCCGTTCCTTCCGCGTCCGGCTTCGGTTTACGCATCCTTGCTGGGCGAAAAGCTGCGCCGCCATGGCTCTTCCTGCTGGCTGGTGAATACGGGTTGGGTGGGAGGCCCGGCGGGAGTGGGCGAGCGCATGAAGATACGCTACACGCGCGCCATGCTGAACGCCGCGCTTCATGGTGACCTGCGGGATGTGCCAACATCGCCAGATCCGGTGTTCCGCTTCGAGGTTCCAAAGGAGTGTCCCGGCGTGCCCTCGCAATTCCTGGATGCCCGCGGGATGTGGCCGGACAAGGACGCCTACGACCGAGCCGCCCGCGACCTGGCCGCGCGCTTCAACAAGAACTTCGAGAAGTTCCGGGGCTTGGACCCGGAAATCGCCAAGGCCGGCCCGGTGGCGTAGGGTTGCCAAGCGGGGACCGTGCCGGGGCTGTCGCCGTTCGGCGATATAGGAAGCGGATCATTGTATGGTTACTGTGACGACGTTGGCCTGCTGTCCATCCGCCGTCAAAATGATGTTCACGCTTCCTTTACCCGCCAGCGCCTGCGGCAGCGGGCCGATGTTCACCTGGTCCTCTCCGGCGAATTGCGACGTCGCGGCCCACCCGAGTACCGGCACGCTCGAGCCGCCTACCGTCGCGGTGATGTTCTTGGCGTTGCGGAAGCCCGTACCGTAAATCTCGAGATAAATCTGCTCGGTAGCCGGCCCAAGACTGAGCGGCAAAGGAACCACGTTTCCGGCCACCACCTGCCACACCGGCTGTAATGCTTGCTGGGTTCCGGAAATCACCGGCAGAGCCCAGGCCGCTACCAGCCCCGAGCCATTGAGAGGGAAGATCCCCGGCGAAACGCCGCCGATTGAGATAGTTGTGGATTGAATCGTCCCATTCTGATTCTGGATCGTCACGGTCGCTGTTCCCGCGGCCGTGCCTAA
>JBEKPK010000113.1:0-14065 GCA_049520795.1 Bryobacteraceae bacterium
CAGCCTCCTGCTGCGCTATCAGGCCCAGGCCGAGCGTCACTACCGCCGCGCCATCGAGGAGTTCGACCGGCTCAAAGCCCTCCGGGAAGAATTACCAAACGAACCCATTACCGGGCCCGATCCCATACCAACGGAAACCACTTACCCCGATTCCCAATCAAACCCAAACGGCCCCGGCAACATAGACCTCCAGGCTTGTCAAGCAGGTGAGCAACCACACTCCAAATCGCTCGGGTCAGCGGCAGCGGGACAGCTTGACGTGCTGAATGCCTATGAAGCCGTCCGCCGGGATACGGTCGGCCGCACGAATATCGTCCATGTCGGCGCGCTTGGCCCGCCCGCGTCAGGCGTAGGCGGAGAGATCCTCTTCCCGCGAGGGCCGATTGCGGCCCAGGTTCGGCGGCAGGTCGAGCAGCGGGCCTCGCCACTCGAGCATGCGGTCCACGTCGACGTGCGTCCGATACTTCCTTTGGACGTCGGCGATCCTGGCGCCAAGCACGTCGATCTTGGCCAGGTCGTACTGGCCAAGGCCGGCCTGGTAGGCGTAGTTGAGATAGCCGGGCCAACTGGCATCGATTCCCATGCACTCCAGGCTCACGCGATCCGCTGCCAGGAAATCCGTCGAGGCCACGGCGATGCGATGCGGCGGCGAAAGCGGGGTGCCCGAAGACGGACCGTTCCCTTCCATGCCCTCGAATCCATCCACGATCCCGACTCCCCAGTTGGGAATCATTCGCTGGGTGGCCAGAAACATGTTGTAATTGCCCGCCCGGATGCCTACGTGAAACTTGCGCTTCTCGCACTGCAACCACGTTATATTCGATCCGATAGGCACAGCCAGAGGCGCTCCCATGACCACGTTCTTGACCGATAGAGTTGCCACCACCATGTTGTGCGTCTTCATCACCGACGAGGACATGACGAACGCATCCTTATCCAGGAACCGGGCGCCGAGCCTGATGGGGATCAGATGCATGTCGTAATCCATCCCGTACATCAGCCCGTAGAGGCACTCCTCGTTGGGAACATGGAAGCTCAGATTGAGGGGCTTATACTCGGCGAAGACCTTGTCCCAGCCGAACTGGCTGACGGTCTTCTTGGCCGGATCGTCGCCGGAGTCTCCCACCACCACGGGACCCTTGAAGCGAGGCGCCAGGTAGTCGAGGATTCCTCGCAAGGCATCGGGCGAGGTGGAACCGAGTTGCCTGGAAATCGGATCGACGCCATTGAGTTTGACGAAAACATACTTCCTGGCCCGCAGCCCCGGCCGGATCTGGTCGTCGATCGCCACCAGGGCATCGCAAATGTTCTTGCGCCGGTTTTCACCCTTGATCAGGGACACTTTGGAGCGGCGATCGAAATAAACGAACTCTTTGGCGGCATCCGCAGTGCCCAGGTGAGGGTCGTGCTGCGCTCCCGGCGGAGGCAATTTCGAGGACGGCGCGGGCGTCTGCTGCGCTTTCAAAGCCAGACCCTGGGCGGCGGCGATGGCCCCCGCGCGGGCAAAGAAGGATCTCCGTGTAACTGACATGGGCCACTGATCTCCTGTCGATAGGAAGGGACCAGCCCAGTATACTGCGATTTGCGGAGTGTCCGGGGCGCCGGCGCGAAAGTCTCACACTCCGGAATTGTGGGGCCGGCGCTTTCGCCTGCCAACTGCCGGCCTAGCGTTATTGTTGGCAGGCGCTTTCGCCTGCCAACTGGCTTATGCCCGCGCAACGCACGCGGGCTAGTGGGCCCGGCGCGGTCGCATGAGCCACCCCGCCGGCCTACATGGTCTAATTGAAAAAATGCGTGTCAACCCAAAACCCGTGCGGACACTTGCCGGACTCCTCCTGCTTCTGCTCGGCGCATCCGTCGCCTGCGCCGCCAGTGGTGAGTACTTCGTATATATCGGCTCCTACACGCTGAGGCGCGGAAAGGGCATTTATACTTTCCGTTTCCAACCGGCTACCGGTAAACTGACGGCTCTTTCGTTGGCCGCCGAAACTCCCAGCCCGTCGTTTCTGGCGGTCCATCCCAATCAAAAGTTTTTGTACGCCGGCAACGAACACGAGGGGGAAGATGTAGCCGGCAAGAACAACACGGTGAGCGCTTTCGCCATCGATCCCAAGACCGGAACACTGACCTTTCTGAACAAAGTCTCATGCCGCGGCGAGGGGCCCGCTCAGATCGCGGTGGACAAGACAGGCAAGGCTCTGCTGGCGGCCAACTACCGCAGCGGCAGCCTGGCTCTGCTGCCCATCCTGGCGGACGGCCGGCTGGGGGAAGCCACCGGCTTCGCGCAGCACCACGGAATCGGTCCCAAGCCCCGGGCCGAAGGCCCGCACGCGCACGGAGCCGCTTTTTCACCCGACAATCGCTTCGCCCTGGTGGCCGACCGCGGCCTCGACGAGGTCTTGATCTATCGCTATGACCGGTCCGCGGGCGCTCTCACGCCAAACGATCCGCCGTTCTTCAGCGCCACTCCCGGCGCGGGGCCGCGTCACCTCGCGTTTCATCCCAACGGCCGGATTCTATATGAACTCAACGAGCCGGGGTCCACGATCACGGTCCTGGCATATGCCGCGGCCGCCGGGACCATGAGCCGCATCCAGGAGATAACCACCCTTCCGGCGGATTTCACCGGGTCGAGCGCCACGGCCCAGCTTCAGACGGACCGCGCGGGGAAGTTTCTCTACGCCTCCAATCGAGGCGCCGACAACATCGCCGTGTTTGCCATCGATCCGGCCAAGGGCACGCTCACTCTGGCCGAACACGTATCCACTCAAGGCAAGACCCCGCGCGATTTCTCTCTGGATCCCACCGGCGGCTACCTCTTCGCGGCCAATCAGAACTCGGACACCATCGTGTTGTTCCGCGTGGACCCCAAGACGGGCCGCCTGACCCCGGCCGGACAGGTGGTGGAACACGTTCCCGAACCAACCTGCGTGGTATTCGCACCGGTTCGGTGATGCTGGAAGCCTCCGCACGGACGCAGCCCGCGACCCACAGCCTGGTCCACACATGCTTCTATACGCACTTACTATTCTAGTCGGCGCCTTCTTGCTCTTTCAGGTGCAGCCGGTGATCGCCAAGATCATCCTTCCCTGGTTCGGGGGATCGGCGGCCGTGTGGACCACATGCCTGCTGTTTTTCCAGCTCGTTCTGCTGCTGGGCTATCTTTACGCCCACGCCCTGGTGCGGTATCTGAAGCCGCGCGCACAGGCCATGACGCATGGCGCTCTTCTGCTGGCCAGCGCTCTGGCGCTGCCGATTTATCCGGGCGCCGCCTGGAAACCAGCGGCGCCGAACGATCCGATCTTGCGCATTCTCGGGTTGCTGGCGGTGACGGTAGGTCTGCCGTACTTCGTGCTCTCCACCACCGGACCGCTGCTCCAGGCCTGGTACGCCCGGCGCCGCCAGGGCGCCCTGCCATACCGCCTCTACGCGCTCTCCAACGCCGGCTCCATGTTCGCGCTATTGAGCTATCCGGTGCTGTTTGAGCCGGTGCTCGCCACGCGCCAGCAGGCCGTAATATGGTCCATCGCCTACGGCGGGTTCATCCTGCTGTGCGGATTCACGGCGTTCCGCTCGGGGAGCAGCGCCGGGGGCCCTTTGGACGCGGCGCAGCGGGAGGCCGAGTGCGCGGACGCGGAGCGGCCGGGACCGGGGCTGTATGCCATGTGGCTGCTGCTACCCGCCTGCGCGTCCGCGCTGCTGTTGGCTGTCACCAGCCAGCTCACCCAGAACGTGGCGGCGATTCCGCTCCTATGGGTATTGCCGCTCAGCGTCTATCTGCTCTCCTTCATCCTGTGCTTCGAAAGCGGCGGCTGGTATCGCCGCCATGCGTTCGTGGCGCTGCTGGGCGTGGCCCTGGCCTGTATGGCGTATGCCACCCTCGGCGAGAACGCCGGCGTGTTGCCGATCCAGGTTGGGATTCCTCTGTTTCTCATGGGCCTCTTCACCTGCTCGATGGTGTGCCACGGGGAGTTGGCGCGCCTGAAGCCGCATCCCCGCTACTTGACCCACTTCTACTTGACAATCGCGGCCGGCGGAGCGGCCGGCGGATTGCTGGTCGGACTGGCCGCGCCGCTGTTATTCAACGCTTACTACGAGCTGCCGCTCGGGCTGGTGGCCGCCGCGGCCCTGGCCGTGACGGCTCTGAGGGCGCATCCGGACGCCGCCTGGCAGCGCTGCCTGCTTCCCTCCCGGCGTTACCTGCTCGCCGTGGCGGCATTGGCCGCCGCCGGGTACGTCGCATACCCTTGGAGCGGCTCGCTGGCCGCTCCGGCGCACGCCGTGGTCGCATGGTTTCGGACAGGCTGGGAGGCGCCGGAGGAGTTTGACCGATGGGTGGTCGTGCGAGAGCTGCTCATCGGCGCGGCCCTCGCGCTTGCCGTCCTGCGCGGCGACTGGAAATTCCGCTGGGCGCGCCGGGGCAAGCAGTGGGCGGCGTTTCTTACCGAGCTGGCGGCGCTGCTGCTGGCTGGCTGGGTGGGCTACCAAACGCGCTACGTCACTTCGGAAACCCGCTTGATGGTCCGCAATTTCTATGGCGGCCTGAGGGTGCACGATTCGGGCCCCTCCACGCACTGGTCCGCTACGCGCAGCCTGACCAACGGAACCATCAACCACGGTGAGCAGTTCCTCAATCCGGCCCGGCGCGATTCGCCGACCACCTACTTCAGCCCCAACTCGGGAATTGGGCTGGCCATCCGCGCCAAGCAGAAGACCGGCCCCATCCGCGTGGGCGTGATCGGGCTTGGTACGGCTGCCATCGCGTCATACGGGCGAACGGGCGACTATTACCGCTATTACGAAATCAACCCCTTGGTGCTAAGTCTGAGTCTGCCCGAGCCGGCCACCGCGGGCACGCAGTTTACGTTTTTGGCCGACTGCAGGGCCCGCCATGAAGTGGTCATGGGCGATGGCCGGCTCTCGCTCGAAAGGGAGCCCCCGGAGAACTTCGACGTTCTGGCGGTGGACGCGTTTTCGAGTGAGTCGGTCCCCGTGCATCTGCTCACGCACGAGGCCATGGAGTTGTACTTCCGCCATCTGAAGCCGGACGGAATCCTGGCGGTGAACATCTCGAACCGTTTCCTCGACCTGGAGCCGGTGGTCGACGGGGAATGCCGGGCGCTCGGCAAGACCGACCGCCGCGTGGATAACGACGACGACGAAGCCGAGGACGTGTTCGCCGCCAGTTGGGTACTGGCGACATCGCCGGCCAGCGGCTTCGACAAGCTCATCATGGATGGATCGGCCCGGATCGAGGCCGGCCGGAAAATCAGGCTTTGGACGGATGACTACAGCAACCTATTCCAGATCCTGAGGTAGGGACAGGGCCTTCCGCTCGCCTGGATGATGTGGGACAGGCGTTTCCGCCTGTCAACACGAGCGAAGCTCGGGAGCCCCCTACCGAAGCCGGTCGGCAGGTGAAAGCGCCTGCCCCACAATTACCCGTTCCCGGCAAAGTGTCGGAGCCAAGCGTCGGCGCAAGGCCTGACCCCATGGGCGCCTTATCTTGCGCACAGGTGGTTTATGCGGCTGCACGCGGCGGTACACTTGGGCGAGAGGTGGCGCATGTATTGTCCGCAGTGCGGGGTCGAGTTCCGCGACGGTTTCACCGAATGCTCGGATTGCCACGTTCCCCTGTCGGCCGGGACGCCTCCACCGGAGCTGGATTCGTTCGACCCCACTCTGGACCTGGTGGTGGTGCTGGAGACGGACGATGGCGTGCAGCTTGCCCTGGCGAAGGGATTGCTGGAGGAGGCGGGTATTCCCTTCTTCGTTCTTGGCCAAATTGCCACGCTGGTGCAGGACGTGGATGCGTTTCTCCATAAGTGGGTCCGGGTGCAAGTGCCGCGCGACCGCGAGGCGGAAGCGAGGGAGCTTCTGGAAGGGATGCTCCATGCGGAAACCGGCGCTCAAGGCGCTGGCGAAGAGGGCGCCACGGAGTCCGGCGAGAACGCCTGACGGCCGCGAACATGACCGCGTGGCACGGGCAACGGAAGCAGTTGTCTTGATGGGAACAGAGCCAGCACCAGCGCCGTCAAATAATCATGCGGCTGGTTGCAGCGATAGGCGCACTATTGCTGCTGGTTTCCTGCCGCCGGTCCGACTCGCTCGACCTGCGCGCGCCAAAGCCTCCGGGCGTCCCCATTTTTGCGGGAGACACGCTCCGCACTCCGCGGCTGCTGCACATGGAGAAGCCACGCTACCCGGCGGAGCTTCGCTATCTGGGAGCTCAAACGGTCCGGCTGCGATGCAGGATTCTCGAAGACGGCAGGGTCGTTGACATCGCTTTCGAGAGCGGACCGGAACCGTTGTGGCCGTATGCGCGCGCGGCGGTGGCGCAATGGCGGTACGAGCCGGTTCGCCTTTACAGCCCCTTCACCGGCCGGAGCGCGCCCCAGGCGGTCGTCGTTATGATCGAAGTGCGTTTCGAGCCGCGGAACCAAAGGTCCCCAAGCGGGGTCTAACCCGCATATCTCACACTCCACCCTCCGATGTGGGACAGGCGCTTCCGCCTGTCAACCCGAGCGAAGCTCGGGCGCCGTCTACTGAAGCCGGTTGGCAGGCGAAAGCGCCTGCCCCACAATTACCCGTCTCCGGCAAAGTTTCGGAGCCATGCGCCGGCACGCGCCTGGGCCGGCGTTTGGGCCCTGCTCGCTATGGGTGGAGTTCCAGGACGGTTTTTCCGGCGGAACCGGCGTACATCAGCTCGATCAAAAAGATGCCCTTGACCTTGTTGTGGTACTGGAAGAAAATCATTCCCGCCTCGGGCAGAGGGCGGTCGCCTTCCGGAAGCGCCACCTTTTGAACGCGCTGCGCCCACTCGCGCAATACCGGTACCGGGACCTTGACCACTGGGGGCGGCGCGAGGGGATCGGCCGCCGGATCCTTTTGCTTGCTCATGGCGGATTTCTTGGCGTCGAGTTGCTCGGGGGGCGCCCACTCAGGATCCTTGACGGACGCGGCCACCAGCCCGAAAGGCTGGCTGGGCAGTTTCTTCCCGTTTACGCGGAGCGTAAAATCCGTGGAGGACACCTTCGTCCGGGCGCCCGGGGGTCCGAAAAACGCCACTTCGATGGCCACATAGTCGTCCGTGGCAAGGGGCCCCTGGGGAGTGGGGACGCCGTGTCCGGCGAACTCAGCGGCAATCGTCACTTGGCCTACTTGACCCTGGGCCTCGTAATCGGCCGCGCTGGCTCTGGGCACAGTGCCTCTCGTTTCGGTCTGCGGGTCCTTACTTGGGGTGTTTTGCCCTGGTAGAGAACAGCAGATGGCGGCGGCCAACGCGCCGATTCTCAAGCAACGGGAAAGTCGCATTTCAGCTTAGAATCTAACACACTGGATGGTCCTGGCGGGCGAAGGGCGGATGGCTCCGATCCGCCGGCAAGGCAGCCTAAACCCCGGAAAGACGAGCAAGCGAGAAGGACCCCTTTGACGCAGAGACGCTGAAACGCGGAGCAATGCGGGCAGCGAAAAAACCTTTCGTTTTAAGGAGAGTCGGCCCAGATTAGCGCATCCTATTCATGGTGCAGGGCGGTCACGGGATCCACAGCCATGGCGCGGCGCGCGGGAAGATAACTTGCCATAAGGGCCACCGCGCCGAACAGAAGGGAGATGGACGCGAAGGTCCAGGCGTCCGCCGGCTTCACTTGAAAGAGCAGGTTGGCCATCAGGCGGGTGAGCAGGAACGCGGCCGCCAGGCCCAATGCGATGCCGCAGGCGGCCAGGCGCGCGCCCTGCCCCAAGATGAGAAGCAGCACGTCGACGGGCCGCGCGCCCATGGCCGCGCGGATACCGATTTCCCTGGTTCGTTGGGCGACATCGCAGGAAATTACCCCGTAGATTCCCACGGCGGCCAGGGTGAACGCGATTTCGGCGAAGACGGCCAACAGCGCGGCGTTGAAGCGGGGGGCGGCGAGCACGCGGTCGAGTAAGTCGTCCATGGCCCGCGGGTCGGCCACCGGCTGATCGGGATCGAGGCGATGGACCTCGCGCTCGGCGGCGGGCGCCAGGGAGAGCGGCGGCGTGGCGCGCACCACCAGGTTCATGAGGGGAGCCGGCGACTGTGCATACGGGACATAGACGGTGGGCCAGTCGTCGCCTTCGAGGCTTTCGGGCTTCACATCGCCCGCCACACCCACGACCTCGGAGGCGCGCTCGGGCAAGGCGTCCAGCAGGACGTGTTCCCCGAGGGGGCTTTTTCCCGGCCAGAACCGTCTGGCCATGGCGCGGCTGAGGATCAGCACGGCGGGGGCGTGGCCGTCGTCCGCGGCGGTGAACTCGCGCCCGGCCGCGAGGGGAATGCCCATGACCCGGAAGTACGCCGGAGTGCTGGTTCGCAGGAGCGCCATGGGCCGCCGGTCGGGCGGGAGAGCGGGCCGGCCGGCGATGGAGAACGTGGTCCCGACGTTCAGACCGCTGAGCGGCAGCGCGCTCACGGCGGCCACCCCACGGACGCCCGGCAGCGCTCCGATGCGCTCACTCAGTTGTCCGAGCAAGTCGGCGCGCTGTCCGGGCAGCGCATCGCGGCCTCCCAGGTTGGACAAGCGGAACGTGAGCATGCCGGCGGGGCGAAAGCCGGGATCCACGGAACGCAGGCGGACGAAGCTGCGGAGAAGCAGCCCGGCGCCGGTCAAAACCACGACGGCCAGCGCCATTTCGGAGACCACCAGGGCGTTGCGCATGGCGCGGCCGGCGCGGCCCATGGTTCCTCCGCGTGCGCCTTCGGTGAGAGCCGCGCTCAGGTTCGCGGAACAGGCCTGCAAGGCCGGGACGGCGCCGAAGAGCAGCCCGGAGGCCAGCGAACAGGCGAGCGCGAACAGGAGCATGCGCGGGTCCACGGCGGCCTGCCTCAGGCCGGGGATGTTGGCCGGGCCGAAACGCGCCAGCAGGGGCACGGCGGCGCGCGCGAGGGCGACGCCCAGCGCTCCTCCGGCCAGGCTCAGCAGCAGGCTTTCGGAGAGGAGCTGCGCGGCCAGGCGGCGTCCGCTGGCGCCCAAGGCCAGGCGGACGGCGATTTCCCTTTTGCGCCCGGCGCCGCGCTCGAGCAGCAGGTTCGCCACGTTGGCGCAGGCCATCAGCAGAAGGAAACCGACGGCGGCCAAAAGCGTGAACAGAGCCCGCTTCGCGTGCCCGGCCAACTCCTCGCGGAGGGGCACAAGCGCGGGCCGCCAGCCCCTGTCCAACGCTGGATGGGCGGCTTCCAGGCGGCTGCCGACGGTTTCCATCTCGGCGCGGGCGCCCTCCAGGGAAACATCCGGCTTGAGCCGTGCGACCACGGTCAGGAAGCGGTTGCCGGCCGATCGCGGGTCCTCGGAGTCGAGGGCCAGCGGCAGCCAGATGTCGACATTTGGGTCGAAAACAGAGAAGCCCGCCGGCAGGACGCCCAGCACCGTGTAGCCCTGGTCGCCCAGCCGGATGGATTTGCCGGCGATAGCGGGGTCGGCGCCGAAGCGGCGTCTCCACAGGGAATAGGCGATCAGGGCGTAGTTGGCGCGGCCGGGCCGGTCTTCGTCGGCGGTGAAGGCCCGCCCCAGCGCCATCTTGACCCCCAGCAGCGGGAACAGGGAGGAGGATACCCGCTCGGCCAGTAATTCCTCGGCATTGACGCGCCCGGCGGGTCCGCCCGTGAGGTTGACGTGGACATCGCGAATGGCGGCCATGTCCACCAGGGTCTGGCTCTGCCGCCGCCATTCCTGGAAGTTGGCCGGCGCGACGAACATGGATTCCTTGTTCGCGGTGGGGTTGTTCTCCCAAACCGCCAGCAGGCGCTCCGGATCGCGGAATGGGAGGGGCTTCAAGAGGGCCGCATCGACCACGCTGAAAATGGCGGCGACGGCGCCGATTCCCAGCGCCAGGGTCGCCAGGGCAACCGCGGTGAAAGCAGGGGCTTTCCACAACGAACGCGCCCCATACTTCAAGTCGTGGAGAAGCGGGTGCATGGTCTGCCAGAGTAACAGATGGCGAGCCCGCGGGACAGCGTTGCGATGGGGTTCCCACCCCGGAGAACAGCGGCCCTATTTCTTGTCGGAAGGCGGTGGCGGAGGCGAACCCGGCGGACGCGACCGGCGGTCCCGCTCCCGATCCTTCTGCATCTGCTGCTCGCGCTCCTGCCGGAGTTTCTCATACAGCAGGCGCTGTTCGGGGCGCAGCATGTTGTTGATGCGGTCTATCTGCTGGTTGTGCAGGTCTTCGTTCCGTTTGTGGTTGTCCAACCAGTTCTTGCGGACGGCCGCGCCGGTTTCATCGAGGATCTGCTCGAGTTGCACCACCTGCTGATCGTCCAACTGGCACTTGGCCCGCATCTCGTCCACGTAACGCTTGCGAAAGTCTTCCGGCCCGGGTTGGCGCGGCGCGGCGGCGGAGTGGTTGGGGCTCAGAATGTAGGCGCGGTGGGCCAGAACCCCGACTAAGGCGCCGCTCAGGAACACCAGGAGCAGGGAAAGGGCCGCCGAGAACCGTTTAGGCATCCATCACCGGCCGGGGTCGGACAGATCCAAACGCACGGGGCCGATCAGGTCCATCGTTTCCGAAGGGCTGGAATTCTCCAGCGCCTCCACGTAGGTTTGGGAGTAAAACGACTGGTTCGAGCCGGGAAGCGACATGTACACGCCCAAGGCTATGGAAACAGCCACCGCCGCCGTTACGAAAGCGTTGGCCAGCCGCCGGAACGAAAAAGTGAAGCTTTGACGAGCGTCGATTCTGGCCCATAGGTTGGGCATGAAATTGGCGCTGGGTTCCGGCGCCGGGCATTCACGAAACGCCCGAAACAGCGCATCGAGCCGTTCTTCCTCGCTGCCGCGCATCAGATCCATATTACCTCTCGCCGGCTCCCGCCGGCTGTTTACCTTTTCCCGCCGCCCCAAAGGCCTTCAAAACCCGCTGCCGGGCCCGAAACAACCGGACCTTAAGAGCATTCTCGTTCACCTTGTAAATCTTTTCAAGTTCCTTTAGCGAAAGTCCTTCTACTTCTTTCAGCATCAGAAGAATCCGATCCGCCTCCGAGACCGCCCCAAGGAGCGAATCCACGGATTCCCGGATTTTCTTCCCATACTGCTCGTCGCGATCCTTCTTTTCGCCCGCCGAAGCATCCGCCAGCATGACCTGCTGCTCCGAAAGGTCCGACATGCGGAACTCCATGCGGCGCCGCTGCTTGCGCAGATAATCGTAAGCCGCATTCACGGTCAGGCGATACAGCCAAGGTTCAAAGACCTCCGCCGTCCGCAACTGGTCGAGCGAAAAATACAGCCGCAGGAAAACTTCCTGTGCGACGTCCTCGACATCCTCCGGGCGGGCGATCAAACGCGTGATCGTCCCCAGAATCCGTCTTCGATAGGCCAGTACCACCTCGTTGAACGCCGCGCTATCGCCTTGCTGCGCGCGCTTGATCAGCTCGAAGTCTACTAGCATGCCCCGCCATGTGGGCCGGCGCCTGAAGAACGGGCTTCCGAGTGAAAGGGCGTACCCGCCCTCTGACAGGTTACAAAGTCATGCGCGGAAACGTGGCGCAGGGCGTTCGTCGCGGAACGGGCGCACGCAATGGCTCGAAAGGGCCATGGCGGACCCCCGGCGTCCATCGCTTCGGAAATCATTGGCTCGTACTATTATGCCAGACGCGCTCGGCGGACCGGTGTTAGCGGAGGATGCTTAAACACTTTGGACGCTCGCACCGAAGGCTACGCATCGCATGAAAGAGTATCAAAATGATCCACTTTTGTCGCTATGAGCGAGGCATTCGGACCTCCCTTACACGCCCTCGGCATGGGAGAAAGCGGATAATGTAAGGTGGCCGGGAGGCGCGCAGTGCACGGAGAGATCGCTTCGTTGATGCGGGAGTTGAAAGAAGGCCTGGCGAGGATTTACGGCCTCCGCCTCCGGCAGGTGTACCTGTACGGCTCCTACGCCAGGCAGGAGCAGGTCGAGGGCTCCGATGTGGATGTGCTCATCGTGCTGGACCGCATCGAGCGGTACTTCGCGGAACTGGAGCGGACCGGCGAACTGGCTTCCGAAATCTCGTTGCGTTACGGAGTGAGCGTCAGCCGCGTGTTCGTGCCCGAGCGCGAGTGGGAGACGCAGGATGGCGCGTTCCTGGCCAATGTGCGGGAGGAGGCCGTGGCGGCGTGAAGGAAGGAACGCGGCAAGACGCATAGGAACGGGAGGGCGATCTACCGCTCCCTCACGGTCGCGGCTCGTAACGGTCTGGCGAGCCGCGACCGTGAGGGAGCGGTGTCCGCTATATCATCCCCAGCAGCGCGTTCACCATTACCGCAGCCATGCCCGCGGGGATGGCCACTTTCCAGCCGATGTTCATGAGCTGGTCGTAGCGGTAACGGGGGAACGTGCCGCGGAACCAGATCATCGTGTAGATCATGCCGGAGACCTTCAGCAGGAACCAGAACAGGCCGATGACGGCGCTGTTGACCGCGGGAATCAGGAACAGCGCACCGGAGAGGACCAAACCCGCCGCGACCAGGACCATGAGGTACTTGTGGATCCGGCTCTTCATGGGGCCCACCAGGATCAAGGACAGGGCCCCGGAACCGGCGAACAGAATGACCGGGAAAGCCACGTTGAGCGGGGTGGTCAGCCAGGCAACACTGGGGAACGGGCGCAGCCAGCCGCCCAGGAACAGGGTCACGGCCACGGAGGAAACCACGAACACGTTGGCGTATTCGGCCAGGAAGTAAAGGGCGAAGCGGAATCCGCTGTATTCGGTGTGGAAGCCGGCCACCAGCTCGGATTCGGCTTCCGGCAGATCGAATGGCGCGCGGTTGGTTTCGGCCACGGCGGCGATGATATAAAGACCGAAGGGCACGAGCATGAAGCCGTAGTTGGCGAAGGCCCCCCACACGCCGCGATCGAGCTGGGACTTCACGATACCCTGCATGCTCAGGGTGCCCGCCACCATGACGCCCGAGAGCAGGGCGAAGGCCAGGGCCACTTCGTAGCTCACCAGTTGCGCGGCGCTGCGCAGCGAGCCGAGCAGGGCGTAGTGGCTGTTGGAAGACCAGCCGCCCAGGATGATCCCCAGAATCCCGACGGCCGACATGGAGGAAACCACCAGCAGGCCAACGTTGACGTCCGCCACGAAGATTTTCCTGGCGAAGGGCAGCACCGAATACGCCGTAAGAGCGGTGATGGTGGAGAGGCAGGGCGCGAACCAGAACAGGGCTTTGTCGGAATCGGCGGGGATAATGTCTTCCTTGATCAGCAGCTTCAAGGCGTCGGCGATGGGTTGCAGCAAGCCGTGGGGGCCTACGCGCATGGGTCCCAGACGGACCTGGAAATCGGCCAGCACCTTGCGTTCCACCAGCGAGAGGTAGCCGGCCACCAGGGGAATCATCGCGATGAGCACCAGGGTCAGCAGCACCGGCGCGAATAGGGGATGGGAAATGATCGCTTCCATATCGTCCTTACCGTAACAGCGAGGCCTGCGCGAACCGGAGGAACGGCTCGGGGTAGATGCCGACGACCAGCGTAAGCAGGCCGCTGACCCCGACCGCGAAGCGCACCCCGAAGCTCGAAGCCAGGGCGGATTTCTCGGTTTCCTCGCGAGCGAACATGCTGCGCACGATCCGGAAGTAGTAGTAGATGGCCACCGCCACGTAGAGGGTGGCGATTACCGCCAGGATGTAGTGGCCGGTTTGAATGAGCGAAAGGAAGATGTAGTACTTGCCCAGGAACCCGGCGGTGGGCGGGATGCCGGCCAGCGAGAGCAGGAAGATGAGCATCAGCAGGGCGTAGCCGGGGCTCTTTTGCATGAGGCCGGCGAAATCGTCGATATCTTCGCCGATAATGCCGCGGCGGCGCAGGGCCACCACCACCAGGAAGGCGCCGAGGGTCATAAAGGCGTAGACCATGATGTAGACCTCGATGCCGTTTATGCCGGTGGCGTTGCCGGCCACCAGGCCCAGCAGCATGTAGCCCGCGTGGGAAATGGAGCTGTAGGCCAGCAGGCGCTTGATGTTGGTCTGGTTGATGGCGGCCAGGTTGCCGATGGTCAGAGTAAGGACGGCCACCACGGCCAGAAGCGGCTCCCAGGCGGCGCGGGCGGAGGCCAGCGGTCCCA
>JBEKPK010000114.1:0-14025 GCA_049520795.1 Bryobacteraceae bacterium
CAGAATCACGCCGTCCAGCACGCTGAAGTCGAACTTGCCTTCCTGGGGTTCGATGTGGGCCCAGGAAACGGCCGCCAGGGCGGTGTTGAGCTTAGTCTTGATGAGCGTGGGCCACACCGACTTCATGTACTCCAGGCTGGTGGGGGTGTTGTTGCCCAATTCTCCCGCCAGCAACAGGAACGGCTTGCCGTCCACGATCATTTGCGTGGCGGTCCCCTGCTTTCGTAAATGAGGGATTTCCGTAACGGCGGCGGCTGCGGCCGGAGGGTTCTTCACCTGACCCGCGACGGGGGCGAGAGTGAACACGAGAGTGGCGCAGAAAAGAGTGCGAAGTTTCATGACGATCCTCCATCTTACGGCAGATCCCCGTAGAACCGCGAACACGGCGGCGGCCAGGAATCGAGAAGGAACTGTCGATCCGTTCCTCCACGCGTCCTCTCTGTCAATCGAGGATGCAACCGGGCGCCGCGGGAATCAAGAGGTGTGAGACCCTTCCATTCATTTCACCGCCACCGTCAGCCCCGCCGTGCTGGCGAAGCTGCCCGCCTTGATGACCAGGTCGTAGGCCCCCGTTTTGAGGTCCGGGGGGATCTGCACGTTCACCTGGAACACTCCCGCGATGTTGTCCGGCGCACTGCCGGCCCATATCACCACGGCCGCCTCGCCCCCCACCGTGGCCGTCCAGGGCGTCAGCAGGGGCAACGGATACGGCCCCGCCGCCGGCACAAGTTCCCCGTCGATGGCGACGTTCGTCTTTCCTTCTCCCGTCCCATAGGCCATGATGTAGCCGCCCGCCGCCACCGGGTTCGTTGCGCTGTTCACGCTGTAGTCCGGCCAGTTCAGAATCGCTCCCGGACCGGCGCCCGATTGGTTCATGCTGAATATCCCGGGCACGGAACTCACTACCGGTACGGTCACCGTGTTGCCTTTGACGCCGTTGTACTCCACCTGCACTTGAGTGGATGCCTCGCCGGCCACCTCATAGGGCACTACGCAACTCAGTACGCTGGAGGAACCGCCCACGGCGTAGATCATGGGCGCGGCGACATTGTCGAAATAGATTTGGGTACTGCCGATGCTGGTGTCGGCAACGCCGTTGGTGAACTGTAATTGGGCCAGCGAGGCGGGCCCGAAGTTCTGGCCGTAAACCACAATGATTTCGCCGGGGGAGGCCTTCCCGGCCACGTAGTTGGCGGCGCTGCCGATGCCCGCGAGAGTGATCGCAGGCGCCGAGGGAGACGTGTTCAGGAAGATGCCAACCGCGCTATTCGAATATTGAGCCAGACCGGCGATCAGGTCCGGTTTGCCGTCGCCGTTCAGGTCCGCCGCCGCGACCGTGGAGGGAGAAGAAGCGGCCGGAACCAGATTTTCCGCCTGGAACGTGCCGTCCCCGTTGCCGAACATCAAGGTCGCGAAGGTGCCGGAGCAGCAGTGGGCAATGGCGAGGTCGGGATTGCCGTCGCCGTTGAAATCCGCGACCGCGATCGAGTTCGGGGCCTCTTCGGTGACCATGTACGAGGCCGCCTTGAACGTTCCGTTCCCGTTTCCCAACAGAACCGCCACGTCGCTCTGACCATTGGTATTCCAGTTCGGGTCAAATGTGCCCACAAGCAAGTCCGGATTGTGGTCGGCGTTCACGTCCGCGGCAACGACGAAGGCGGGGTCGAGCCCGGCCGCATACCTGACGGGGCTTTGAAAACCGCCGTTCCCCTTGCCGAGATAGACCAGGACGCCGCCGTCGGTGGGAAGCGGGTAATAGCTGGGGGGCCAGGTCCCTTGGTCCGCGATGGCTAAGTCGAGCTTGCCGTCGTTGTTGAAATCCCCGACCGTGAGCGAAACCGGATTTGTGGCGCCGCTCAGATTGGCCGCCGTTTGGAATGTGCCGTTTCCGTTCCCCAACAGGATGCCGATAGTGGCGCCGGTATTGTAGTATGCGCCGGAAACCGCGATATCCGGTTTGCCGTCGCCGTTGAAATCGGCGATCGCGATGGATGTGACTCTGCCGCCGACGGAGTATTGTACCGGCGCCTGGAACGTGCCGTCGCCATTTCCCAACAGGACGTAGATGCCGCTTCCGTTAAAGTCTCCCACCACCAGATCCTGCTTGCCGTCGCCGTTGAGATCGGCCGCGGCCAGCCCATTGGCGGATACCCCCGAACCGAGGTTTATGGAAACCGGCGTTTTGAAGGCGCCGCCGCCGCTCGCCAGGAGAATCCATAGGCTTCCCGATGCCGCCGCGATATCCGGCTTCCCGTCGCCGTTAAAATCGGCCACCGCCACCGTGTCGAGCCCGGCGCCTACACGATACTCCGGCGGACCGATCAGGGTGCCGTCCCCACGGCCAAAGTACGCCAGCACCATGTCGGACAGATATGGGGTCGCCGTCAATACGTCCGGATGCCCGGAAGCGATAACCAGGTCGAGGTTCCCGTCGCCATCCAAGTCCATGGCGAAGAGGTTGCCAACGCCGTACCCTATCGCATAGTCGTGTTCGGTTGGGAACTTGCCGGTTCCATCTCCCAGAAGGATAGACAACATACCGCTGGTCGAGTCGCTAACGGCGAGGTCGAGTTTGTGGTCGTTGTTGAAGTCGCCGGTAGCCAGGGCGGAAATCGAGGTGAAAGTCGCCTGCGCGGTGACGGCGGCGTTGAAGCTGCCATCGCCCTTGCCCAGCAGCACGGCGACGGAAGTGGCGCTCGCGACCGCCAGGTCCGCCTTCCCGTCTCCGTTAAAATCCCCCGCTACGATAAGAAAACCGTGGGAGACGGCGGTGTAATTCACGGCTGGGGCGAACGTGCCATCGCCTTTGCCCAGCAAAATCGAGACATCTCCCGAAGACAGGTTGACGACGGCCAGGTCGAGGTTGCCGTCGCCGTTGAAATCGTAAGCCGTGGCGCTATATGTGCCCTGGTTGCCGGAAATAAACACCGGCGCTTTCAAGGTCCCGTCGCCGTTGCCCAGGTAGACCGCGATGCTGTTATTGGTCCAACCGGTGGGAGTATTGGAATTCTCACCGACGACGACCACGTCGTCCTTGCCGTCGCGGTTGAAATCGGCTACCAAGATGCCCACCGGACTGGCCGGAACGGCATAGAAATTGGGGGATTTGGCGCTGCCATCCGGGTTGAAGGCTTGCACCATCAAGCTGGTGGCATTTGGTCCCCCATTGAAACCCGCAGGCGCGAGAGACAATCCCACCGGGGTTCCGTTGCCGAGGAGATTGGCGAAAACCAGGGACTGCGTCGAAACTCCCAGGCGATCCGCCAGGAATTTCCAGCCCGGCAGGTTTTTGAACGTCCGCGCGCCCGCGCCCGAAGCGTTCGAAAAATTCGTCTCGTAATTTGGCGCGGAACCGACAAATGAATACGGAGCACTGGCGAGGTACTGCCACTGGGTGAAAGATCCGTCCGATTGACGCTCGAGAGCGGAGACATTCGAACCCCCGACCGCCTTGCATTCTAAAGACTGCGAGGAAAGCCCCGCCTGCTTCAGATCGATCCCGCAATCAACCGGATTGAATGAGCCTATGGCCAATGCCAGGGTAGCCTGGGAAAGGTTCGTACAATTCTCTGTCTTCGACGTTGAAGTTGAATTGGACGAACTGCAACAGCAGGAAGACATCAGCGCCGAGCCCGCGAGCGTCATAGCCACGCCCAGCGCCTGCTTGAACCACATGTAACGTTTTGAAGAATTCCTAGCTGGCTTGCTCACATGCGCCTCCCAGCACACAGGGGTTTCGGGTGTTCATCCGGGATTTCCATTTTGCTCCGCCGGATCGGAGACAGAGGCGTCGCCGGGATCGATCGGGGAATCAACGGACGAGGCGAGTCCGTCACGCAGGCTGCGATTGTAGAGTTCGGGGCCGATTCCTTCGCCGAAGTGCGGATCGGCTGGCAGCGAAAAGGCGAAGGCTGCGCCCGGCGGCCACTGGGCGTGAACCGGGATCTCCATTTCGGATCTTAGACTCCTGTCCAGTATAACCCAGGCCGCCAATTCCGGCGGCCTTTGACAGGCGGAAGCGCCTGTCCCACAACTCCGGAGAACCGCTGCCGAATGTAGAAGCTCCAGTGACAGGCGGAAGCGCTGTCCCACAACTCCGGAGAGCTCCAGAGGCCGCCAATCCTGGCGGCCTGGCGTGGCCCATCCCGGGTTATTCCGCGGAGGGCGGAAAAGGGCGGCCAAGAAGCGCTTATTGCGGAGGAGCCGGAAAGGCCGCGCTGCCGTCGTTGAGCTCGAGGCGCAGGTAATCCCAAACCACGCCGGAGGTGAGATCTCCGGCCGGAACGGTCAGGGTCATGGAATTCTCGCCCGCTTTCAGCAGAGCGGCGTCGAACTTCTGGGTGTATTGATACCACACGCCCGTATCGGTGTTGTACCGGAGAGCGTTGGTGGCCACCGGCCGGATGGCGCCGACGGGCTGTCCGTTGACCCCGATGGCCAAACCGCCGCCGCCATCGGCGCCGGCCAGCGCCAGGCGCAAGACGGCCTGGCCCGGCGCGGCCTTGTTCATGTTGAATTTGATGGTCCAGGTGGTGGCCCGGCCGCGGCCCCAAGCTTGCCACATGTCCTGGGTCCCGGTTGGCCTATTGACCCAGCCAAACGGCTGGTTTAAGGGGTCCTTGGCGGCGGGGTTCTTCCAGTCGTCGGAGAGCGCGTGCGGCACTTCCTCGAAAAACCAGTCTTTGTGGTAGTCGCTCTTGCCAATGGTGTAGGTGATGTCGTTGGGGAACAGATCGCCGTAGCGCAGAGGCCAGCCCCACAGCCAGTAATTGGCGCCGTCGCCCTTGTAGAACTTGCCGGCGGTTCGATCGGGATAGCCGATTTCCCAGATCTGCTTGCCGTACCGGACCGGCTGCCAGTCGAGTTTGCCCAGATTCAGGTTCTTGCCCGCTTCCACGGCGATGTTGGCCTTGGCGTATTCCCCGAGCACTCCGTCGGCGAACGCGTGGAGGGTGTACGAGCCGGGGCGGACGTTGGCGATGGTGAATTTGCCGTCCGGGGCGCCATCGATCCAAAACTGATAGTAATTCCCATCGTGCGGCCAGGTGACCGTCGCCCCGTTGCCCGCCCGCAGTTGAAACGCGCTTCCATTACCCTGGTAATCCGGGTGAGCCAGTCCTACCGTCAGATGAGGAAGCGTTTTTGCGGCAGCCTGGGGATCGTTGAGGACCAGTTGTCCGGTGACAATGCCGCGCTGCTCCTTCTGGGGATAGTCCACGCCGCTAACCCACTTGTAGGGCCAATTGGCCCTCTCCACTTTCGCGCGGGCCAGGGCATCCTGCCAGAGCGCGATGCCGTCGTCACGCCATGCGGCGGGCACGGTAGGATTCCCAGCCGTGGCCTGCAGAGTGTCCAGATCGGCCTTCGACGGCTCCTTGGGATCGGCCAGCGCGTTGTAGTAGACAAAAATCGGGCCGATGACTTTTTTCCAGGTTTCGCCGGCGGGGATGTTGTTGCCCGCGCCGCCGGCATAGTGGCCGGAGGTCCAGTAATCGAGCAGCGTGGCCATCATGTGGGCCACCAGATCCAGCTTCTCCGCGCCACCGCCGATGTACTCGGTGGAGGGGTTGATGAAATAAACGCCGATGTGATTCTTGGTGCTGGACCAGCCGTAGGCGGGCAGCTTGTACATCACGCCGCAGTAGCTGTATTTGTGATCGACCGAGTTCTTGTAAATGCCGTCGAGAAGGATATGCTGTTCCTTGGCGTGAATCATCACGCCGCTTCGCAGATCTTGAGCCAAGGGCATGAGCATGTTGCGGTCGGCGTCGACGGAGATCCAATCAAAGGTGTTATCGAGCTGGAGGATGAAACGGCTTTCGCCCTCGCCCGCGGCGGGATAGCCGGCCTCATGTGAAAACTGGGCGTAGGTGTAAAGGCCGCTGAGGCCGCGTTCCAGCATGTAGCGGACTTCAATGTCCATCCGGCCGTTCACGCCCTTGGTGGCCACCTCCGCGCGCTGGCCGCCGTTTTTCGCCGGGTCGATGGTCAAAGACTGGGTCACCGCGCCGGTCGGCGTCTGTTCCCAGAACCCGCCCGGGCCCATGGTGTTGATGCCGTGATAAATGAGCGACGGCATATTGCTGTTGTTCTTGTTGATGGTGGCCTTGACGATGCCATTGTCGAGGATCCATACGCCGCCGTTGTCGGTGACGGTCACCGGAACGCTGACATTGGTTTTGGCGACTCTGGGCAAGGCGTCGGCGGCTCCGAGCGCCGCTGCGCCAAATAACATGACAACCGCCAGGGCCGGAATGGTGGATACAAAGGGGCCGCGCATGATCGACGGATAGCATGATTTCATGCCGAAGCGCAAAGACGGGATGGGCGCATCGGAGGGGGAGTGTGAGATATGTCTCCAAGACTCCCGGCGGCGTCGCGGGTTTATCGGGAATGAAAGGGCTCATCGCCCGCCGAACCCTACGCCGCGAAACGCCTAAAGAACGAATTCCTCGGCCGCGGACGCCTTGAGGCTTATCACATTATCGGCCTGCAGTTGGCGCGCTATGCCGACGATTATCTGCTGAGCCTCCTCGACATCCTTGATCCTCACCGGTCCCATTGCCTGCATGTCTTCCTCGAACATCTCGGTGGCGCGGGCGGACATCAAAGCCGTGAAGTGCTTCTTGATGGGCGGCCGGCAGCCCTTCATGGCCATGGTGAGCACCTTTCTGTCTACCTTGCTCAGAATGACGCGGATCGCTTCGGGCCCCACGTTCAGGAAATCTTCGAAGACGAACATGAGATTTCTGATGGTCTGCGTGAGATTCGGATCTTGCGCCTCGATTTCCTTCAGAACAGCATCGGCCGTCGCTCCATCCACCCGATTGAGCACCTCCGCGACCGAACGAACGCCCCCGTAGGCTTCCATGCTCGACTCGCCCAGCACTCGTAGTTTCGAGCTGACCGATTTGGCGATGCGATTCAGGATATCCGGGGAGATCTGATCCACGGCGGCCATGCGTTTGGTGACCTGAGATCGAAGCTCTGCTGGAAGGGCAGTCAGTAGTTCCGCGGCGCGGGTCGCTCCGAGATGGCACAGGATTAGAGCTATGGTTTGCGGATGCTCGCGATCGACCACCTTGGCCAGGTGCTGCACATCGGCCTTGCGAAGGGTGTCGAGATTCGGTTGATCGGCGCCGAGAGACCGCAGCAAGCGGTCCGCCAGCCGTTTGCCGGTTTCCGGGCCAAAGGCCTTTAGGAGCACGGTGGTCGCGTACTCGATGCCGCCGATCGGGTGACCGCTGTCCTCGGCTTTCTCCAGGAACTCTCTCAGGGTCGCGGTCCGCTCCGGGTCGCCGACGCTCCTGAGGGAGCTGATTTCACGAGTGATGTCGTGCACCTCCTCTTCCGTCAAGAGGCGCAGAACCGCCGCGCTGTTGTCGGAAGCGAGCGTCGTCAGCAGGATCGCCGCTTTACGAACGCCCGGGGTCCCGGTGGCGCCCGACCCCGTCGGAGGAGCGAGCGCCAGAGGCGCTGAAGTGGGTGCAACTGCGGGTGCGGCTGTCGCCATCGAACAGGCATTAGCAAGTGCGATGCCTTTCTCCCTTGGCGAAGAGACGTTCGAAGGTCCCGCCCGGAAGCGGCCTCCTGTCGCTGCGCGAGGCCCTTTCGTACCGCGCTCCAACGCCGGCGGGCCGTCAAATATTTGACGCGTCAAGAACCCGCCGCCGGTTTCGACCCGGATCTTGGACGCCGGTGGCTCATTGACGGGGGGCGCCGGCGACTGGAGATCGAAATGCAAGCGACGGAGCGGCGCAAAAGTACAATGCCCACGGAAAGCCCGGACCCTGACAGGATTGACGCGTTCGCCGATGTTTCGGCGCACCTGGAAGCGCGGATCGGCCAGTGTGTGATGTCTCTGGACCAGGTGGCGTCGCTCACCGTGGGAAGTACGATCCAACTCGACCGGAATGCGGGAGACACGCTGGAACTGAGGGTTGGCAACGTTGTCATGGGATTGTGCGAAGTCGTCGTAATAGACGATCGGCTGGCCATACGGATTGCGGAGCTCGCATTATGACGAGTGAGTACGAGGACGAAAGTCGCGCGGCCGCCGAAGTGGAAGCGGCGTCGAAGAAGTCGGAACCCCTGCCGCAGCGGTTCCTCGATTTGCCCGTCGCTGTGCACGCGACGCTCGGCCGAATCGATCTGAAACTGGGCGATGTCTTCAAGCTGACGGTGGGTTCGGTGGTCGAAGTGGGCCGCCGAATCACCGAGCCGGTCGACATTATCGGGAACAACAACTTGATTGCGAAGGGCCAGGTTGTGGTCCGCAAGGGCAACTACGGCGTGAAGATTCTTTCGTTTCAAACCGGATCTTCGAAGTGGGAGTGACCGATGTCGAAACGGCTAAGCCAGGAAGAGATCGACCAGTATCTCCAGACTACGAACCCCGGAAACGGAACATCCGAAGAGCCCTCGGATGTCCTGTTCGACTTTCGCCGCGTTGACCGCATACTGCAATCGCAGATGAGCGCGGTCCGCTTTCTGCATGAACAGTTCATACGGACAATGACCTCCAGCCTTTCGGTTTATCTCCGGACTTATGTGACGGGACACCTGATCGGCGCAGCGCAGTTGCCGTTTGGCGATTTCCTGGAGGCGCTGCCAACCCCGACTTGCATGGCGAACCTGACTATGAAACCGTACGACGGTCAGTGCATGTTGGAAGTCAATCAGTCTCTTATTTCACCGATATTGGACATCGTGCTGGGCGGCAACGGGAAAAACAACGTGGAAATCACGCGCGAGATCAGCAGTCTTGAAAAAGACATGCTTGAGGAGGGGCTGTTCCGGATCATCGCTCACGATCTCACCGAGACATGGAGTACAGTTGCGCCGATCGAGTTCGCCGTGGTCAACGTGGAGACGAACCCGCAGTTGGCGAGACAGATTCCGGCAACGGAAGCCGTGGTCGCGATCATGATGGGGGTGCGCGTGGGAGAGGTGTCCGGCATGATCAACTTCGCCGTGCCATCCATCAACCTGAAGACCATGCGGCAGAACTTCGATCAACGGTCGACGCTCCACCGAACTGCCCGCCGGGAAACGGAAACCGCCATCAAGGAGAAGCTGGTTAGAGGCTTGGTGCTGGGCGTGGATTGCGAGCTGCGGGGATCCAGAATCCGTTTACGCGATCTTCTGGCGGTCAAGGCGGGCGACGTGGTCGATCTGGGCGTGGGGTGCGACAGTTCCGCCACGATCGTGGTTTCAGGACGTCCGAAATTCAAGGGATGCATCACGTCGCAGGCGAACAGGATGGCGGTCCTCATCGAAAGCGTCGCTCCGCCGCTCGCCGAAGCCGCCGATTCGGTCTCATAGATCGAGACCCGGCCTATGCCCCGGAGCTAACTTCGGTTTACCTGCGGCATACCACCACAGGCGGACTTGTTTGCCGCATCCCTCGTCAATATCTTTGTAGTTTCACCGACGGGCCGGTTGGTTGAAAGGCGCATATGAACGAAAGAATTCTGTTTGTCGACGATGACGTGAGAGTTGTGAGCGCGCTCCAGCGCAGCCTTTACAGATCCTACGAGATTGAGATCGCGGGCGGCCCGGAGGATGCTCTGGCCGCGATCGCCGAATCCGGCGGCTTTGCCGTCGTCGTATCGGACTTGAAGATGCCGGGCATGCCGGGCACGGATTTCCTTGCCAGGGTCAAGGAAATCGCGCCCGACACCGTCCGCGTCCTACTGACGGGCTGTGCGGATATCGACGCCGCAATCTCCGCGGTAAACGAAGGGAACATCTTCCGGCTCCTCACCAAACCGTGCCCCCAGGACGTGCTTACCACGGCTCTTGACGACGCTCTCGGCCAGTATCGGCTCCAGACCAGCGAGCGGGAACTGCTTCAAGACACGCTAACCGGGGCTGTGGCTGTTCTCATGGAGGTTCTTGCCACCGCGCATCCCGCCGCCTTCGGCCGCGCGGCTCGTATCCGGCGCTACGTGCGGCAGCTAGGCCTGGCGTTGAACCCCGAGAACCTCTGGCAGTTCGAAGCGGCGGCCATGCTATCCCAGATCGGATCCATTTCCACACCGCCCGAGGTCCTGAGGAAGCAGCAGGCGAACCAGGAACTCTCCCCGGAGGAGCAACGCTGCTTCCTGTCCATTCCGGCGATCGGACGCCGTTTGATTGCGATGATCCCCCGCATGGAACCGGTCGCCAGAATGATCGGTTTCCAGCGGTACGAGTACCTCGACCCCGCCGGTCTGCCGCCTGGGGAACGCGCGGTTGCGCTCGGAGGACAAATTCTGCGCGCCGCGCTGGACTTCGACCAGCTCGTCCTGGGCGGCGCCGAGCCCCAAGCCGCCCTTGCCGAACTGCGCGCCCGCGGCAGCTACGACCCGGCGGTGCTGGCGGCCTTCGACCCCGCCCAGGTCCCGGCGATGGCTGAAGGCGAGGCCGCGCTGGTCTGCGAGAGAGGATCGCAGGAAGGCGTGGAAGATCTGGAATTATTCCACTCGATTACCGATAAGGTCCGCCGCGCGTTAAGAAACTAGGTCTCGTCGTGATGAAACAACCACCGCTCCGCGACGGTCGCGGCTCCGATGCCTGGCAGGCGCTATGAAACACGAACCGGTCGCAGTTCGCGCGTCACGCCGGAACGCCCTGGTTTCCGTTGCCGCGATGGCCATGATATCGGCGCTGGCGGGGTCCGTATGGAGTCAGGAGCGCCCCGCCGAGAACCTCCCGGCCCTTACTCAGGTGGCCCAGATTCGGAGACTCACCCCGGAAGAGGCCAAACGGAAATATCCCATCCGTCTCAGGGGAGTCATCACCTACCATGCGCCGGAATACAAGGTGACCTTCTTCCAGGACGAAACGGCCGGCATCTTCATTTACGATGCTCCGCATCTTCAGATGGGCGCCGGGAGCCTGGTGGAAGTCGATGGGAGTACCACGCCCGGCGAATTCGCGCCCTCGATCGAACCCGCCGAAATCAGCGTACTCGGCCGCACGCCCCTGCCAACCGCGGCTCCCAAGAGTATCGACGCCTTGCTGACAGGCGCCGAAGACAGCCAGTGGGTAGAGGTCCAGGGAATCGTTCATTCCGCGACCATCGAGGATCGCTTGCCCCCGGACATGCGCAGCGGTCCTTCGCAACTGGTCCTGGACATCCATTTCGGAAGCGATAGTTTCAAGGCCAGGATCCAGGAGTTCCGCCGCAATGCCGATTACAGCCGGCTGGTGGGCGCCGGCGTCACGGTGCGAGGCGTCTGCGGTGCGTTGTTCAACAACCGGAGGCAGCTTGGCGGCGTGCAGCTCTTCGTCCCGAGCCTCGAACAGCTCACCGTGGATACGCCGGCAGCCGACGTATACGCGCTCCCCCAGGCTGCCATTGGGAGTTTGACCCAGTTCAGCCCGGAGCGGGCTTTCGGCCGGCGCGTGCACGTTCGAGGCGTGGTCACGCTGCGTAATTCGAATTCGGCCTTCGTTCAGGATAATAGCGGCGGCGTTCTCGTGGAGGGCGAACAAGCAGCGTCCGTCGCGCTTGGCGACCTGGTCGATGCCGCCGGTTTTCCCACCGCTGGACACTACGCCCCCATCCTCGAGAGCGGCAGTTTTCGAAAGATCGGCAAGGGCCTCCCGCCGGCGCCGGCGGAACTCGCCGATGCCGCCAGCCTCTCCTCCGGCGATCACGACGCGGAGCTTGTCCGGATCGACGGCCGGCTGCTCAACCAATCCCTTATCGGAAAGATCCGTACCTTTACCATGGAGCTCGGCGGCCGTATTTTCACGGGCAGGTTGGACCAGGCGGCCGGCGCCGAACGGGTGCGCTCGATCCGCGATGGCAGCCAACTGCGCTTGACCGGTGTCTTGTGGGTGCAGACCGACGAAGCCAGCCGCCCCGTTTCCCACCAGATTTTGCTGCGCTCGGCGGCCGACATTGCGGTGCTCCAGTCGGCTCCCTGGATGACCGGACCGCGTATCCTTGTGCTGTTGGGCGCGCTCGGCGGGGCTATTTTTCTAATCCTGCTCTGGGTCGTCGTTCTGCGCCGCCGAGTCGAGGATAAAACCGAGACGCTGCGGGCTGTCTTGGAATCCACGGAGGAAGGGATTTTGGCCGTGGATTCGGAAGGGCGGATCGCCGGTTACAACCGGAAGTGCCTGGAAATGTGGCGTCTCCCCGAGGCCCTCGCGCACTCCGGCGCCGACGCCGACGACGAGTTTACCGGATATGTGGCCGGCCAATTGAAGGACCCCGGCGCCTTTATCGAGGCTACCCGAAGGCTTCACAGGGAACCCGAAGCCAAAACTCACGACGTGCTCGAGCTCGCCGACGGCCGCGTCTTCGAGCGGCACTCCGAGCCGCGGCGCGTCCAGGGGAAATGCGTGGGCCGCGTATGGGGATACCGCGATATAACCGAGCGCAGAAAGGCGGACCAACGTCTGCGGTCCCTTTCGGCGGCTGTGGAACAGAGCCCGGTGAGCATCGTAATCACGGACCTCGACGGCAACATCGAGTACGTCAACCCCAAGTTCACCGCCATTACGGGTTACGCATTCGAGGAAGTTCTGGGCCGAAACTCGAGAATTCTCAAGTCCGGCGAAACTTCCGAAGAGGAATACCGGAATCTGTGGGAAACCATAAAATCGGGGCTGGCATGGAAGGGGACGTTTCACAACAAAAAGAAGAACGGCGAACTGTACTGGGTAACCGCTACTCTCTGCCCCATACGCGATGCGTCGGGCGCTCCGACCCACTACCTGGCGGTGAAGGAGGACATCACTCAACAGAGGCTGGCCGGCGAGGCGCTTCAGAGGAGCGAAGGGCGGTATCGCGGGCTGGTGGAGCACATGCTCGAAGGGTTCGTCTACTGTGAAATGGTCTTCGAGAACGGCCAGGCCGCCGATTTCATCTATCTCGGCGTAAACAGCGCCTTTGAGACCCTGACCGGGCTGAAAGACGTACTCGGGAAGAGGGCCAGCGAGATCTTCCCCGGCATCCGGGAAACCGATCCCGATTTCTTGGAGGTCCATGGCAGGGTGGCCCAAACCGGAAGGCCGGAGCGGCTTGAGACATACGTCGCCGCCATGCGAATGTGGCTTTCCATTTCTCTCTATAGCCCGGAGAAGGGGTTCTTTATCGCGGTTTTCGACGTGATCACGGAACGCAAGCATGCCGAGGAGGCGCTGCGGGATAGCGAGGCGAACTTCCGCGAGCTCTTCGACTGCGCTCCGGTGGGGTACCACGAATTGGACAAGGACGGCATAGTGCGCCGGGTGAACCGGGCCGAATGCGCGCTTTTCGGCTACGAGGCGGGCGAGATGTTGGGGCGGCCGGTGTGGAATTTCATCGCCGGGGCGGAAAGAGAAGCCAGCCGCGAGGTATTTCGCCAGAAACTGTCCGGGGAGCGGCCCCTGGAACCCTACCAGCGCCGCTACCTCCGGCACGACGGCGGCGAGTTGTGGGTCGAAATCCACGACGTCCTGGTGCGCAATGCGGCGGGCGAAACCACCGGCATCCGCACCGCCCTGCTGGACATCACCAAACGCAGGAACGCCGAGGATGCGCTGCGGACCTCGCAGGAGCGGTTCCGGGTGGCGGCGGAAAACGCCAGCGATATCATATATGAATTCGATATCGATACCGGCCGAATTCAGTTCTTCGGCGACCGCGTACAGGCGCGTTTTCCGAATCTGGTGTTCCCGGAGACCCTCGCGGAGTGGTTTCCGATGGTGCACCCGGACGATAGGGGAGGCGCCGCCGAGGCTATCCGAAGCCACCTTGCCAGCCATGAGCCCCTGGAAGTGGAGTGCCGGATGCCGCAGAGCGATGGCCAGACTCTCTATGCGGAAATACGCGCCGCGATTAGCCGGGACCCGATTTCCGGCCGGGAGAAATCCATCGGCGTGATCCGGGACGTCACCCAGCGCAAAGCCGCCGAGCAGGCCAATGCGGAGCTCGCCGCGATCGTGAAATCGACCGACGCAGCCATCGTTCGGAAGGACGCTTCGGGGCGCATCTTGACGTGGAACAGCGGGGCGGAGCGCATGTACGGGTATCGAGCCGCGGAG
>JBEKPK010000115.1:0-13905 GCA_049520795.1 Bryobacteraceae bacterium
GCCAGTAAGCCGAGGAGCCGCCCGCCGGCGCCGTCTCCGCCGGAAACTCCCATGACCGAGACCGCCGGAGTAAACTCCCTGACATTGCGCGCCACGTTGGCCGCGCCACCCGGATAGTAAGACTCGCCGGTCACTTCCACCACCGGGACGGGCGCTTCCGGAGAAATGCGCGATACCCTGCCCCAGATGAACTCGTCGAGCATGAGATCGCCGATCACCAGAATCCGCTGAACGGCGAATCGGGCGACCAGGGCCTGCAAGGAGGCGGCTTCGGGAGTGGATTGCATAGCCGGGATCTTTGGCAAGTGTAACAAACGGCGCCGCTTGTTACCGTCCACGAGTCTGGTTCATTGGACCACCCGAAAGCGCGCCGAGGCGTAGCGTGGAATCTCCCTGTCGGTGGTCACCAATTCCAGATCTTCCACGGTTGCCTGCGCAATTAGAGCCCGGTCGAAAGGATCTTGGTGAATGGCAGGCAGGCCGTAAACCCCGGCGATGTGCTCCGGGCGCAGGGCGAGCGGCGTAGCCGCAAGTTGTTCGAGGGCGTCGCGCCACCACATGCGCGGGTCGCCGACGTTTAGATTCCCTTTCATGCTCTTGAGCAACACTTCCCAGAAAGAAACCACGCTCAGGACGTTGGGCCCGCCGAGCAGCGCGTCACGCACCGCGGGCGAGAGAGCGTCGGGCTCGGTCAGGGCGATCAAGGCGGCGTTGGTGTCGAGGAGATACCCGCTCACAGATCTCCCTCCAGGAAGCGGTCGAGATCGACGGGGGCGTCCCATCCCGGCAGGAGCTGGATGCGGTCCTTCATGCCGCCGAGCCGGACCTGCCGGCGTTGCGGAGGCGGCGGGGCGATCTGGGCCACGGGCTTGCCGTGACGCGTGATGACCACCTTCTCCCCATCCTCTACCGCGCGGATCAGTTCGGGCAGGCGATTCTTGGCCTCGGCTATGCTGACATCCATTGGAATAATTATAGCTATATAATATAGCTATCTCAAGATCCTGCCGGCCTGGGAACGGGCTCGCGCCCTTGGTCCGCCTACTGGTTACGCTCTACATACCCCCGCAACCAGGCGGCGTAACTGGCTTCGTCGAGCGTGTGATCGGCTAGTGACAGCATGGCTGCGACAACCTCGGCTTGATCGGCCACGATGGCGTAGCCGTTCTCGTAGAGGAACGTGAAGCCCGTCAGGAAGGAACCTACGGCTTTGCGGACGTCACGAGCTGGCAACTTCTGATAGACTGACAAGTAGGTATGACGATATCTGTACGTGTTGAGAAATCTGGCAGGGTGTTAATCCCGGCCGCAGTCCGCCGGCGACTCGGCCTCAAAGAGGGAGAGTCGGAGGTGCTGTTGGATATCGATGAATCGCCCGTCCGCGTCACCACGCGGGCACAGGCGCTGGTGCGCCTCCAGGAAGCGGCTGCCCGGTACGGCAGCCCGGATAGGCTCTGGAGCGAGGAGTTGATTGAGGAGCGGCGGGAAGAAGCGCGGAGGGAGTCGGCCTAGTGGATCAGGCGTATCTGCTGGACGCGTCGGCGCTGCTCGCGCTGATCCGCAACGAGCCAGGCGCCGACCGGGTGAAGGCTGTGTTCGACTCCAGCGCGATTCATGCCCTCAACCTGGCCGAGGTGGTCCGCAAAATGATCTGCCAGGGGATGCCGGCAGCCGAGGTCCAGGCGCTGCTGGAAGATCTGAATCTGACGGTGATCGAGGAATTCGGCCAAGCGCAGGCGTACGTTGCCGGGCAACTCGCCGCCGGGAATCCGCGCCTGGGCTTGTCGCTTGGGGATTCGGTTTGCCTGACGGCCGCGGAGCGGAAGGGCATGACGGCGGTCACGGCGGACCGCCGTTGGTCCGGCCTGCCAGGGCGGGACGTAAAGATCCTCCAGATCCGTTAAACAGGCCACGTGACGGCCTACTGGTTACGAGCGATCTGCTCCCGCAACCAGGCGGCGTAACCGGCTTCGTCGAGGGTGTGATCGGCCAGTGACAGCTTGGCGGCGACAACTTCGGCTTGCTCGGCCATTCAGGGTGTAGCCGTTCTCGTATAGGAACGTGAAACCCGTCAGGAAGGCGGTGCGCTTGTTACCGTCCACGAATCCAGGGTTCTGGCACAAGCCGGCGGTGTAGGCGGCGGCCAGCGCGCACAGATCCGGCTTCCCATAGGCGAACAGGTTGAATGGCCTGGTCAGGGCCGACTCGATGGCGCCCCGGTCGCGTATTCCCGGCGAGCCTCCGAATTCGATCAGGCTCTCGCCATGAAGGCGCAAGACCGCGGCCGGGTTGACCCAGGTTGGCTCGGTCAACACCACACAAGACGATGGTCCGCCCCGCATTCATTCCGGCTGGCGGCGTCCGATGGCGATCAGGCTCAGGCCGGGCCACGGCATGAACCTGTCTATGCGGCTCCAGAACCACACCGTTTTGTCGAAAATCTTAAGCACCGGCTTGTTGATGTTCTTCGAGCCCAGGATCCGGCTATACGCCCACCACGGCGGAGCACCGGCCTTGTTGAAGCTGTATATGGCTTCCACCGTGAAGCCGTGCGCTTCCAGAAGGGCGCGGATGCCGGCGGCGCTGTAGCGGCGTTTGTGCCCCAAACTGCGATCCAGGCTGCCGAACAGCGCCAGTCCCAGCGGCGCCAGGATCACCGCTACTCCGTTGGGCCTCAAGGCGCCGCGCATGGAATCGAGCAGACGTCCCGGATCTTCGACGTATTCGAGGACGTTCAGGCACAGCACCGTATCGAACGAGTTCGCCCCGGGATCCTCGGGAAGATCGGGATCGAACCGCCGCACCGTCACGTTGGGCGCGCGGAGGAAGCGGTTGCGCAAGGCGTGCAAATGCAGCGGGTCTTTCTCGGCGGCCACATAAACGGCGCGCTTCCCGATCAGCCGGCCGGTAATGTTTCCTATCCCAGCCCCAATTTCGAGAACCTCATCGCCCACATGGGGGCGAATCTTCCTGGCCAGCCAGCTCAGATACTGGGGCGTGCCGGTGAGGTTGTTGAGAACGCCACGCCCGTAGGGAGCCGAGTATAAGTCGTCGATCAGCCAGAACTTCAGGATTACGGCCAGCGCCTTCACGCCGTCTTTCCAGTTGATCTTCTTGCCCTCTTCGTAGGTGCGGCCGTGATAACTGATAGGCGTTTCGTAGATGCGGAACTTGCGTTTGGCGCTCTTCATGACAATCTCCGGCTCGAAGCCGAAGCGGTCCGAACGAATGGGGATGCTCTTGAGCAGGTCGGTGCGAAAGACCTTGTAGCAGGTCTCCATGTCCGTCAGGTTGAGATTGCAGAACATGTTCGAGACCAGAGTAAGTCCCTTGTTGATCATGGAGTGCCAGAACGGCAGGACGCGGGTCTGCTCACCGGCCATGTAGCGGGACCCGAAGACGGCGTCGGCGTGCCCATCGAGGAGCGGCCGGAGGAGACGCGGATACTCGGAGGGGTCGTACTCGAGATCGGCGTCCTGAACCAAGGCGAAATCGCCGGCGGCCCTTTCGATGGCGGTCCGTACGGCGGCGCCTTTTCCGCGGTTGCGGGCGTGCTGGAACAGGCGTATTTCGACGAACCGAGCGGCCAGGCGTTGCAGAATCTCCCACGTGCCGTCGGTCGAGCAATCGTCCACGATGACGATTTCCCGTTCCATGCTTTCCGGCAGAGGAGCGGTCAATACCAAAGAGAGGCACCGTTCCACAACCGTGCGTTCGTTGTAGACCGGCATGAGGATGGATAGCTTCACGAGCGTGACCAGTGTAGCAAATGTTTCGCTTCAGGCCCGCCAGGGGCGGGGACAAAGCCGGAGACGCCGGAACTTCACCGCGGAGACGCAGAGACGCGGAGACAACACGGAGAATCATCATTGATTTGCGAATCCCGAGATCCTGAAGTTCTCCGCGCTTTCTCCGCGTCTCCGCGGTGAATGGCATACCGGCACGCCGCGGCTGGCATTCAGCCGGCGAAATCTACGACGGCTTTTATGACGGTCTCCCGTTCCTCGGGCGTGAGCTCCGGAAAGACCGGGAGGCTGATGACCTCGGCCGCCAGGGCCTCCGCCACCGGCAGGTTGGGATGAGGACCGAAGCCTTGAAAACACTCCTGCCGGTGGAGCGGGATGGGATAGTAGATCTCCGAGGCAATTCCCCGCCCTTGCAGGTGTTTCCGCAGCGCATCGCGCGGCGATTCCGTTCCCCGCCATCGTTTTCCGGGCTGAACCCGCAAAGTGTACTGGTTGGCGATATGGGTGCGGTCGGGGCGCGCCTGGGGAAGGATGAGTTGCGCCACTTCCCCGCCCTGGAGGGGCGCGAGCGCCCGATTGTATTCGGCCATATGCCCTTGCCGCTTGGCGGTGTACTCCGCCAGGTGTGGCAACTTGACTCCCAATACTGCGGCTTGAACCGCATCCAAGCGGAAGTTGCCCCCCACCATGCCGTGGAAGTATTTCGGGTACATACCATGGTTCCGTAGCAACCGGGCCTTCTCGGCCTGCGCCGCATTGCCGGTGAGCAAAAGGCCGGCATCGCCCAGTGCGCCGAGATTCTTCGAAGGGAAGAAGCTGACAGTGGCGAAGTCCCCGAAGGAACAAGCCGGTTGACCGTGGTACTCCGCCCCGAAAGCCTGGGCCGCGTCCTCTATGACCGCTAAACGATACCGCTTGGCGATAGCGAGGATCGGCTCGATATCCGCGGGTTCGCCGAAGAGATGGACGGGGATAATAGCCCTGGTTCTGCTCGTGACCAGTTTCTCGATGCCTTCAGGGTCGATGTTGAAGCAGGACTCGAGGGAATCCGCAAACACCGGCCGTGCTCCCAGACGCGCAATGCAGCCGGCGGTGGCGAAGAAAGTGAACGAGGGACAGATCACCTCATCTCCCGGGCCGATGCCCAGGGCCATCAACGCCACCAGGATGGCATCCGTCCCAGATGACATCCCGATACCAAAGCGCACCTTGGCGAGAACGGCGGCGGCGCGTTCGAATTCCTCGACTTCATTTCCCAAGATGAACTGGCCGGACTTCAAAACACGATGGAAGGCCCCCAGTATTTCGGATTCGATCGGCGCATTCTGCCGCTGAAGATCCAAAAGTGGAACTCGCATTGAATCTATATGATAGCGAAGAAAGTGTGAATTGTGGAGAAAAATTGGATATCGTTCTTCTACGTAAGCCGGACGTAGAAATTCGGCGCGTGCCGCCGTTCCGTGGCGTAAAAAGCAGGTCGTTCGGGTACGTAAGCAGCGCCGTTGACTGGCGTAAGACTTTCGTTTGGTCACGTAAGCTTTGTCGTTCCATCACGTAAAATCGAGCGGCCTTTGACGTAAGGAATAGCGTTCTACTAAGTAAACAAATGATACGTAAGATGTTTATTTTTATACTGTTATGGTATAGCAGAAGTTTTAGAGTAGTTCCAGATCTGATTTAAGCAACAACATTGGGCACGGCCGTTGCAGAGTGTAACGTATTCATGGCAGAATGATGCGACTACCCGAACCGGAAATGGCTAGAAAGAACAAAGAACAAGGCATTCTGGCGCTAACCGAAGCGGAGCCCATACAAGATCTGATCAAGGTTGAGAGGAATCTGAATTCCCTGGGATTCTTTATCCCCGCCAAGAAAGGAAAACCATCGCATGAGGAGCGGTCTCGGGTACGGACCATTCAGTATCCGGCGAGGGAGGTGCACGGCCGCATGATGCTCCAGTCGGCGACGATTATTCCGTCTCCGGAGCATGGTCTGCCAACTACCGCGGATCGGGATAAGTACATGGCGCTCATGAAGATTGTCACCGACGCGAAGGCCAAGGCCGGTGATGTTCAAAACCCGGTGGCATTCACCACGTACGACCTGTTGAAGCACCTGGGGCACAATACCGGCGGGAAGAATTATGAGGAAGTGAATCAGTTCCTGGAACGGATGACGGCCACCACCATTAAATCCGAGAACGCGATTTATTTTCACAAAAGCAAGGTCTATCAGCGGGACATGTTCCACGTGTTCGACCGCGTCGTCCTGGTGGGACAGGAGATGCCCGATGGAGCAAAGGCGCAGCGAAATTACGTATTTCTGAGCCAATGGCAGCTCGAGAACATCAACGCTAACTATCTGTTGCGGATGGACTTCAACGCCTACGTGGCATTGCGAAAGGACATCAGCAAAGCGCTCTTCGGACATCTGCACGTGTGGTTTTATGCGTCACGGTGCCGGCCCGTGGAGCGGCGCTACTCCGAGTTGTGCCAACTGCTCGATATACGCCGCTGGAGCCACGTCTCGAAGATCCGGCAAATTCTGGCGCCGTCATTCGAGGAGTTGCAGAGAATCCGGTACCTGCAGGACTGGGACATCGTGCGCACGTCCGATGATGCCGATTACAAACTGGTGATGACCGCGGGCGAGCGTATTGCGAACGTGCTCCGGCCTCGGCTCAACAGCGGCGTTACGCTGGGGAACGAGGGGGTCGGCTCGGAAATGGCGTTGGTCGTGGCAGAGTTGGTCAGACGCGGAATCCGGGATGGCGACGCCCGCCGGCTTTTGCTCGATACGCCCAAAGAGCAGCATGTGGAGGACCAGATTGAGTGGTTTGACGAGTTGCTGCGGCGTATGCGCTCCTCCATTCAAAATCCCCCCGGGTTCTTGTACGTGATGATTCGGGACGGTTGGCCGGTTCCGGTGGATTTTGTGCCAACGCGTAAACGGGAAGCCCAAAGGCAACTGCAGGAGAAGCGGCAAAACAACCCGGAGGCGCTGGCGGAAGCGCAGCGGGCGCTAAGGAAAATGCAGTTGGAAGAGCAGTATGGGCAGTATCGGGAAGAGGAGACGGCTCGTTCCATAGCGGAAAGGTATTCGGGCGAGCGGCTGCGGGCCAAGTTGGCGGCGCTGAAGAAAGAGATCTTGGCGCGAAACGGGGACCTGTACCCGAACGCCCGCGATGGATGGGGAGCCTGCCCTGCTCTGGACCATCACGCCATGCAGGCATTGCGGGAAGAAGTGGCCAGCGATCTGGGCCTCCTGACTTTCGATGAATTCCGTATGCGGACTCAGCAGAAGCTGTTTGCATAGCGGCGCGACTCCACCAAGCAGCCCAATGAAGTCCGGGCTATTAAAGCCTACCCACTTTAGCAACATTTCCACCCCATGGTTGGCCAAGTTCACGGTTTGTGCCATCAACTTCACACTTGGGCATTGATTTACGCATCTGGCGCGCTTAATATAACATTGATGCGAATTGCTGGCCGGAGCGAGAAACCCGACTATCTTTCCAGTTGCCGTGCCGCCCGGGTACTCGGCGTTTCGAAAAGAACCCTACTGAACTGGGTCAACGCGGGCGTTGTTCCCAGGCCGGAAGTCAATCCCACGAACGGCTACCTGTTGTGGACCACATCCGACATCGAGGCGGCCCGTATCGCTCGCATGGAGGAGCGCAATGATTCGCCTGGTAATCGCTAATCAGAAGGGCGGCGTGGCCAAGACCACTTCTACTCTGAGTCTGGCCCGGGAGTTCGCGGATCGCGGCCTCAAGGTGCTGTTGATCGATATCGATCCCCAAGGCTCCATCGGCGCTACCTTGGGCCTCAAAGCGCAGCATTATCTGTATCATTTCCTGATTTCGAACTTTCGCTTCAAGGATTGCGTGGTGGCTGCCGGACCGAATATCGACGTAATCTGCAGCAACCGGGAAACCACCGATGTGGAGGCGATTCTGACGCCCCGGCAGGGCCGCGAGCTGGTCTTCCAGGCCGCCCTGGCGCCCATCGAGGGCGAATACGACGTGGTGATCATCGATTGCCCGCCCTCCATTGCCCTGCTCCAGAGTTGCGCTTTCATGTACGCGCAGCAGATCCTGATCCCCTTGACCATGGATCCGCTCAGCCTCCAGGGCGCCTATGCCGCCATCCAGTCGTCGAAGACCATGAACGATCTGTTCAAGGCCAACATCCGGCCCGTGGCTATCCTGCCGGTCCAGGTGGATCGGCGGCTGCAAATGACCGACATCATCCTGGCCAGCCTGGAGGCTTTCGCCAAGCAGTACGATGTGCCCATCCTGCCGGCGGTGAGGACCGATTCGACAGTGCCGAAGGCTACCCGAGCCAAGAAGTTTCTGGTGGATTTCGACCCCAAGTGCAAGGCGGTTGAGGACTACCGCATGGTAGCGGATGCCTTGCTGATGCGCCTTAAAGGACAATTGAATGAGCGGCAGTTCACACTCCCGGCGGAAGCATAAACTGGAGCCCATCACGCTGGAGGAACTTGCGGGGACCACCGGGATGTCCGGCTTTGGGACCCTGTTCACTCGCGATCTGTCCCAATCGGTGCCGCTCTTGGATCGCGTGGACCGGGATGACGAGGGTGAATCAGGTGCACCTGATATCGGTGCGGGTGATTCAGGAGCACTCGAATTAAGCGCACCTATCGTAGCTGCGCGTAAAACAAGTGCACCTGAAACAACTGCACTTGTTCTAAATGCACTCAAATTCGAACCGCCGGAGCCTCCAAACCCGCCTCGTATCGCCGTTCCAGATGCACCTGATTCAAGTGCACCTAAATCAGGTGCGCTTGTTTTCGCTGCACCTGAAACAGATGCATCCCCTCAGCCCATCTACCGCAGGCCGCGAATCCGCGAAGCTGTCACGGTTCAAGATGCCCATACTCTCGCCGAGCAAGCCGTCTACGACGCTATGTACCGCGCCGCTAGGCCGCACCAGGGCGACTCGCGTATCCTCACCATCGGACTGCGCACGCTGGCGGAAATGTCGCGCATGGCCTACAGCAACTGCAAGGCTAACGTCCGCTCTCTCGTCGAGAAACTCGCCATCGATGCCCGCCACGATTTCAGCTACACCACCGGCCGTACGTACATCGTCTACAGCTTCCGGGACATCCTCCGGCGTCGAAAAGCCGCCGGATTGACCCACGTAATTCGCACTCGTGGCGTGCTCTTTGTCGACCCCTCCACCGGTCGCGAAGTTCGCCCATACACCGTCCCCCCGCCGGAATCGAGTGCGCCTGATTCAGGTGCGCCTGTTTCGCCTATGGGTGCGCTCGAATCAGAGCAAACAAGTGCACTTGTAGCCGATGAATCGAGTGCACCTGCTCAAGCTCCACATATAAGGAATAGACATCTCCTGAGGAATTCCGACGAGACAACGGCGCCGGCGCGGCTGGTGGTGGCCGCCGTCAATGACGCCATGGGGCATGCCGACGATGACGCCGCCCAGCGCATTATCCAGGCCTGCCGGGAGGTGGCCCCGGACGTGACCAACGAAGAGATGGCGCACTTCATCCGGCAGGAAGGCCCAGCACTCCGCAGAAACCGCGTTCTCGACAATCCCATGGGCGTCCTGATCCGCCACATTCCACGCTGTTGCCAGGGCGAGAGCCTCCGGCTTCATCGCCAGGCCGTCAGGCGCGAGGAGGAACGTAGCCGCCGCCAGATCGACGGCTGGCTGAATGAGGCCCGCGAGATCCTCGCCAGGCCCGATGCGGGCGGCCCGGATCGCGTGTGGGCCCAAGACATCCTGGCCACCTACGGGTGAACGGAAGGGTCTACTCGTTTTGGGCCGTAACCCTTTCAAAACAAGCGAAATCGTTGGAGATCGCCATGGCCAGCGCGAGCAGCTTCTCAAGCGCTTCCCGGGGCTTGTCGAACTCCACCGCGATGCGCCCCGGCATGAGATGCACGCCGGCCGGGAGGTTCGCGAAATCCTGGTTGGCTACCGCCGCCGGCGCCTCAACCAGCAACTGAGGCCGCGCCAGACGCTGCTTTTGCAACTCGATCAAAACCGCGCCCAATTTCCGCCGCCGCCGCTTCTCGTAGTAACCGTCATCGCCGGCGGCAAGCTGGCGCAAGCGGACAATCAGCGCCTCGCGATCCGCCAGGCCGTTGCGGCCCACCCGGTCCGTAATGCAGGGCGCCAGGATCTGCTGAGCGCGGCGGCGGCCGACTCCCAGCAGGAACTCGATGGTCGCGCGGTCGACAAAAGGGCGGGGAAGAGTCTCCAACTCCCGCACAACTTCATCGAGTTTGCCGTACCAGGCCGGTTTTGCAGGCACCCTAACCGAATATGTTAGTGCGCACCTGCGCAATATGCAAGACACATGAAAGATCGATAAGAAGTATTATCTCGCTTTCACCGCTCAATGTGCGAGAATGTCGGGAAATGGCCGACACCGCCCTGTCCGGCACGCTCGCCCCGGTTCCGCCGCAAGCCCAGTCCGACCGCCAGTTGATCGAGCTCTGGCTCCACGGACGCCCCCCGCATACCGAGCGCGCCTATGCCGGCGATATTGCCCTGTTCCTGGGCGGGGCAGGGAAGCCGCTCCCGGCTGTGACCCTGGCCGACATTCAGGTTTTCGCCGATTCCCTTAGCGGCCGGGCTGCGGCGAGCCGTTGCCGGATTCTCTCCGCGGTGAAGTCGCTGCTGGCCTTTGGCCACCGCATCGGTTATCTGGCGTTCGATGTCGGCCGGGTGCTCCGCCTGCCCCCCGTCCGCGACCGTCTGGCCGAACGCATCCTGCCCGAAGCCGACGTGCGCCGCATGTTGAGCCTCGAGCCCAACCAGCGGAACCGGGCGCTTCTGGCGCTGCTCTACGCCTCGGGTGCGCGCGTCAGCGAAGCCTGCGGGCTCTGCTGGCGCGACGTCCGGGCCAGCGGCGACGCCGCCCAGATCACCGTGTTCGGTAAGGGCGGCAAAACCCGCGCCATCCAACTGCCGGCTTCGGTCGCCGCCCTGCTGGCCAAACTGCGGGGCCGGGATGGCGACGAGGCCCCCGTGTTCCCTTCGCGGAAGCAGGGCGGCGCGCTCCGCCCGCTCGCCGTCCTGCGCATCGTCCGTGCGGCTGCCCGCCGGGCCGGCATCGAGGCCGGCGTCTCCCCCCACTGGCTCCGCCACGCTCACGCTTCCCATGCCCTCGACCGCGGCGCTCCGATCCACCTGGTCCAAGCCACCCTCGGCCACGCCTCCATCACCACTACCGGGCGCTACCTGCACGCCCGGCCCGCGGATTCCTCCGGCCGGTTCCTGGACGTATGAATTCAATAAGGCTCTGATATTCTTAAATATACGCGGGCGGGCGCTCGAACATTATTCGATGGCGCTGTCGTATAATGAGCGTTTCATCGTCACGACCCCGTCACCAGAACCCGCTTGGCGGAACGGCATGAGGGGCTCTTTCAGGAGCGAAACTACAAGATGAGCGCGAGGAGAGCTTTAATCACCGGCATCACCGGCCAGGACGGTTCCTACCTGGCGGAGTTGCTGCTGGCCAAAGGATACGAAGTCCATGGGATAGTCCGCCGGGTGGCCCTGGAGGACCCCTCGCGGCGGCTCGGCCGGATCGCCCAGGTGCTGGACCGCGTACACCTCCACGCGGCGTCGCTCGAGAGTTTTCCCAGCGTCTACCAGGTCTTTCGCAACGTTGTCCCCGAGGAGTGCTACCACCTGGCCGCGCAGAGCTTTGTGAGCTATTCCTTCGACGACGAATTCTCCACCCTGAATACCAATATTAACGGCACGCATTTCGTCCTGGCGGCCCTGAAGGACATGGCCCCGCAATGCCGTTTTTACTTCGCCGGATCGAGCGAGATGTTCGGCAAGGTGGAACAGGTTCCCCAAACCGAGGCGACCCGGTTCCACCCGCGCTCCGCTTACGGCATCAGCAAAGTGGCCGGATTCGAGCTCACCCGCAACTACCGCGAGGCCTATGGCACGCACGCCAGCAACGGCATCCTGTTCAACCACGAATCCGAGCGGCGCGGTTTTGAGTTCGTCACCCGCAAGATCACCATCGGCGTCGCCCAGATCCTGTCCGGCAAGAGCAAGGAGCTGCGTCTCGGCAACCTGGACGCCAAGCGCGACTGGGGTCATGCGCGCGACTACGTGGAAGCCATGTGGCTCATGCTGCAACAGGATGAGCCTGACGACTACGTCATCGCGACGGGCGAGACGCATTCCGTTCGGGAATTCGTCGAGGCGGCCTTCAATCTGGCCGGTCTCGACCCCGCCCGGTATGTCGTTTCCGCCCCGGAATTGTATCGCCCGGCGGAAGTTCACTTGCTGGTGGGCGATTGCTTCAAGGCCCACGCGAAGTTCGGCTGGAAGGCCAAGACGGGTTTCCAGGATCTGGTTCGGGAAATGGTCGCTGCGGATTGCGCCGGCGAGGGCGTCGAGTTTCCCCTCCGCGCGGCCGCCGAGGCTCACTAAGCGATGTGGGACGAACTCAAAGAGCTGCTGGAATACAAAGAGTTTCTGCGCCAATTCACGGCGCAGCAACTGAAGACCCGCTACCGCGCCTCCGTCCTCGGCCTTTTCTGGACGCTGCTCAACCCGGTACTGACCTGCCTGTTCCTCAGCGTCGTGTTCGCCTACATCAACAGGTGGGACGTGCGAACTACCGGCCTGTACTTTTTCGCCGGCTACATGCCGTGGCTTTTCTTCGTTGGCGGGACGTCGGCGGCGACTTCCGCGATCGTCGGCAATACGCACTACGTGAACCGCGTTTACGTCCCGCGGCTCATTTTCCCCATCGCTACCACGCTGGTGAATCTGACGGACCTGGCCGCCGGGATGGTGGTCGTATTGGGTTACATGGCGCTGGTGGGGGCGAAGTTCACCCCGGCGCTGGCGAGCATCCCCGTCGCGATTATTGTGATGGGCACATTCGTGCTGGGCGTGAGCTTCCTGTTCGCCGCGGTGAATGTGTTTTTGCGCGACTTTCAATTCCTGTGGACTTCGGTTTCCTTTTTGTGGTTCTTTTTTACGCCGATTCTCTACCGCTTAACGGTGTTGCCAGCCCATGTTCGGCCCTATTTCGCCATGAACCCGCTGGTGCCATTCATCAGTCTGTTCCAGAAACCGATTTGCGATGGCGCGTTACCCCCATTGGCCACGCTTGGCCTGGCGATTCTATACTCCGTGACTATGCTCGGCGTAGGGCTGACCGCGTTCTCCCGGTCCGAACGGTTGTTCTACCTCTATCTATAAAATCGATGAGCATGGCCACCTCTTCCTTGAAACAAGTCGATGCGGTTGAGACGCCAAGACGCCAGAGCATCGCTCTCTCCAACGTCGGAGTGCGATACATTCTCCTGACGGAAGACCAGCGCAGCCTCAAAGGCCGCGTGTTGCACCTCTTTGGCGCGCCAAGCGCCAGGTTCTGGGCGCTCCAGAATGTTAGTTTACGCATCGCTCCGGGTGAAGTAGTCGGAATCGTGGGCTCTAATGGTTCCGGGAAAAGTACCTTGCTGCGAGTCATGAGCGGCGTGATTCATCCCACCGTTGGAACGCTTGCCGTAACCGGGCAGGTCAGCCCGCTGCTCGAGCTGGGCGGCGCATTCAACTTCGAATTGACCGGCCGGGAAAATGCATATCTATACGGGGCCATCTTCAGGTTCTCCAGGGAACGGATGGACGAGATTATCCCGCAAATTATCGCCTTCTCCGAGTTGGGAGCCTTCTTCGATATTCCCGTCAAATCCTATTCTTCCGGGATGGTGGCCCGCCTCGCCTTCTCCGTAGCGACGCAATTGCAGCCTGAGATCCTTCTAATCGATGAAATCCTTTCGGTTGGCGATGAGCAGTTCCAGAGGAAGTCGTTTCTGCGGATCCAAAAACTGATCGACCGGGGCAGCATTGTCGTCATGGTTTCACACAATTCCGCACTGATCGAGCAACTGTGCAACCGGGCCGTCCATCTCTCCCAGGGCGAGGTCGCTCGCGACGGCAAGCCTAGGGAAGTGTTGGCCCAGTATCGCCGCGAATCCGCCGTGGGAGGGTGACGCGCCGAGACATCTATGGACTGCGGGTGGCCCTTGGAACGCCGCCGCGAAGCGCGAGCGCCCGCAACGCCGCAGCCGGTTCCTATGAGGAGACTTACGCCAAGGATTCCCACCGGAATATCGCTGGGC
>JBEKPK010000116.1:0-13881 GCA_049520795.1 Bryobacteraceae bacterium
TTGAGCACGGCGATCCAATCGCCGCGGCTCTCGCGAATGCCGCGATTCACGGCCGGCGCGAAACCGGCATTGCGTCCCATCGGGATCACCCGCGCGCCACGCGCGCGAGCCACATCGGGCGCGCCGTCGGTCGAGCCGTTGTCCACCACCACCACTTCCGCGGCGGGCTCGCTCTGGGCCTCCAGCGTGGCCAGCAGCCGCTCCAGAAGATGGCGGCCGTTCCACACCGGTACGATAGCGCTGATGCTCATCGGAGAAAACGCTTCTTCGCCAGGAAGAGCAGGTTCTGGACGCCATCCCGCCAGGCGTTCAGCTTCTTCTCTCCCAGGCGCGAGGTGTACTGGATGGAGATCTCGCCGAAGCGGATGCGCGAGTTGCGGATGGCCTCGATCTTGATCTCCTCGGAGAACGACATGCCGTCCGACTCGAGTTTCATCTCGTCGAGAATCGACCGCCGCAGCACCCACATGCCCGATTGCGAATCGCGCACCCAGCGAAAAAAAAGCACCGACATGGCCAGCGACAGAACCAGGTTCCCGACCTTGTGCTTAAAGGTCATGGCCTGCCGGTTGCGTACGGGGAACCGCGAAGCGTTGAGGAAATCCACTTCCAGGTGCAAAAAGGCTTCGAGCAGGTAGGAGAGCGCGTCCACCGGGTAGCTGTGATCGCCGTCCAGGGTGACGATCAGGTCGCCGGTGGCGTCGTGGAAGCCCCGCCGGTAACTGCGGCCGTAGCCGCGCACCTCCTCGCGCACTACTTTGGCGCCCAGGGAACGGGCCACGTCGGAGGTACGGTCCGTCGAATTGTTGTCCACCACCACCACTTCATCGACGAACTCCGGCATGGCCCGCAGGACTTTCTCGATGCCCTGCTCCTCGTTCAGGCAGGGGATAATCACGGTGATCGACTGGTTCTTATACATTCGCCAGCCTCGTGGGGTCAAGCCTTCGGGCTTGCCGCCGGCCTTTTGGCCGGCGTTCTTCGAGTAGTTGCGAGACGCCGGGCAGAAGCCCGGCGGCAGGCCGAAAGGCCTGACCCCACACACATTCAGACTTTTCTCCGCCGCGGGGCGTCATCCCATGGTAAGCGACCGTTGCTATCATGAAACCGATGAAGCGGCTATCGATCCTCTTTGCCTGTTCCGCGGCGCTGCTGTGCGGGGCGGAACTCGCCGGTGTGCGCGCGGTGTACGTCATGCCGATGTCCCACGGCGTAGACCAGTTCCTGGCGAACCGGCTGACCGGCAGCGGGCTGTTCCAGGTGGTGGCCGACCCCAAGCTGGCGGACACCATCTTCACGGATCGAATCGGCGATGCCTTCCAGGCGGCGCTAGAGAAAATCTCGCCCACTCCCAAGCCCCCCGTCGAAGCCAAGGACGCGGACGCCAAAGCGGATAAGGGCGGCAAGGCGGGCACAGACGACAAGAAAGCCAAGTCCGATGAAGAGCGGGGCAATCCCGCCCTGAACTCCACCTTCGGCCGGGGCAAGGGCACCTTTTTTCTGGTGAATGCCAAGTCGCGCGCCGTGCTGTGGTCCACCTTCGAGCCATCCACGGGCTCCAGCGCCAGGGAGTTGGATCGCACGGCCAGCGCCATAGTCGGCCAGCTCAAGAGAGACATGGGGAAGAAGTAGGGCCAGTGGGGCAGGCGCTTTCGCCTGCCAGGCAACCCGTCCCTTACCTTCGCGGCTTGGAACGATTCAGGGTATCTCACACTCCACCAATCGATGTGGCGCGGACACTCGTGTCGGCCGTGTCGAGACTCCTCTCGACACGCGTTCGCGGTTGTGACAAGTAGTCGCAGGCATCCTCTTTTGTGGGGCAGGCCCTTTCGCCTGCCAAGCTTTCTTCCACGCCTTTTTACGGTCGCAGCCCGGAACGCTGGCCTCACTTCCGCTTCTCCCTCACCAGCTCCCGGTAGCTTTCCACCAGCTTGCGCGTGATGGCCGCCATGTCCCAGTGGGCCTCCACCTCGGCGCGCGCGCGGGCGGCCACTCGGGCGGCTTCTTCGGGGTTCTCGAAGAGGAACGCCACGCGGTCCGCGAACGCCGCCGGATCGTCCGCCAGGGCGCAGAATTCGCCATCCTTGTGGGCCAGCCCTTCGGCTCCCACAAATGTCGAGACCACCGGGATTCCCGCCGCGAACGCCTCCAGCAGCTTGACCCGGACGCCCGATCCGCTCAGAATCGGGCAGACGAACACAGCGTACCGCGCCAGCGGCTCGCGCGCATCCTCCACATACCCGAGCATCTCAATCTGGGCCGCGTGATCGGCATAGGCGTGGGCCGGAGGCGGGTCCGAGCCGGCCACCACCAGCCGCGCCCGCGGCGCCCGCTCGAGGATGCGCGGCAGGGCGTGGCGGATGAACCACTCCAGGGCCACCCGGTTGGGGTCGTGACGGAAGCTGCCCAGAAACAGCATCGTGTACGGCTCCCGGCCGGAGGAGCGGAACTCGTAGTGCGACGAATCTATGCCGGCCCGCAACCCGGCCCGCAGCTTGGGGGCGAGGCCGGGCAGGAACGAAAGCAGGTAATCCCGATTGGCCGGCGTGCAAGCCTGCACCTGGTCGAACCGCGGCAGCGCGCGCAGTTCGTAGCGCAACGCCCGCAGGTATTCGAAGCGGGCCTTCAGACCGCCGATTATGCCGGGCGATCTCCCCAGGCCGCGGCCTATCGATTGGAAATAGACGTCATGCTCGAACAGCGCGGTGGCGATGCGCCGGTACTCGCCGCGGTACTGCGCCATGTGCGTGTATTCGAGTTGCAGCACGTCGATTCGCTTCTGGTAGATCTGGCGGTGAATCAGCCACTCCAGATCCTCGTTGGCCACCTCGCGAACCGCGTGCGGAACAATCGATCCCAAACCCCTGGCGGGGCTGCTGGGGCGTACCGTCCATTCGGCCGAAGCGCAGAACTCGCGCAGTTGCCGGTTGGCCTCCGCCTGCCAGGCCCAGTCGAGCAACTCCACCACGTGCGTGTCGGCCAGCTTGGCCATTTCCCGCAGAGTCTGGAACATGAACACGCCGCCGCCGTGCACGGGGGGGCAGATCGGGTAAGGCGAAACAAACAGCACGCGCACGCGCTCGGGCCCCGTCTCCATGGCCGCGAAACGGTCCCGAAAATATCCGCCCATGGGCCGCCGGAAGGCTTCCGTATCGGAGAAGCGCGCCAGGCTGCGCGCGCGCCAGCGCGAGCGCGCCGCCCCCGGCAACTGGCGGAAGGCGCGCCATAGGGCCGACAAGTTGGGGCGCAGCGGAACGTCGCCGAAGATCATCGCCAGCACGGCGCCGGCCCAGGCGAACAGGAAGTGCTCGGAAAGCCGCGTCCAATCATGGATGTTCTTCCACGAGAACAGCAGGTAATTCTTCCGCAGAACGGCCTCGATCCGCTCCGCGCTGAAGCGCCTGCCGATGGTGCCGCGGTGTTCGTGGTAGACCACGCTGCGCGGTTGATAGAGCGTCTTCCAACCGCGCTTCCACGCCAGGAATCCGAGATCGGCGTCCTCCAGGTAAAACGGGGCGAGCAGCGGGTCGAAGCCGCCCAACTCGAGGAATTTCGCGCGGTCGAAGGCGCAGGACCCGCCGCCGCCGTAGAAGCAGGGATACAGATCGTCCACCGCGGGGTCCGCGCGGTGGCGCACGCGCAGGCTACCATCCTGCCACCAGCCCTGCGTCAGCCCGGTTTCCTCGCGCGCGCGGCGAGGGTCGCTGAAGAATATCTGGCACGACACGGCGAAGACTCCGGGGTCGGCGAAGCCTTCGAGCAGCGGCGCCAGAAAGTCGGGGGCCACGCGCATGTCGCTGTTCAGCAGGACCACGATATCGTTCCGGGCCGCGCGGACGCCGGCGTTCGAACCAGCGCCGAAGCCCAGGTTTACGGGCAGCGCCAGCAGGGTCGCCTGGGGGAACGCCGACCTCACGAAGTCGGCGCTGCCATCGGTCGAGCCGTTATCCACTACCACGATCTCGTTTGCCGGATTCGCGGCCAGGGCCTCGACCACCGAGGGCAGATATTTTTCGAGCAGGTCTTTGCCGTTCCAGTTGGGGATGACGATGGAGGCGGCGTTGGAAATGGGGCGCGTCTCCGCCGCGCATGCCTTGCGCCGGCCGAACACCCGCCACGCCAGATCCGTGGCGGCCAGCGCCAGCGCCGCCAGGGCCATCAGGAACGGCGAGACCGCCAGCAGCGGGAGCGCCCGCAGGATGCGCTTCAGCAGGGCCATATCAGACGGCCGGCCCCAGGCCCACCTTGCGGCCCAGCTTCACCCATCGCGAGGCCCGAAACACGGCCAGAAGCGCTTCCCGATTGGCGGCCTCTTCTTGCAACCGCCGGGCCAATGCGCTGCGCTCCTCCAGCTCCTTCTCGGCGCCGCGCAACTCTTCCGCGGCGTGCGCCAGGCGTTCGCTCTGGGTTCGTATTTCGGCGGTCAGCCGCGCGTCGGTATCGAGCGCCCACTTGGTCTTCTCGCGATTTTCTTCTTCGAGAGAGGCCACCTTGGCCGCATAACCTTCGGCCATGCGGCGCGCGTTCTCCTGCTCCCGGGCCAGTTCTTCCTGCAGCTCCGCCACGCGTGCGCGCCTTTGGGAGAGCTCCTGGTTCAGTTCCTCGGCCCACTGGTTGCTGCGCTCCAGATCCTCGGTCTGGGCGCGGAACATCGCCAGATGATTCTGCTGCTCACGTTCGATCTCCTCCTGCAGTTCCGCCACCCGCGCGCCCCTTTGGGCCAGTTCCTGGTTCAATTCCTCGGCCCACTGGTTGCTGCTTTCCAGCTCCTCGGTCTGAGCGCGGAACATCACCAGCAGTTTCTGATGCTTGCGGTCGAACTCCGCCAGGTCCGCTTGAGCCTTTTCCAGCCAGGCGTCCTTGGCGGCCAGCTCGCCCTCCAGCAGGGTGATGTGCCTTTCGCGCTCCCTCAGCACGTTAGCGGTGCGGGGCACATAGACAAACGTGGGGTTGCCCACCTGCCTGCGGTGCGCGCATACCGCCACGAAGAAATGCGACTCGTCGGGCGCCGGCTCGCCGGCGTCGATCCGCGCCTCCACCGTGCAGCCGGGCTCGTGCGGCTGAAACGTCACGCCCTCCACGTGGTTCTCGAGGAACATGGAAACATGCGGAAAGACCGACTGCAACTCCGCGCGGAACTCCTCGAAGTCGAACTCGTGAACATGGAACGGGTTGGCGCCGCGTGGTCCGCGCGACTCGGTATAGTACAGGCGGTTGGGAGTGGAGACTATGAACTGTCCGTTGGGCGCGAGCACCCGGCGCGCTTCCTCGAGGAACCCGCGCCAGTCTTCCAGGTGCTCGATCACCTCGAACGCCACCACCAGGTCGAAAACCCCCGCTCGATGGGGCAGAGCCGCGCAGGAGGCCCGCTCGAAATCGAGATTGGGGAAACGGTAGGCGGCGCGCGCGAAATCGATCGCTTCGGCCGCGCGGTCCGCGCCCACCACCGAAAGCGCCGCCTGCGCCAGTTCGGCGGACCCGTAGCCCGCGCCGCAGCCGGCGTCCAGTACGCGCTTGCCGCGCGCCAGGCGCGCCGCAAACGCGTAACGCGCCAGGTGTTCGTTCAGCAGATCGACGTCCACCCGGCCGGGAATCACCCGCTCCCCCGTGAACTCAGCCAATTGGTTTCTCCACCGGGGCCGCGGCCTTCTCCCGCCCGCCCCGCACCCGCGCATTCACTTCCACCCGGCATGGCAAATGGATATACCCGTAGATTTGCCCCTCCGAACGGCCCATTTGCAGGGCCAGAGCGTTATCGATCCAGTCGCACATGGCGTATCCCATCAGCGTGCCATCCGCGATGGCCGGCGAGAAGGCGAACGACGCCGGGTAAAGCTCCGGCAAGTCGATGTAAAAATCCACCGTATACACGTCGCCGGGCGACATGGGCGCCAGTTCGTAGCCTTCACGCGCCGTGTTTGTCCCCGAGAAATCGATTCCCAATTGGTTGCGCAGCATGAAGCCCACGATGGGCAGCGGCACCTCTTCCTTGGCCCGCACGCTGATGCGCAGCAGGATGCGCGAGGAGGGTTCCAGCATGTGCAATGGCCGGCCTTGTTCGTCGAAGACTCCCAGGCCCAGCACCTCGGCGCGCCCATCTCCGTAACGATGGTCGATGTTGGGAATCGTATCCATCACCTCGGGCGCATGGGCCGCGCCCGCGCCTTCGCGCCTCTCCTTGGCGCCCGCGCGCCGGATCAGGTAGCTCGAATCCTTCTCCACCATCGCGGCCAGGTATTTCGCCACTACCCGGTCCGGGTCGCCCAAATCCACCACCCGCCCGTGATCGAGCCACAGCGCGCGGTCGCCGATGGCCTTCACGTCGGACACCGCGTGCGACACGAACAGGATGGTGACGCCGCGCGAGCGCAGTTCGTGCACCTTGCGCATGCAGCGCTGCCGGAAGTATATGTCGCCCACCGCCAGCGCCTCGTCCACCAGCAGGATCTCCGGGTCCACGTTGATCGCTACCGCGAAGGCCAGGCGCACCACCATGCCGCTCGAATACGTCTTCACCGGCTGGTTGATGAACTCGCCGATCTCCGCGAAGTTCTCGATCTCGCGATAGCGCTTGTCGATCTGCCGCGTGCTGAGCCCCAGGATGGAGCCGTTCAGATAGACGTTGTCCCGCCCGGTGAACTCCGGATTGAACCCGGCCCCCAGCTCCAGCAAGGCGGAAACGCGGCCGTTCACTGTCACAGCGCCGGCGCTGGGCTGCAAAATGCCCGCCACCATCTGCAGCAGCGTGCTTTTGCCCGACCCGTTCTGGCCCACGATGCAGAAGGTCTGCCCGCGTTCCACGGTGAAGCTGACGTCTTCCAGGGCCAAGAAGTCGCGCCTCCGCTTGATGCGGTTGAGCGACAGCAGTTCCGTCAGCCGGTCGCCCGGCGCATCATAGATCGCGTAACTTTTGGAAACTGCCTGAAACTCGACAACGGTCACGGTTTAAAGGAAAAACCAGTGTAGCGGAAGTAGGAATGAGGTGGAGGGGCGCCAAATCGCAAATTCCACCATCCGGTCTGGCGCGGGAAATGAGAAGGGCGGCCACCGGTTCCTCCCGTCTTTGCCAAATCGCGAGCCGTTGGGATTGCGGTCAAAACCGCGGCGCCAATGCGTTGCCGCTAACGGCGCGTCAGGACTCGCCACCGGTCAGCCGAGGAAGTCGGAAGCCGCCCTCGTAGTGGACTGGTTCTATTGCACTGCCTCCTTGAAGTGGCTCCCCCCGCAAGAGGGGATCGACTAGCAACTACTTGCCTCCTCGAAGAGGGGCCGGAAGACGGCCTTTCATCCCGTCTCCAAGATCACTATGCGCCTGAAGAGATGAGAAGTCAATATGACATTGGTAATGGGGGCGAAGTGGGTCGCGCAGGCCCTTTTTGACGCGGACTGGAGACGCACAGGGGGCCGTGGGCCGTGGCCCTTCTTGACGCAGAGACGCTGGGACGCGGAGAAATTCGGAGGAGAAGAAGAGGATGGTAGGGTCTTTTTCTGATCGATTGGTTCGGACCAGAGAACAATCCGGACCAGAGGACAAATAGGGGGTTTTCTCTTGGTTGGTCTTAAATTTCTCCGCGTCTCCGCGTCTCTGCGTCAAGAAGGCCCCGCGAACCCCCTCCACTTCCCTCAAAAAGGCGCCTCACCTCCCGAAGTAGCCTGCGATCAACCACAGGTTCCGCAATTGCCGGTACCCCAGATTTTCCGGAATCGCCGCGAAGAACGAGCCCGCCAACCGGCCGGGGTCGGAGCCTTCGCGCTCGGCCAATTCCCGCAGCGCCACGGCCGCCATCGAGATCACGATCCCCATGGCCACGGCGGCCAGAAGCGTCAGGCCGGCGAGCGCCGGGTCCACCCATCCCAGCGCCGCGCCCACCGCCGTGAGAACCAGGGCCGCGGTTTCCACCATCGGCCGCACCACCCGTTGCGCGATCAGGCCGGCCATGGGGCTCGGCCGGCCAAAGCGGGCGGCGCGCGCAATTTCCCGCTGATCGCGCTGGGTCGCCTGACGCAAATCCGCAAAGGACCGCGGCGCACGCGGCTGGCTGACCACCTCGCCTACCAGCGCCACACGGTACGGCGCTCCGGCGGCGCGCGCCCGCTTATGGAGCCTGACCACCAGCTCCAGTATCCCCGCGCGAAAGCCGCCGGCAGCCACGGCGGCCTGTCGATCAAGGATGGTGGCCGCGCCCGGAACGGGGACCAGGCAATTCCACTTGGCGAAGGCGGCGCAGCGCCCCAGCCAGAGCCGCAACGATTCCAGGGCGCCTATATGGCCCGCCAGGCCGCCTACGGCGGGAGGCGGAGCGAAGCCGCACGCGGCGATGGTCGGGGGGCCTTCTTCGAGCATGGGGACTACCAGCCGCAGCAGCGCGTCGGAGGTGAACTCGGCCTCCGGATCGAACCAGGCGATCAATGGCGCCGAAGTCGCATTGATGGCGGCGTTGAGCGAATCGTCTTGGCCGCCCGGCGCCTTATCCACCACGGCCAGGCGGATGGGGTCGCGCGATTCGTATATTTCCCGCGTGGCGGCGGTGGCCAAAGCCTTGGCCGGCGCGCGACCGGAGCGGTACAGGCGGAACTCGCTTATCCAGCCTTCCAGATCGGCTTCGGAGGGGCCGTCGAGCGCCACGATCAACTCGTGCTTTCCGAATTCGAGGTCGAGCAGCCGGCGGGCCAGGCGGCGGGATTCGGCGGAGGAGTCGGACGGCGCCACGATCACCGCCACCGCCGGAACCAGGGGCGATTTCAGGAGGGCCCGGCCGAGGTTGCGCCAGTTCTCGCGCGCCATGCGCCGTAGCGCGAAGCAGCCTGTCAACAGAGCCGCGAAAGCCGCTCCGCCCAGGGCGAAGAGCGCCAGGGCCAGCAGGGTCAACGCCACCGCGAGTGCGTCCCGGTATGTCAGAACATGTCTCCTTGCGCCTGAGCGCGAGCCAGAGCCTCTGCGGCCGCGCCGGCGGAGGCCGGCTCGGCGCCCCGGCTCAGATCTTGCAGCGCTTCCCTCCCGCCAGGGACGATTCCCGCCAGCGCATCGGCGGCGGCCCGCGCCGGTTCCGCCGGGCCGCGCCGCACGCACAGAGCCAGCAGCGGCAGCGCTTCCTCTATCTTGAGCCGCCCCGCCGCCAGCGCGGCCAGCGTGCGCACCTCCGTGTCTTCCTCCACCAGCAAGCGGAGGATGGCCGCGCGGTTGGCTGCGGTGGATGGCGTCACCGAAACCAGGCGAAGCGCGCAAATGCGAATTTCGCGGTCGGGGTACAGCAGCAACCCGTCGAGATCGCCCAAGGGCATGGCGCGTTCCCAGGCCACCAGCATCTCGAGCGTGGCCAGCGTGCGGCGCGGATCGGGGGACTGCAGCGCTTTCGGTATGGCGCGCCGGCACAGCGGGATGGCGTGACGGCGCAGGTCTTCCGCCAGCAGGATGCGCACCAGCAGGCTGTGAGACACGGCGAACTCAAATACCTCTTCCACGTTCGGCATCTCGCCCGCCTGAAGCAAGGCACGGCAAGCCGCCAGGCGCACTTCGCGGTCCGGGTCCTGGAGCCCGAGTGCGAGCAGGTCGCCGGCCACTCGGTAGCACGGCTCGTAGCCGCAGGCAAACGCCAGGCGCGCGTAGGCCGTGCGGCGGCGGATGGGGTCGCGCGATCGCGTTTCCTCGCACCAGTCGTGCACCAGCGCCAGGTCGAGGGCCAGGTTGCAAAGCCGGTCGCGGGTGTCTCCACCCACGGTGTTCTGGTAGGCGATAACGGCCTCGGTGAGGTCCTGGCGGTGAGTGACGGCGAAGCCGCGCAGCGCCGCCGTCTCATTGCTCCCGGCCAAATAGAACACTAGCGCTTCACTCATGGCCGGCCGCACCGCATCGGCCGCTTTCTTCTTCCGGCGCCATGCCAGGCCGCGCCACCACGCCGCTGCGAAAAGAGAGGTGAGGAATAAGGCATAGGAGCAGATAAGGAGAGCCCCCACCGAAAACGCGATGCGTGTCATTTCCGCAGCAGCCGCTTGAGGCGGGCAGCCAGTTCCAGCGGGTTGAACGGCTTCACTATGTAGTCGTCGGCGCCTAGCGTGAAGCCGCGAATGATATCGGTTTCCTGCTGGCGGGCGGTAAGCAGCACCACCCGCACCGGCAGTTTTTCCGCCCGGATGGCGGAGAGCACCTGGTAGCCGTCCATGCCGGGCATGTTGACGTCCAGGACCGCGGCGTGGGGCAGTCTGGCGCGAATCTGTTCGAGCGCTTCCGGCCCGTTGGCCGCGCCTTGGCAATCCATACCGAAATTGCGCAGCGTGGCGGACACCAGGGCGACCACCGTGGCATCGTCGTCGGCGATCACCACGGCGCTCCGCCGAGGCTTGCCGGCGGAGGCCTCCTCCGGTGTGGACGGGCCGGCGTCCGCCGGCCGGGAGAGCGCCAGGCTGAGCCGCACCAGCGCCTCGTCCGGCTCCCAGGAACCCATCAGAAACTCGTCGGCCAGAGACTGCACGGCCGGGTCCAGCGCCAGCACGTTATCCCGGTTGCCCACCAACACCAATGGCCGGCCGCGGACCGCCGACGCCGGATCGAGCCATCGGGAACCCGCCGTATCCGGACCCACATACACCACCGCCAGACTGCAGGCCATCGGGCCCGGCGCGTCCGGCGCCTGGGAGTGCTCGAAGAACGACGGCACGCCGCGCGCGCGTTCCAGGGCCACGCACAGCCGTTGCGCCTCTATGGGCGGCAGACCCACCAGCGCCAAGCGTTTTCCGGTCAGCGCATCCATGATGGATTGCGGCACCGGCAGGTCGCGGGCCTCCCGCGGGCTGCTGAAGGCCATCACCAGGTTGGCGAGCGATTCCCGCAGCGCCGCGTTATCGGCCGGAGGATCGCCCAGTACCGCCTCCACTTCACGGGCCAGGCGCGAGATGGCGGTATAGCCCAGCAGGCCGCCGGTCCCCACCCACTGGTGCACCGCGCGCGCGGCCTCGGCCGCCTGAAATCGGCCGTCCAGGTCGAGCAGCAGTTGGCGTGCGCGCTCCAGGCCTTCACTGAGGAAGCGCTGCCGCAAGGCGTGCAATTCGGAGGCGGGCAGGGAAAACCCGCCCGATCCCGCCGGCGCCGCCGTGGGAGCCGATCCGGTGGCCGCCCGCCGGTCCAGAAAGCCGCGGATGCGCGCCCCCAGCGAGCGCGTGTCGATGGGCTTGGTGATGTAACCGTCGCAGCCGGCCTTGATGGCTTTCTGTTCGTCGCCGGGATTGGCGAATGCGGTAAGCGCCACCACCATGATGTCGCGCGTCTTTTCGTCCTGTTTGATGCGGCGCGTCATCTCCAGACCGTCCATCCCGGGCAACTGGATATCCGCCAGAATCAGGTGCGGGTGATAGCTGCGCAGCAATTCGAGCGCTTCTTCCGCGCTCGCCGCCGTGAGCGCCTTGTAGCCTTCATTGACCAGCAGGATACGGGTGAGTTTCAGGTTCACCGGAGTGTCATCGACAATCAGGATGGGCTCGCCCGGCATGGTATTCGTATTCTAGCGTACCGGGTCCGCAACGGGCGTACTCTCTATTATTATGAGAATTCCATGACCCCACGTACGCTGAACCTGCCATCGGGAGTTCCCGTCCCGGCACTGGGACAGGGGACCTGGTATATGGGCGAGAATCCCGCCACCCGCCGTGACGAGGCCGCCGCCCTGCGCCTGGGGCTCGATCTGGGCCTCACCCTCATCGACACCGCCGAGATGTACGGCGAAGGCGGGGCGGAGGAAGTCGTAGCCGATGCCATATCCGGCCGCCGCGCGGAGGTCTTCCTGGTGAGTAAGTTTTACCCGCACCACGCTTCCCGGAAGGGCGTTGCGCAGGCTTGCGAGGCCAGCCTGCGCCGGCTGCGGACGGATCATCTGGATCTCTACCTGCTGCACTGGCGCGGCTCCATCCCCTTTCGCGAAACCCTGGAGGCGCTGGTGGCGCTGCAATCCTCCGGCAAGATCCGGGCATACGGCGTCAGCAACCTCGACCAGGACGACATGGAGGAAATGTGCGCGCTCCCCGGCGGCGGCGCCATCGCCACCGACCAGGTTCTATACAACCTCTCGCGCCGGGGCGTCGAATGGGACCTGCTGCCCTGGTGCCGCCGGCGATCTATCCCCCTGATGGCCTATTCCCCCATCGAGCAGGGCCGCATCCTGCGCCGAAGCGAATTGCGCGCCATCGCCGCCCGCCACCAGGCCACGCCCGCGCAGATCGCCCTCGCCTGGCTGCTGCGCCACCCGGACGTGATGGTGATCCCCAAGGCCGCCACCCCCCAGCACGTGCGCGAAAACCGCGCCGCCCTGGAGGTGACGCTGACCGCCGAGGACCTAAAGGAACTGGACCGAGCCTTCCCCCCGCCCACAAGGAAACGGTCGCTCGAAATGCTGTAAACACCCTCAGTCGGCTCTGGCAGGCGAAACCGCCGGCGAAACCGCCTGCCCCACCACGGTGTCGAGTGCCCCATTTGGCAGATTCGGTGGGGCAGGCGCTTTCGCCCCGAGTGCCTCGATCAATCGGATAATCTCACGGAATTGCAGAGACTTCAGGCGCGCGCCACGGAGCGTGTCCGCGCCACGGCTCAATCCGCGAAGACAGCGGGCAGTTGGCCCACTAGGCGCACCGTGTCCATGCTCACCCGCACCACCTGGTCCACCAGGCGCACGATATATTGGGGAAGGTTTTCGCGGTTGGCCGATTATCCCAAAGGTACAAGGGGTATAGCTTTCCCGATTACTCCAGCAGGCGGAACGAATACATCTTGCCCATCGAGGCGCTGCTCGCCGAGCCGAACGCTCCTGGCGGCAGGAACCCGTATTCTCCCGCTCCCAAATTCGGCAGCACCACCTTATACATGCGGGGCGCCACTTTCTTGCCCTCGAAGGGAATGACGTCGCGCGTGGCGCCGCCCTCCTCATGCATCACGCCGCCGGTTACGGTGCGAAATTCGCGGTTGTCGGGGTTTTCGTGCAGGTGGATGAGCTGGTATTCGGTGATGGCCACCCCCTCGCTCGAGTAGATGAGGACCTCGATTGGCGACTTGAGCGAGTTACGGCTGTGCGCGCTTTGGATATGGCCGTTCACATCGCCTTTCACCACCCCGACGGTGGCGATGTGCTTGAGGACGCCGCCGGTCTTCCAGTTCACCACCTCCGGCAGCATCTCCTCCCAGGCGCCAGCCTTCTTGTAATAGACGCCAATGTCGATTCCCTGGGGAATATCGGGGTCGCCGGCGGCCGCTCCGGAGGGCGCGGCGCCAGGGGCCGCGTTCCCGCCGGAACCCTTGCTGGCCATGGCGGCCAAGATCTTCTCCGACACTCCGGCGTCCTTGAGCTTCATTAGCTCGTCGGGGCTCGACGTGTACTTGCCGGGCTGCCCCTGGACCATGCTGACGATGAGACTCTCACCGAAGCCGGATTTGACCATCTTCACGATGGAATCGTTGGTCAAGACATCTTGCGCTACAGCCAGCAAGGCGAGCGCGAATAGCAAACGCACGACCCTCATGATACCCCTCCATGGTTCGAAGTTCGCACACGGGACGTCATTGGCTTCGAACGACAGCTTCTAGCCAAGACTCCCCCCTTGAGCATCCTTAGGGGGTATTTTCCACCAATATGCGGCGGAGATCAAGCCGTCGGCCCGCGACACGTACGCTAAAGCCCCTCCGCACTGGAGGTCACGCCGGCAGCCGGGGACCTCCGGGTAAAACCGGTCGGTAAAACCGGTCGGGGTAAAACCGGTCGGGGGCAAAACCGGTCGGGTAAAACCGGTCATCCATGATAAGGACTTGTCAAGGGAGAACGCACTTTTCCCTGCACTCAACGGAAGAGATTCCTGAAGCGCGGTAGTCGGTCCGGCAATTGGCGCTATGGTTCGCCTTTTTCG
>JBEKPK010000117.1:0-13736 GCA_049520795.1 Bryobacteraceae bacterium
CCGGTCCGGGCCTAATCAATATCACCGGCGACCGTGAGAAGCTGTAAGGTGATCGCGCGGACTCTCGAGTTGACAGACGAAAGCGTCTGTCCCACGTCCTTGTGGGGCAGGCGCTTTCGCCTGCCAACCAACCGTGGGGCAGGCGCTTTCGCCTGCCAACCAACTCTTAACCTATGAACTGCCCCATCTGCAAGAAGGAAGTGAAGTTTGGCGACGCCGAGTTCCCATTCTGCTCGGAGCGTTGCCGCATTCTCGACCTGGGAAACTGGGCCTCGGACCGGTACGTGATATCGTCGCCCATCGAAGTGGAGCAAGTCGAGGACGGGGAAGAATGACCTCCCCTCGTAGAGCGGGCTTCAAGCCTGCCATGCCGGCATCCCTGCCGGCATTCTTCCTCTTGAAACCCCCATGCGCCTGAGATTCGCCAACCTGCTATCCACTTGGTTTGGGTGCGGATACTCGCCGGTAGCCCCCGGCACCGCCGGCTCGGCCGCGGCGCTGGCTATCGCCATCCTGTTGCGCCAATACGCCGCGTTCCCCGCCTGGGGATTTGCGCTCCTGGCCGCGGCGCTTTTCCTTCCGGCGGTGTGGGCCGCCGGCGTGACGGAGCGCGCCCTCAAGGTGAAGGATCCCGGCTGCGTGGTGGTGGACGAAGTCATCGGCCAATGGATCGCCCTGGCCGGCGTCCGCACCTTCACCTGGAAATCCTATCTCGCGGCGTTCCTGCTATTCCGGCTGTTCGATATCTGGAAACCCCCGCCGGTGCGGCAGTTGGAAGCCCTGCCGGGCGGATGGGGCATCAACGCCGACGACGCCATGGCGGGCGCCTATGCGGCGCTTGTGTTATTCGTGGCTGGATGCTTCAATCTGTATTGAAAACATGGCTCTCCGGAAATCGTCCGATTCCAAGCCGCAGATTTCCCAGATCGCGCCTCCCGCCGCCATTGCCGGTGGCGAGTTCCAGATTCGTGGGAAGGGCTTCGCCAAATCGAACCGCCCGCGCGTCACCATCGGCGATGTGGGCGCGCCGGTGATCGTCGGCTCGGACTCCTACGTCATCGCCCGTGTGCCGGATGGCGCCACGGCGGGAGGGCTGGTGGTGGAGAGCGGCGACCAGGCCAGCGAATCCTGGGCCTGCGATATCGGCGTTCAGGTGGCCGACGGGCTGCACCCGGTGGCCAACCCGGCCATTGACGCCTTCGGCAATATCTTCAGCACCTTCAGCGGATCGCGAGGGCAAAAGGTCCCGGTAGCGGTCTTCAAGGTGGACCTCAACTTCAACCTCAAGCCGTTTATCAACGACCTGATGAATGCCACCGGGCTGGCCTTCGATCCGCAGGGGATGCTCTACATCTCCAGCCGCAACGATGGGGTGGTGTACCAGGTCACGCCTACGGGCAATATCTCCGTGTTCGTGGAGGGCATGGGCGTAGCCACCGGGCTGGCCTTCGACCGCGACCGGAACCTGTACGTGGGCGACCGCAGCGGAACCATTTTCAAGATCGGCCCCGACCGCCAGATCTTCGTCTTCACCACCCTCGAACCCTCCATCGCCGCGTTTCACTTGGCGTTCGGACCGGACGGGTTTCTGTATTGCACCGGCCCCACTACCTCCAGTTTCGATTCCGTGTATCGTGTCTCGCACGCGGGCGAGGTGGAGATCTATTACCGCGGCCTTGGGCGCCCGCAAGGCCTGGCCTTCGACGAGGGCGGCCTGCTGTACGTGGCGGCTTCCATCGGCGGCCGAAAGGGCGTAGTCCGCATCGATCCGAGCGGGCGCGCCGACCTGTTCGTGTCCGGACCCGGCATCGTGGGCCTGGCGTTCACCCCCTCGCGCGCCATGGTGGTGGCCACCGGCAACGCGCTCTACCGCGTGGATGTGGGGGTCAAGGGCCTTCCTCTGGTCTGATGGACGCCGAGATCATCGCGGTCGGCTCCGAGATGCTGACGCCGGAGCGCGTCGATACCAATTCCCTCTACCTCACCGCCGAGCTGAATGACATCGGCGTGGAAGTGGTGGCGAAAAGCGTGATCGGCGATAATCGCGGCCGCCTGGCGGAGGCCGTGCGGCTGGCCATGTCGCGTTCGCCCATCCTGATTCTCTCGGGCGGCCTGGGGCCCACCGAAGACGATGTGACGCGCGAGGCCGTGGCCATGGCGCTGGGGCGCGGTCTGGCGTATTCGGCGGAAATCGCCGAGGCGCTCGAGCGGCGTTTCACGCGAGCCCTCCGGAAGATGGCGGAGGTCAACCGGCGGCAGGCGTTCGTGATCGAAGGCGCCACTGCCCTGCCCAATGACCGCGGCACCGCGCCCGGCCAGTGGGTGGAGCAATCCGGCGCCGTGGCCATGCTGCTGCCCGGCCCGCCGCACGAGTTGAAAGCCATGTTCGAGCGGCAATGCCTGCCGCGGTTGCTGCAAATCGTTCCCAAGCTGGCCATACGCACCCTGTTCTTGCGCGTGGCAGGCATGTCGGAATCCGATCTGGATCAGCTTATCGCGCCGGTCTACACCAAATACACGAACCCGGCCACTACCATTCTGGCCGCCGCCGGAGATATTCAGATTCACCTGCGCGCGCGCTGCGCCACCCAAGCCGAAGCGGACGCGCTGCTGGCGGAGGTGGGCGGCCCTATCGAGCAACTGCTGGGTGATCGCCTCTACTCGCACAACGGCGAGCCGCTCGAAGCGGTGGTGGGCTCCATGCTGCGCGAGCGCGGGGCCACCGTCTCGGTGGCCGAAAGCTGCACTGGTGGAATGCTCGGAGAACGGTTCACTTCGGTGGCCGGCAGCTCCGACTATTTCCTGGGCGGGTTCATTACTTACGACAACGCCATGAAGACCGGGATGGTGGGCGTGCCGCCCGAGACGCTCGCGCAGTTCGGCGCGGTGAGTAAGGAAACCGCCGAAGCCATGGCCATCGGCGCGCGAGAGCGCACCGGATCCACCTACGCGCTTTCGGTGACGGGCCTGGCCGGGCCGCAAGGAGAAGGTCCGATCCCCGTGGGAACGGTGTACATAGGCGTTGCCGACGCCGCCGGCGTCCAAGTGGCGCATCGCGTGTTGTTGGGCGATCGCCAGCGCATTCGCACGTTCGCCGCCCAAATGGCGCTCGATGTGCTGCGGCGAAGGATGCTGAAGGGGGTGTAGGCTAGATTCCTGGCGGGGCAGGCGCTTCCGCCTGCCAAGCGTTTTCTCGACCAGGTGGATTGTCTCCGAGTAGCCACCCGGCCGGAGCCGAGTCCGACGTTTCACAGGACGCCGTTCGGGGCCACTTTACCGGAAACGCCACTTTCCTACTGACATGCAGGGGGATAGAGTGAGAATATGTGGATCGGAGCGCGAGCGGCGGTCTTTCTCGTAGCGCTGTTCACCATTCCGTGTGTTGAGGCAGTCTGCCCCAACCCTGACGCCACGGCTTATCTTAAGCATCAGATCGCATACGAGAGGACCCTTGAGCTGGACCCCTTGAGGGGACTCTCGCTGATCCACACCGACGTGTGGATGCGAGGCCCCGTTACCGGCTTCTATGTCCGCGAACAACTGGAAGACTTCGTTCCAAACGTTCGCACGACCTACCTTTTTGGCGAAGATGGCCTTCGGGGCGGCGGTACCTGTCCAGTCGACAGGAACTGGCGGCAATGTATCGAGGGATTTGCGGGTCTTGAGCACGCCAACGATGTGGTAACCACCTGTGCGGCCAATATAGACACGCGCGCCATACCTGCATGGGAACCGTCCCCCAACGATCAGAACAAGCGGAAAATCGCCGCTGAACTCCGCGTCGAAATCGAAGCCCATTGGCGAGGAGCGCAGGAGATCGTCATCCGTGATTTCAACCTGAGGGATAACCAAATCACAATGTACCTGAAAATGCCAGATGGCGACTACTACCGGGGCTGCGGTTTCCACGCGACGCAGGATCCGCACTGTGAGGGCGAGCACGGCTTTGGGATGGCATCTGTCGCTAAGATTCGAGAGTGGATCTTTGCGAGGCCCTACAGGCTGAAGTGACTTCCGAACCAACGAGCAGTCCACCGATTCCGGGTCCGCAAGCCGTATAGCGGGCGTAAGACGGGGCTCAGTTCCCGGTACGGCGTTACCGCCGAGAACCAGCAAATCGTTCGGACCCGCACGGGGCTATTCGGCCCCTCCCCGGCGATTCCGCCGTCCCTCATGACGCGCGCCGATATCGCTTCACCTCGATCTCATCCTGGCGGACCTGCGCCAATTCGTAATTGGCCTGCAGGCGCAGCCACATTTCCGGGCTCGCGCCGAATGCCTTCGACAACCGAACCGCCATTTCCGGAGAGATTCCGGCTTTGCCGTTCACCAGATTGTTGAGCGCCTGGCGGGTCACGCCGAGAGCCCTGGCGGCCTCGGTTATCGTCAGTTCGAGCGGTTCTACGCAATCCTGCTTGACGATGCGTCCAGGGTGCGGCGGGTTCTTCATAAGCACGATAACCTCCTAGTGATAGTCCGTCAGATCTACGTCGAACACATTGCCGCCGTCAATCCGAAAGGTGACCCGCCAATTGCCGCTAATCGTCACGGACCAAAGTCCTTTCAGTTCGCCTTTCAGAGCGTGCAAACGGTAGCCGGGAAGATCCAGATCCGCCGGCGTGGCGGCGGCGTCCAGCACGGACATTACGTTTTCCAGGCGACCTCGCAAAGCCGCCCCGACCCGGCTCGGATCGCCTTCCCGCAGCCGTTTCAAGCCTCGGTGGCGAAAGCCCCGAATCACAACCACAAGTGTACGGTGACAAGCTAGGCTTGTCAATTCGGCGAGACACAGGTAATCGCCGGCTCCCGGGCAACAATTTGAGCGCCCGGCGATGGCCTGATGCAAAGCGCTCGTGGTCTTGAGAGAATCGATGACGATTCGAATCCCAGATGACCTCGCACGTGGCCTGGAGGGGGTCGCCGGACGTTCCACGGGCGGGCTCTTCGGGCCGGATGGAGCGGTACCATGAAGGAGGAGCATTGCGATGGGTTCCACGATTCTAGATCTCGGCGAAGACCTTAGCGGTTTCCTGTCGTCTCTGGGCCAACCGATCGAACGGACGGCGCGTGAAATGATTGTGCTCGAGTTGTACCGGCGAAGCCTGGTCTCGAGCGGCAAGGCCGCGGAACTCCTGGGGATCCCCCGCCTGGAGTTCATCCAGCGCAGCTCGGAGTTGGGCATCCCCTACTTCCGCTTCACGGAAGACGAATGGCGGGCGGAAGTGGCGGAGAGCAAGCGAGCCTGAGTGCCGGTAATATCCAACTCGAGTCCGCTGATCGCGCTTACTCAGATTGGCCGGCTCGATCTGCTGTGCCGGCTTCACGCCCGCATCTCGATTCCTCCCGCCGTTGCGAGGGAAGTGGCGCCAACGGTAGCGGTGCTGCCCGGCTGGGTCGTGGTCCAGGAGCCGGCGCATCCTCTCCAACCCAGCATGGTGAGCGGTTCCATTGGCCCAGGGGAACGTGAGGCCGTCAGTCTGGGTTTGGAGTTGGGGGCGGCGCTGCTCATTCTGGATGAACAGCCTGCGCGACGGCTTGCCACATCCCTGGGTCTCCGGGTAATCGGGACGGTCGGTCTCCTCATGGCGGGCAAGCAGCGCGGTTTTCTGGCCAGCATCAGGCCCGAGTTGGACCGGCTGCTGGCGGTCCGGTTCTTCATGGATCAGGATCTCTATGACCGGGTCATCGCGCAAGCCGGCGAGTGATTCTGAAGATCCTGGCGACAGGTGGAGGCCGCCGGAGACCCCTTTGGCGCACCGGCCAGGGCGGCTTCGCTTAGTAGCTGTTCGTCTTATTCACCAGCGCCAGAAATTCGTCTCGCGTCTCTTTGCGGTCGCGGAAGGCGCCCAGCATGGCGCTGGTCATGGCCCCGGAGTGCTGCTTTTCCACGCCGCGCATCATCATGCAGAAATGCCGCGCCTCGCAGATCACGCCCACGCCCAGGGGGCGCACCACTTCCTGAATGGTCTGCGCCACCTCCTGCGTGAGACGCTCCTGAATCTGCAGCCGGCGCGCGAACACGTCCACCATGCGCGGTATTTTACTCAGCCCGATCACCTTCTTGTTGGGCAGGTACGCCACGTGTATCTTCCCGAAGAACGGCAGCAGGTGGTGTTCGCACATGCTGAAGAATTCGATGTCCTTCACCACCACCATCTCGTCGTATTTGACCTCGTACAGGGCGCCGTTGAGGATCTTATGTATATCCGTCCGGTAGCCGCTGGTCAGGAACTTGAGGGCCTGGTCGACGCGTTGCGGCGTGCGCAGGAGGCCTTCGCGCCGCCGGTCGAGACCCAGTTTATCGAGGATCTGTTCGATTTCCGGCGCGATGCTGAGCGCGTCGGGCCCGCCGGCCGGGGCGATCTTCAGTACTGCTTTGTCAGATTTCATCGGCTCTAATCTCAAAGATGTTGTTGGCTGTCTCGGCGATGCGTACGCGGTCGAGCTGCGGCCATTCGTTCGGGAATTCCGCGTTCCAGGCGGCCTTCAGGCGGCGGCAGATCTCCACCGCCAGGTTCTCCGACGTGGGGACCGCATCCGCGAAAACCGGCGCTTCCACATTCAGGTTCCGATGATCGAAGGCAGCCACCACCTGCCGCTCCACCAGCCGGTCGAGCGCGGCCGGGTCCACCGCGCGCCCGGTCGCAGGATCGAGAGGACCGCGGGCGCTCACCTCCAGAACATAGTTATGGCCGTGCCCGTAAGGGTTGTTGCACTTGCCGTATACCCGCTGGTTTTCTTCCTCGCTCAACTGGCGCGCGTGCAACCGGTGCGAAGCCGCGAAGCGGTAGCGCCGCGTCACGCGGAACACGGCTGCTCCCCCGCATAATCCACATACAGGTCCGGAGTCTCATACAAACGAACCGAACGCAGCTTGCGGTTAGCCCCGCGCAGCTCCGCATCGAGACGCGCCCAGATGTCGCGGGCGATGTTCTCCGCGGTGGGCGTCACGCGGTCGAAGGGAGGGACTTCGTAATTCAGAAAACGATGGTCGTAAGGCTCCACGATCCGGCGAGTCAGGATCTCCTTAAGCTCCTTCAGATCCATGACCATTCCCGTAACGGCGTCGGGTTCGCCCGCCACGCTCACTTCCACTACATAGTTGTGGCCGTGCCCATGGGGGTTGGCCTCGGGCCCAAAGAGCTTAGAATTCTCTTCCTCGGATAGCCGCGGATTGCGGCAGACATGACTGGCCGAAAACTCCACTTTGCGGGTGATCACCATCGCTTCACTTCTTCGACTCCAGGGGCCGCGCGGGAGATACAATTTGATTATAGTGGCTGGAAGGTTCCGGGTTCAAAGCTTGGGCCCAGGCTTTCGAAAGCCTTCATACACGGAATCGCGCGGCCCAACCCCGGTAATGAGAGCGCTCCGGGTTTTCGGCTTCACCTGGTAAACAACCCGATACCGGCTACCGTGAAACTTCACCCGGTAAAGGTCGGAATACCCCTCCATGGCGGCGCTATCGAATGGGAACGGGTCTTCAGTCAGTTCCGCAATCGCTTGATCGGCGTCAAGCCTTATGTATTCGTCGAGCTTTCGAAGTTGTCGGCGCGCAGCGGGCAGGATTCGAACGTTCCACAGTGAAGCCATGCTCTTGAAGCACTTCCTCTAGGCTATAGCTCTTGCCGCCAGCCTCCTTGACCGCCCGCATCGACATGATGGCGTCCGCATCGTCTTCGGTCAACCAGTTCGGGTCCGGCAACAGCGCGCGCTCTTCCGCGGTCAGGTTTGTTTCCGCAACCGGTATCCTGTCCGGAATACTGGCTGTGTTGCGCCTTCGAGGAACCACTTTCAGCGACATGCGCGCCCTCCCGCTCATGATTGTACTGCACTTTCGGACGCGGCTAAAAAGCGGGCAGGGGCAGGACCGCGGTAGAATCTGATTATAGTTTCCGTCTATGCATAGCGTCAAACCTGTCGACCGGCTGCTGCGCCTGGCGCTTGCCGTATTGCTTCCCGTCTTTGTCGCCGTAGTCGCCCTGGCGGTCTACGAGCGGCCGATTCACGTGGTGACCGCGGGGGAACAGGCGCCCGGATTCCAGATCGCGACCGATGACGGGCGCGTGATTTCGGCGCCCCATTTCGGCGGCAGACTGCTGGTTCTCAACTTCTGGGCCACCTGGTGTCCGCCCTGCGTCGAGGAAACCCCGTCTCTCAGCCAGTTGGCGCAGGATTACGCCGGACGCGGAGTGGTGGTATTGGGCATCAGCGTGGACTCCAGCGATTCCGCCTACCGCGCGTTCCTCCGGAAGTACAAGCCGCGCTTCCTCACGGCGCGGGACTCCCGGATTCACCGCGACTACGGCACCTTCATGTATCCCGAGACCTATATCATCGATTCCACCGGGAAGGTGGTACAGAAGATAGCGGAGGGGGCGGACTGGTCCAGCCCTAACGTGCGTTCCTACCTCGATTCCCTGCTGTAGCGGCCATGAGACCCTCCGCCGCCGGCGTTGCGGGGCGCTCAGGCAATCCGATAGGGGTACTTCTTGTGGGTAGAGAGGAAGGGGCTCAGGCGCTTTTGCGCTTGCGCTCATCCAGGCGCCTGGTCCGGTACCGGTCGTAATCCTCCAGAGAATCGATGACCATACCTATCGCCAGACGGCGAGCGTAGAGGCCCTCCAGGGGCGTCCTGGGGGCATGGGACTCACGGATCGGACGGGCGGGAGCTTTCTTCGCCAACATGGTATTAAAGTACCGTAATATCCGAGAAATCTCAATACTTTTCTAAGGGATTCTCACACCTTGTCGGGTACGCATCTGAACGTACATTCTGGGCAACTCCTACCCCCCCAGAACCTCCGCGATGCGGTCCGGGTCGTTGGGAACCACCAGCGGCCGGTTTCCGAAATTCGGAGCAATCCGATTGCCGGCGGGATCTTCGAGTTCGCCGGTGTGGTAGCGATAGATGTAGTCGGGGTCCTTGAGAACATTTCCGGTGAGCACCGCGACCACATCCGCGTCGGCGCGCATGATCCCCGCGGAAACCAGCTTGCGGATTCCCGCCAGGGTGGCGGCGGAGGCCGGCTCGCAGCCGATGCCACAGCGGCCGATGACCGCCTTGGCGTCGGCAATCTCCTGTTCCGAGACCTTCTCCACCACGCCGCCGGAGACGGTGACTTCGTGGAGCGCTTTGGGCCATGAGACCGGGTCGCCGATCCTGATGGCCGTGGCCAGAGTGAGGGGATGTTCCACCCGCGGCAGGCGGGAGCGGTCCGCGGCGCGCATCAGGTCGTAGAACGGCGCGGAGCCCTCGGCCTGGATCACGGCCAGGCGCGGCATACGGTCGATCAGCCCCATCCGCAGCATCTCGCGCAGGGCCTTGCCGAACGCCGAGGTATTGCCCAGGTTGCCGCCCGGCAGCGCCACCCAGTCGGGCGAACGCCAGTCGCGCTGCTCCATCATCTCCACCATGATGGTTTTCTGCCCTTCGATGCGGAACGGATTGATGGAGTTGAGCAGGTAGATGCCGAGCCGTTCGGCCAGGCGCATTACAAGGGCCAGGATCTGATCGAAATTGGCTTCCACCTGGAGCGTGAGGGCGCCGTATTCGAGGGCTTGGGCCAGCTTGCCGTAGGCGATATTGCCGTGCGGGATGAAGACCACCGGCTGCAAACCGGCGGCGCTGGCGTAAGCCGCCATGGAGGCGGAGGTGTTGCCGGTGGATACGCAAGCCACGCGCCGCATGCCCAGGCGCAAGGCCTGCGCGGCGCCGCAGGTCATGCCATTATCCTTGAACGAACCGGTGGGGTTGTAGCCCTGGTGCTTGAACACCAGGCGGTCGAGCCCGCCGTATTCGGCGGCGCGCGGCGCTTCGAGCAGCGGCGTGTCGCCTTCGCGCAGGGTGACCACCCCGCGATAGTCGGGAAGGAAGGGGATGATTTCGCGGAAGCGCCAGACGCCGCTCTGGTCGAGCGGCGCGTTGGAGGTCCGCCGCGCGCGCCACAGGGCGCGCAATTCGGCGGCCGGCTGGGGCGCGCCGTCGTAGACCGCCTCCAGCAACCCGCCGCACCGGGGGCAATTGTAGATGACTTCGTCGATCGGGAAACGCGCCCGGCAGCGCTCCTCGAAGCAGGCAAGCTCGGCGTGCATGAACCCTCTATTATAAGGGGATGCTGGCGGTTCACCTGGAAAACGGCGCGGTCACCCTGCGCGAGGTCCCTATGCCGCCCAGGCCGCCGGGCCATGCGCTGCTGCGCTTGCTGGTGGGCGGCATTTGCAACACCGATCTCGAGCTGCGGCGCGGCTACTATGGCTTCTCCGGAACTCCGGGGCACGAGTTCGTGGCGGAGGTCGCCGAGGCCGATTCCCCATCCCTCATCGGCCGGCGCGTAGTGGGCGAGATCAACCTGGCCTGCGGCGATTGCGAATGGTGCCGCAAAGGACTGGGACGGCATTGCCCGCGTCGCACGGTGTTGGGAATCGTGCGGCGCCCCGGCGCGTTCGCCGAATACTTCACTCTGCCCGAAGGCAACCTGCGCGTTGTTCCGGACGAGATACCCAACCAACGCGCGGTGTTCACCGAACCGCTGGCGGCGGCCTGCGAGATACTGGAGCAGGTTTCCATTCCCCGCGACGAAACGGTCGCGGTGCTGGGAGACGGCAAGCTGGGGCTGCTGGTGGCGCTGGTCCTCAACGCCCACGGGTACGCCGTGCGCCTGTTTGGAAGGCACGAAGAGAAGCTTGGCATCGCCGCGCATGTGGGAATTGCAACGCAATTGGCCGGCGGCGAGGAGCCCGCGGCGCAGTATGGCTGGGTGGTGGAGGCTACCGGCAATCCCGAGGGACTGCGTCTGGCGGCCGCCATGACGCGCCCGCGGGGAACCGTGATTCTAAAATCGACCGTGCACGAGGCGGTGTCGATTGACGCCGCGCCCATCGTGGTGAATGAGATTACGCTGGTGGGCTCCCGCTGCGGACGATTCGAAGAAGCGCTGCCGCTGCTCGCGCACAAGCGGATTCCCTTGGAAGAGATGATCTCCGCGCGGTATCCCCTGCGCGAAGCCGCCGAGGCGTTCGACCACGCTGATCGCCGAGGAACGCTGAAAGTGCTGCTGGATGCCGGTTCGACGCCTGACGGCCGGTAGCGGCGGCCCTGGCCGTCCATGGCCGTATTCCAGCGCTCTGGTGGTTTTCAGCCGGGCCGGCGCATGGCGCAAGCTCGAGGATCTCCTTCGCTGGCTTAGGCTTACACGTTGGCAACGGAATTGCACTATAAGCGGGCAGGAGGTGCGATATGAAAAAGTTGATGCTGCTGGGCGCCGCTTTTGCGGTGATCCTGTCCTGCCAGACGGTGGCCTGGGGCAGGGTTGGGGTTTTTGTTGGTCCGGCCTTCGTTCCGTTCGGCGGTTACGGAGGTTGGTACGGCCCCTATGCCTATGGACCCTATGCCGTTGCGCCGAACGCCGGCCAAGTCAAACTCCAGACCAAAGTGAAAGATGCCCAGGTGTTCGTCAACGGGTCCTTTGCGGGAACCGCCGGGAAACTGAAGACCATGTGGCTGCGTCCCGGCAACTACACCATCGAGCTGCGCGCTCAGGGGCTTCGTTACGCGGAGAATATCTTCGTAGTAGCGGGCAAGAAGATCACCCTGACTCCGGATTTGTACCCCGCCCCGGCGCGGTAGAGACCGCGAGGCGGGTTGGGCGCCCGCCTGGTCAATCGATCACGCGGTTGAGAATAGGCCCATAGGCGTCGATTCGGCGGTCGCGCAGAAACGGCCAGCCGCGGCGCATTTCTTCGATGCGGCGGGGGTCGCATTCCACAATGAGGGTTTCCTCGCGATTGTGGGAGGCCTCCGCCAGCACCTGGCCGGATGGATCCGCCACGAACGATCCCCCCCAGAACTCCAGTCCCTGCTCCGGCGCGCCCTCATAGCCGACGCGGTTTACCGCGGCGACGTAGACTATGTTGGCTATGGCGTGGGCTCGCTGGACGGTGCGCCATGCATCGTGCGCGGCGCCCTGGCCGGCTCTCTCGGAAGGGTGCCAGCCGATGGCGGTCGGGCAAAAAATCACCTGCGCTCCGCCCAGCGCGAGCAGGCGCGCCGCTTCCGGAAACCACTGGTCCCAGCACACCAGCGGCGCAACTCTCGCATAGCGCGTGTCGAAACAGCGGAACCCCAGGTCGCCCGGCGCGAAGTAGAACTTCTCGCAATAGGGCGGGTCTTGGGGGATGTGCATCTTGCGATAAATGCCCGCCAGCGAGCCATCGGCGTCAATCACCACGGCGGTATTGTGGTAGACCCCCGCGGCGCGCCGCTCAAAGACGGATCCGATGACCACGACGGACAGCTCTCGCGCCAGCCGCGCCAGGGCGTCCGTGGTGGGTCCGGGAACCGGCTCGGCCAGATCGAACAGTTCGGTCTTTTGCTCGAGGCAGAAGTACTGCGAACGGAACAGCTCCTCCAGGCACACGATCTGCGCGCCTTTTCCCGCGGCTTCGCGGATACGCCACTCGGCCTTGGCCATGTTCTGATTGGGATCTTGGGAGCAGGCCATCTGGATCAGGCCGATACGGAATTTGGCGAGGTTCACAGAACCATTCTAGCTTTGGGACTTGATCGGGGCGCCAATGGGGAGTTTGGCGTTCGCAGGCGCCCGAGCTGCGCGGCCAGGCGATTCAAACTAAAGGGCCAAAATATTTGATTTCGCGGTGATCGCCCCGCCCAAAAAAACGCTTGCCTGTAACAAGTTTCTATAGTACACTTGCACACTAGTATAGTAGACGCCTATGCCCTTACCCAAATTAACCAAACTGGAACTGCAAATCATGGAGGCGCTGTGGACCCACGGCTTATGCTCCATTCGCGAGATTCAGCAAGCCTTCCCGGAGCCGGGCCGGCCGGCCTACACCACCGTGCAGACCACGGTCTATCGCATGGAAGGGAAGAAAGCGCTGCGCCGGGTCAAGAAGATCAGCAACGCCCACATTTTCGAAGCGGCCATTTCCCGCGAGGCCGCGCAAAGCCGGTTGATCGACGACCTGCTGAGCCTTTTTGGCGGCCGGACCCAGCCCGTGATGGCGCACTTGATCGAATCCGGCAAGCTGACCCTGGACGACGTCTCGGAAGCGCGAAAGGCGCTTCGCAAACTGGCGAAGAAAGGATAGCGCGATGCCCGCGGCGCATGAATGGGCGGTGACTTTCGGCCGCCTGGCGGCCAACCACTTGTGGCAATCCACGGGCTTTGCGGCGGTCGCGGTGGTATTGGCCTTGGCGCTCCGGGCCAATTCCGCGCGGGCGCGGTATGGGCTGTGGCTGGCGGCATCGGTGAAGTTTCTCATTCCGTTTTCCGTGCTGGCTGCCATGGGCGGCGCCCTGGGAAGGTGGCTGGTCCCCGCTGGTAGCGCGAGTGCCGTTGGCGATTGAGGAAATCGTGCAGCCGTTCGCGCCGCTTCAGGGCCCCGGCGTGCCAGCGGCGCTCTCCGTGCCTGCGCCGGCCGCGGCCGGTCTGCTGCCTGTTGTGCTGCTGGCGATCTGGTTCTGCGGCTTCGTCGCGGTCCTGCTGCACTGGTGGGTGCGCTGGCGCAGGGTCGCGGCGGCCGTGCGTTCGTCCACAACGCTGACGGAAGGGCGGGAAGTGGAAGCGCTGCGCCGGCTTCAATCCTCAGCTTATGCGCGCGCCGCGACTTTCAACCCCGAAGGGGTGAAAGAGAATAGCCCACGGCGCAAGCCGTGGGAAACAGGCGGACCTTGTGAAGCCCCGGCAGGGGCGAAAGATCGCTGTTCTTTC
>JBEKPK010000118.1:0-17451 GCA_049520795.1 Bryobacteraceae bacterium
TGACCTTCACCGTAGGCGGCAACCAGACCGCTGTGGCCCTCGGCGTGGGCGTCACCGAAGCCGGCGCGGTCAACGCCATTAACCAGGCCATGAACTCGCAAGGCATCTACGCCTTCGAGGATCATGCGGGCAATATCGACCTCCAAGGCAACGTGGCTTTCTCGACGGCCACCGACGCGGCCACCGGCGGGGCCGGTTTCCTGGGCGCGGCCGTGGGCGCCGCGACGGCTCCCACCTTAACCGGCAGCGGCACCACCGCGGCCACCAACGCGATCACCGCCATCGACGCGGCCTTGGCTACTCTCGGCTCGGTTCAGGGCACCGTCGGAGCCGGCGAGAACAAGCTGGGCTACGCTACCCAGTTGGCCGAATCGCAAATCACCAACTATTCTTCCGCGGAGTCGCAACTGCGCGACGCCGACATGGCCACCGAAGCCGCTAACCTCACCAAGGCCCAGGTGCTCCAACAGGCGTCGCTGGCTGCCCTGGCGCAGGCCAACCAGACGCCCGAGGCCGTGCTCTCCCTGCTCAAGAGTTAGCGCCGAATAGTGTTCCTCCGTTAGCGTTTTGGGCCGAAGCTCCGGCTTCGGCCCTCTTTTTGCTTTAGGGAAATGATATGGGTACCACAACGGCAGCGTCAGCGGCTTCGACAACGGCGCCAACGTACTTCACGGGTGTCAGCACCTATGCCTCCGACTTGCAGCAGGTGATCACCCGGGCGGTCAACATCGCCTCCATGCCCCTGCAGTTGATGCAGAGCCAGCAGCAGGAGCTGACCGACGAGGGCACTGCCCTGGATGGCCTGAACAGCCAGTTCTCCTCGCTCCAAACCGCCGTCCAGAATCTCGACACCGCTTTGGGGCCGTCTTCCTACACGGCCACGTCATCCGACCCCACCGCCGTTAGCGCCTCCGCGGCGGCCGGAGCCATGGATGGCACATACTCGATTACGGTCAACGACCCTGGTTCCTCCGCCGCGGTGGTCAGCAGCTCTTCACTGCCCGTTGTGACGGACCCGTCTTCGTCCTCCATCAGCTCCGCGACGGCCTTCACCTTGACGGTGGGCAGCAAGACCTTCTCCATCCAGCCGGCGGATACCAGCCTCATAGGCCTTGCCACGGCTATCAACGAAGCTTCGGCCGGAGTCCAGGCTTCCATCGTGAACGCGGGCGGATCGAGCTCGCCCAACTATCTCCTGGTGCTCCAAGCCACCAGCCTTGGCCCCACCTCGATCGATCTCACCGAGGGCCCGCCGGGACAAACGCCTCCCGGAGCGGATCTGATCGATTCGACCCCGTTGAACGCGGGTACGGACGCCAGTTACACCATCGGCGGCCTGAATCAGACCATCCAAACCACCTCCAGCTCGGTCACCCTGGCCCCGGGCCTCACCATCAACCTTCTCCAGAAGACCACGGCGCCGGTTACAGTGACGGTTTCCCAAAGCATGGATTCGGTCAGCAGCGCCTTATCCAGCTTCGTCAGCGCCTACAATTCGACGGTCACCGCACTGGATCAGCAGGTTGGACAATCCGGCGGGGCGCTGGCCGGGCAATCCATTGTGCAGTCGCTGTTTGGATCTTTGCGTCAGATCACCCAATACTCCTCGACATCCGGCGCGATCGCCTCGCTGGCCCAGATGGGAGTGACCCTCGACGACCAGGGTCAGATGTCGTTCGACGCTTCCATCTTCAATTCCCAGAGCACCGAGGCCATCCAGGGGTTTCTCGGCGGCCTGACGACGGGCGGGTTTCTGGAAGCGGCCAACAACGCGCTGACCAGCGTAGAAGACTCCACTTCCGGCACGCTGACGACGGCGATCAGCTCGAACACCACGGAGGTCAACAACGAAAACACCCTGATCACCGCGGAACAGCAGAAAATCACCACTCTTCAAAACAATTTGACGCAGCAGATGGCCGCCGCCGACACGCTCCTGGCCTCGCTCCAAAGCCAGGCGACCGAAATGAACGACCTGTTCACCAACATGATGAACGAGAACGTCAGCAACAACAATTCGACGTCGAGTTCGAGTTAGAGATGCCCTCGGAAGCCGCACTGACCGCCGTCGAGACCGCTATCCGGAATGCGGTCGTTACGGATTCTTTCGCCGAGGCGAATGTTCTGCTCGGCCGTTACGTGGCCGCCGTCGAGGGGCTGTTGCGCTCCCTGCCGCCGGGGTCGGACGCCGTGCGCGCATTGCAGGTTCGCACTCACGATTTGTTCGGCTGGACCAAGGTGATGACGCTGGCCGCCCGGGAGTATGCCGCCGCCGAGTTGGATCGCCTGCAATCCGTCTCCCGCTACCGCCATCCCAGGATTTCCTTTCCCCGCTTCCGCGCCAATGCCTGAGCGTCAATCTCCCGACGCGTCATCGATTTGACAGGCTCCCCTCGCCGGAATTGTCCGGATTTCGGAACTTTTCTTCCGCTTCACGGTTGGCAAGCGATTTGCATATCGCAATTCGCCATGGTGGATCGCATCGCCAACTCGGAGCCCACTCGAGCCGTCGAGGGCGGACCCTGCCCGCGCAAGGACGCCATCTTATCCAGCGTCGCAGCGCCTTCGCCGGTCGCCTCCGGGTTGGACGCCCAAGTTGGGCGGCGAGATCACGGGCGTAAAGGTGGCCGGAATCTCCGTGGACACGAGCGAGCCCGAGTGACGCTGCATGCCCGGGCATCCCGACGCCGATGCCAACGGTTACGTGGCTATGCCGCGCATGAATCCGGCCGAAGACATGGCCGGCCTCATGAGCGTGACGCGAAGCTATCGGGCCAACGTCTCGGCTACGTCGGCATCAAGGACCTGATTCAGCATTCCCTCGACCCGTTATGGTAAGGAGACACTTACGATGCTAACCATTCAAACGAACTACGCCTCTCTCGTAGCCCAGAATAATCTGCAGGTCAATAGCGACTTCCAGACCAAGACCATCGAGCAGATCACTTCCGGCTACCGGATCAACTCCGCCGGCGACGACGCCGCCGGGTTGGCCGTCGCCAACGGATACCGCGACCAAATCGCGGAACTGACGCAGGGCGTGCAAAACGCCAACGACGGCGTCAGCAGCCTGCAAATCATAGATGGCGGGCTGAACAACATCTCGACCATGCTCGATCGCATGCAGACGCTCGCGACGGAATCCGCCAGCAGCACCTTCAGTGGGGATCGCAACACCCTCAACAACGAGTATCAGCAGCTCATCGGAGAAATCACGCGGCAGGCGAACGACATCGGGCTGGTGACCGGCGGCGCGAACAGCGCCAACATGTCGGTGTTTATCGGCGGCGGCCCGACGGGAGGCGCGCTGAGCCTAAGCCAGGTCGGAATCGCTCTTGGAGGCGTCTCTGTCGATTCAACGGGACTGGGCCTCACCAACACTTCGGTGGCCGGCGCCGACCAGGGCGTTACCTTCGCCGCGGCGGGGGACGTACGCACAGGGACTTATCTGGCGGACACGACGGCCCAATACGCGGTTCACACGGCCAACGGGACATTCACGGCCGTGGTCGGCGGCACCGGGACGGCGCAAACGGGCGCCGCGCTGGTCGCGTCGCTGAATCAGCAGCTCCAGGGAAGCGGCGTGGCGGCGGACATCAACTCCACCAACGGCGAAGTGGAATTCAGTGGAAGCGGCTTCTCCATCACCAGCACCGGCGGCACGGGTTTCACCGGGACGGACGGGACCGTGACGAACAGCACCATGTACAACCAGAACGGCCTGGCATGGGCTGGTACCGTCGCGTCTGCCACCCAGCACCTGACCTTCACCGTAGGCGGCAACCAGACCGCTGTGGCCCTCGGCGTGGGCGTCACCGAAGCCGGCGCGGTCAACGCCATTAACCAGGCCATGAACTCGCAAGGCATCTACGCCTTCGAGGATCGACATCCAAAGCAACGTGGCCTTCTCGACGGCGACCGACGCGGCCACCGGCGGAGGCGGTTTCCTGGGCGCGGCCGTGGGCGCCGCGACGGCCCCCACCTTAACCGGCAGCGGCACCACCGCGGCCACCAACGCGATCACCGCCATTGGCGCGGCTTTGGCTACTCTCGGCCAGGTTCAGGGCACCGTCGGAGCCGGCGAGAACAAGCTGAACTACGCCACCCAGTTGGCCGAATCGCAGATCACCAACTATTCTTCCGCGGAGTCGCAACTGCGCGATGCAGACATGGCCACCGAAGCCGCTAACCTCACCAAGGCCCAGGTGCTCCAACAGGCGTCGCTGGCCGCCCTGGCGCAGGCCAACCAGGTGCCGGAGGCCGTGCTCACCCTGTTGAAGAGTTAGTACCGGACATTGTTCCTCCGCCGGCGTTTTGGATCGCGCCTCCAGCCACGGCGTCAGGGTGACGATATGAGCGCGACAGCGGCAACAGAGGCGCCACAACGGCGCCGCCGGGTCCCCCTGGCATCGGCCGCCACGCCAGCGATTTGCCGCGGGTGATCATGTTGGCGTCAGCCTCGCTCTTTGGATGTTCGCGCCATATCACCCAATGCTCCGCGATGTACGGCGCTGTCGCCTCGCTGGCCCGGATGGAAGTGGATCTCGGCGGCCAGGGTCGAATGTCGCTCGACGCTTCCACGTTCCATTCGCAGAGCGTCCAGGCCATCGAGGGGTTTCTGGGCGGCCTGTCGACCGGCGGGCTCCTGCAAGCGGCCAACAACGCGCTGAACAGCGTGAGAGACTCCACTTCCGGCGCGCTGACGTCGGCTATCGGTTCGAATGCCTCGAATATCACCAACCAAAATAACCTGATCATCCCGAAACAGCGGAAAATCTCCCCTCTTCAAACCAACCTCACGCAGCAGATAGCCGCACCCACAATCTCATAGCCGCGCTTGAAGGCCGGAAGAGCAAGATGACCTGACCTGTTCCCTTCCATGATCAACGAGGACGCCGGCGGCGGTTGGATCTCGAGTTCGAGTTCGAGATGCCCTGGGAAGCCGCACTAATCCCGGGACCTCTTTTCCCCGCTTTTGCGCCAATGCCTGAACGTCAACCCGCTGACGCGTCATCGATTTGACGGCTCCCCCCTCGGCAAAATACCCGGAATTTCGAAGCTTTTTTTCCGCTTCCCAGTTGGCAAGCGACGTGCTCCCCGCAATTCGCCATGCTGGACAGCGTCACCGACAGCCTCGAGCGTTACATGGATCTGCTGAGCGCGCGGCAGAAAGTGGTGGCGTCCAACATCGCCAATGCCGATACGCCCGGCTTCAAGACCAGGGACCTGGACTTCCAGTCCGAGTTCCAGTCGGCCATGTCCGGCGGCGCGCCGCGGTCGAGCGAAGTCTCGGGGCTGGCTGCCAAGAACGATGGCAATAACGTGGATCTCGACCGCGAGGCCCGGCTGCTGGCGGAGAACGCCATGCGGTTCAACCTGGCCTCCGGTTTGATGCGCACCCAGATACGGATGGTGAAGGAAGCCATCCAGGAAGGAAAGAGCGGATGAGTCTCTTCTCGGTGTTGTCGGTCAGCGCCTCGGGGATGGCGGCGCAACGCACCCGCGCCCAGTTGCTGGTGGAAAATATCGCCAACTCGGAGACCACTCGAACGGCGGAGGGCGGACCCTACCGGCGCAAGGACGCCATCTTCTCGAGCGACGACGCGCCTTCCCCGTTCGCCTCGGAGCTGGACGCCCAGTTAGGCGGCGAGATGACCGGCGTAAAGGTGACCGGCATCACCGTGGACACGCGCGAGCCCGAGCAGCGTTACATGCCCGGGCATCCCGACGCCGACGCCAACGGGTACGTAGCCATGCCGCGCATGAATCCGGCCGAAGACATGGTCGACCTCATGAGCGCGACGCGGAGCTATCAGGCCAACGTCTCGGCCATGTCGGCGATCAAGGACATGATTCAGCATTCCATCGACCTGTTACGGTAAGGAGCTACCCGATGCCGAGTCCCATTTCCGCGATTACCCCCCTCCCGCCTCTCGACCCGACGCGGCCTCTGCAACCCGCGGGAGCGCCGGGCCAGTTTCAGAGCGTACTCGAAGGGACTATCAAGAACCTGCAATCCATTCAGGACGACTCCACCGAAGCCGTGCAAAAGTTTCTGACCGGTGAGAACGAGGAGTTGCACACCACCGTACTGGCGGCGGAAAAGGCGGAACTCGCCTTCGACCTGGGCCTTCAGGTGCGCAACAAAGTGGTGTCGGCCTACCAGGAAATCATGCGCATGCAAATGTAAGCTCATCGTTATCCCATGGATCAACTCATCAAGCTCTTCTCGGGACTTTCGATGCGGCAGCGGATCTCCATCGCGCTGGCCGCGATTCTGACCGCGGCCGGCATTTTCGCATTCGTCAGATGGAAACGCGAAAGCGACTTCCGGCCGCTGTACACAGCCATGGCTCCCGAGGATGCCGCCGCCGTGGTTCAGAAACTGAAGGAAACCGGCATCGACTATCGTTTGGACGACAACGGCGGCTCGGTGCTGGCGCCATCTTCCAAAATCGCGGAATCGAGACTTGCCCTGGCCGCCGCCGGTCTTCCCAAGACGGGCCGCATCGGCTTCGAACTGTTCGACAAGAGCGCCTTCGGGGCTACCGAATTCGTGGAGCACGTCAACTACAAGCGCGCGCTGGAAGGAGAGTTGGAGCGCACCGTGACGTCGCTGGCGGAGGTCGAACAGGCGCGTGTTCACCTCACGCTTCCCAAGGAATCGATCTTTCTCGACAAGCAGCAACCCGCCAAGGCGAGCGTGGTGTTGAAGCTGCGCTCCCTCGCGCGGATCTCGCCGCAGAACGTCCTGGCCATCACTAACCTTGTGGCCAGCGCCGTGGAAGGGCTCGCCCCCGAGGCCGTGTCGATTGTGGACGCGGACGGGAACCTGCTGAATCGCCCCAAGCGGACGGGGGATAACGACGCCTCCGAGATCACCGCCGAGGCCCTCGAAGTCCGTCAGCAACTCGAGCGCGACCTGGTGGCCAAGGTGGTTTCGACAGTCGAGCCTCTGCTGGGTCCGGACCGGTTCCGCGCGGGCGCCTCGGTGGAGTGCGACCTCACCAGCGGGGAACAGCAGGAAGAGACCTACGATCCCACCCATTCCGTGATGGCCAGCTCGCAGAAAACCGAAGATGTAAGCGACCGGGCATCCTCCTCCGGAATCCCCGGGACCGCGTCGAATCTGCCGGGCGGCGCGGGACACCCGGCCGGCTCGGGCAGCGGGACGTCGCGCCGCACGGAGAACGTGACGTTTCAGTCCAGCCGGATCGTCCGCCAGACCCACATCCCCCAGGGCATGATCAAGCGCATGTCGCTTTCCGTGCTGGTCGATAATACCGTTCGCTGGGAAGGCGCAGGCGCCGCCCGACGCCGGATTCTCGAACCTCCCGCGCCCGAAACCTTGAAAACCATCAAGGACCTGGTGGCGGCCTCGACCGGATTCAACGCCGAGCGCGGCGACCAGCTCATAGTAGAGAGTCTTCCGTTCGAATCCAGCCTCAATGCCGAGCCGCCCAGGATCGAAGGCCCCGCGCCCAAGCCCAGGAAGGAGCCCCCGGGCCCCCCATGGCTGGAATTCCTCCAGAAGAACCGCGATGTGCTTGTGCCGGTGGCGTTGGGCATCGGCCTGGTTCTGTTCCTGATACGCGCGGTAGTGGCGCTTTTGACGCGCCGGCGTAAGCCCGGCGTAGAGTCGCCTCTTGAGCTGCCGGAAGGAGACGGCGTTCCGCGTTCCCAGCTAGGACGAGGGCAAGTGGAGCAAATCGCCGGCGAGGATGAGGATGCCGCCGCTCCATCCCAGGATGAGGAGGCCGAGCTGGCCGGCAGGGTGCGCGAGCTTGCGCAACACGACCTGGACTTGGCCGCCAACGTGGTCAAGCTCTGGCTCCAGGAAAGTGGCGCGCGAACCACATGACCCCTTCGACCCGCATCTCATCTTCCGGCCGGCCCGGCTTACTTCTCGCGGACCGGCAAATCCGGCGGAAATGGCGGGGTGGAGCGTGAGACATGTTGTCTAGGCTGATCGTCGAGACAGAGCCCGATGTTGCGCCGGTGGTCTGGCGGGCCGGAACCCGTTCACGCGCCCCGGCGGCCGGAGCCGGGCAGCAGCCCGCAAAGGCGGGCGCGGAGGAAGCCGGCGCCGCGCTTCAGCAGCAGCTCCGCCAAGCTTACGAATCCGGCTACCGGGAGGGCGAAGCGGCGGGCAAGCGCGGCGCCGAAGACGAAGTCCGCAAGACCGTCGAAAAGCTCGCCGCCACCGTGGCCGGCATCGCCGGAGCGCGCGGCGAGGTGGTTCGGCGGGCCGAAGCGGACATCGTGCGGTTGTCCATCGAGATCGCTCGCCGGATACTGCATCGCGAGCTGTCGGTGGACGCATCCGCGCTCGAAGCCCTGATCCGCGCGGCGCTCGAAAAGCTCAGCTCGCAGGAAGTCTATCGCGTGCGGGTTCATCCGGACCAGGAGCAATTGATGCGCGCCTGTCTCCAGCGGATGGGGCGCCCCGCCGGACTCGAAGTCGTGAGCGACCCGTCGCAGGAACGCGGCGGCGCGATCTTTGAGACCGCCTGCGGCTCGCTCGACGCCTCGGTCGATACGCAGCTTCGCGAAATCGAGCGCGGTCTGGCCGATCGTTTGGGAGACCGCCCATGACCGTTCCGCGCACGCTCGACTTACGTCCCCTCATTTCTTATGTGCGTGGCGCGGAACTCCTGCCGTGGACCGGGGAAGTGGTCGAAGTGGTCGGCATGCTGGTCGCCTCGCGGGGTCCGGCCGTCGCCGTCGGAGACTTTTGCGAAGTCTCGACTTCCTCGGGAAGGCGCGTCCGCACCCAGGTCATTGGATTCCGCAATGGCCACGTGCTCTCCATGCCACTCGAGGAGATCGACGGCATTCAACTGCACGACCGCATCGTAGCTCGCCAGGATGAAGCGCGCGTAGCCGTGGGGCCGGATCTGATCGGACGCGTTCTGAACGGTTTTGGCCGCACCATCGACCGGGGACCGGGAATCAAGCCCGCCGAGCATTACCGCCTCTACCAGCCGCCCGGAAGCCCGCTCGACCGCGAACACATCACCGATCCGCTGATCACGGGCATTCGGGCGATCGATGGGCTGACGCTTTGCGGCCGGGGCCAGCGCATCGGGATCTTCGGCGGCAGCGGCGTCGGCAAGAGCACGCTGCTCGGCTCGATGGCCCGGCACAACTCCGCCGACGTGACCGTCATCGCTCTGGTCGGCGAGCGCAACCGGGAAGTTCGCGCCTTTCTCGAACACGATATGGGGCCGGAGGGCAAGCAGCGCTCCATCGTGGTGTGCGCCACCTCCGACCAGCCGGCCCCCTTGCGCGTTCGCGCTTCTTTTGTGGCCCTCGCGGTGGCCGAGTACTTTCGCGATCAGGGCGCCGACGTTCTGCTGATTATGGATTCCGTGACCCGCCTGGCGATGGCCCAGCGGGAGATCGGCCTCGCGGCCGGCGAGCCCCCCAGTCAGAAGGGGTACCCACCCTCGGTTTTTAACCTCCTTCCCAAGGTCCTGGAACGGGCCGGACGGTTCCGGAAGGGTTCTATCACCGGGTTCTTCACGGTTCTGGTGGAAGGCGACGATTTCAACGAGCCGATTTGCGACTCCACCCGCGCCATCCTCGACGGGCACATCATTCTATCGCGGCGCCTGGCCTCGGCCGGGCATTATCCGGCTATTGACATCTTAAACTCCGTAAGCCGGCTTTTTCGGCAGCTCGCCGCTCCGGATCACGTTTCCGCCGCGACCAAGGTCCGCCACGCCATCTCCACCCTCGAAAACTCCCGCGATCTGATCGACCTCGGCGCCTACGCTTCCGGCAAGAATCTCAAGCTCGACGCCGCCATTCAAGCCGAACCGGAGATAGAGGCTCTCCTGTGCCAGGCCACGCCCGTCAACGCGCCGTTCGACGAAACCAATCGCCAGCTTCGCGCGCTGGCGGAGAAGCTCTGATACATGCAACGATTCCGGTTTCGTCTGGAGCGAGTGCTGCAATGGCAGATGAAGGTCTGCCAGTTGAAGGAAAACGATGTTCGCCTGACGCTTCTGGCCATTTCCAACGTGGACCGGCGGATCGAGCAACTGCGAGCGGCGAGCCTGGCCGCGGAACAAGACGCGCTGAGCCACCCGGCGCTGACCTCCGCGGATCTGGTCGCTCTGGCGCGGTACCGCATCCGCGTGATCAGAGATCATGAGGCGCTGGCGGCGCGCAAGTCGGGGCTCGTGCAGACTCTGAAGCAGCAACGCGAAAGCCTGACCGCCGAGCGGCAGCGGCAGCGGCTTCTAGAGAAACTCCGTACCCGGTCGCTCGCGGAATACGCCTTCGAGGCCAATCGCGAATCCGAGGAATTGGCCACCGAATGCCATCTTTCCAGGTGGGTCTCCCAGGCTTACGTGGAGCAGTCCGCGATCGCCGGTTTCGACAAGCAGGCGCCTCCGGAATAGACAAACTGCCCCGCACCGGCCGCCGCCCTGCCACGCCGGTACTCGCGGCATTCTTCTCCTTCTGCTTCCCTAATCTATCGGAATCGGTTTCACGCTCACGCGCGTGGTCTCGCTCTCGCGCACCGAGACGGCCTGCCCGAAGGACTGGTACTTCTCCATCACCTCCGGATTCAGATACTCGATTTCACTTGCCACGGGCCATGCGAAAAGAGCGTACTCTCCGGATGGGACGTTACGCACGCTCAAAACGCCCGCCGGATTGGCAACCATCGGCTGCCCCTGCGTCGCCCATTCATTCTCGGTCGACAAGCGCCGCAACAGAGTCAATTCCACGGGCGTAATCGCATTCGCCGAGGCGTTTTGCACGGTAACTTCGATTGTGCCTCCACCCTGCCCGAGGACGATCTCGATGGGATCGGGCTCGGCGTCGGCGCTAATCGCGATCTTCCGGTCGCGGATATCCACCCCTCCTTGCGTAATCGCCTGCAAACTCCATCCTGGCGGTGGAATCACGTCCACGGAATACTCCCCTGGCTCCGCTATCGGCTGTTTGAACGACCCGCTCGCATTGGCGTAGATTGTCAGCCGGCTGTCGCCATCGAACACCGCGCCGACCCGGTTTTGAGCAGGGGCGGGCGTATCCCCCATCCGAACCGTGCCCGAAAGATCAGGAACGTCCCCCAGCCTCAGCCGAATATCGCGGATGTCCTCGGTCCCCGCGTGGAAAGCGCGCATCGCGCGCCGGTTCTGGCCGTCGGCGTACATGTTGGCCGTGATCAGGTAATCGCCCGGACTAGCCGCCGGTATCTCAAAGGACGACGTCTTCTCATCCCACGTCACCGGCGGCCCGAAGAGCTGTGGAAAGCCCGGTGGATCCACTCGCCGAATCGAAACGAAAGTCCCCTTGCCCGCGTTGTCCACCGATCCGCTAACTCGAATTCCGGAAACGGGAGCCAGGTGAAACGCCAGTTTCCGCTCTTCGCCGGGACCCAGGCTCACCCATTGCGCCGACGAAGGGTCGGCCACGCCGGGAAAGCAGGTGGTCGGGTAAATCAGACGGTGATGCCTCTGATAAGAGCTGGCATTGGCGTTCGCGCAAACCAGGTAACGGTCCGCAGCCAGTCCGGATATCCGGAACTCGCCGAGGTCGTTGCCGACGAGTTGGCCCTCCGCAACCAGTCTTCCGCGGCCGTTTGAAACCATGCGGTGAATCAACTCGACATATGGGCTTGGAAGTGGAAGGCCGGCCTCATCGGTAACGCTTCCGATTAGCGTCGCGCCGGGAGTCAACTGGATGATCACCAGGTCCGATTTTCCCTTGACCTCGGCATTTACGAGCGCCGGGGCCCCGCGTAGCCCCTGCCCTCCGGGAGCCAGGTAGCCGGCCCGGCTCGCCGAGAGGTTGTATCTCCCGTCGGGGACGCCGCCAAAGATGAACTTCCCACCCGCATCCGTGAGAACCGTCTGATTCGCATTGCCGCCGTTTAGGGTGACTGTCGCGCCGGCGATCGGCGTGGCATCGACGGCGTTTATCACGGTCCCTGTAATCGATTGCGTCTGCGCCAGCGCGACGCCGCACCAGAGACTGAGTAACACGCCGAAACGGGCCGTCATCTGTCCCCCTGCCCGAAAGCGCTCAGGAGCGGAACCCGCGCATCCGCCTTCTCGCCGGCCACGACCTCGACCACCGTTTGGCGCGCTTTCAGCGCGCCCAGGTCGTCCACCGCGCCGTTCCAATCGTCGGAGTCGCTCCAGGCCCAAAGAGAATACTTGCCGGGCGTCAGGCCGCTATAGCTCATGATGCCGTCTTCCCCGGCCGGTTCCAGATCGAAATCTCCTGGATCGTCCGGCGAACCGCTCATCAGGATCAGCATCCGCGCCTTCGGAACCGGCTTGCCCGCCTGGTCGATCGCCATCGCCCGAACATCGCCGCATTCGCGGGTGATGCTCACTTCCAGCGTCTCCTTCATGCCGGGCGCGATTTCGAGCGCGTGATACAGAGCCTCGGCCTTCCCCAGGCGCGCGGCCGAGGGGCACAGAGGAGTGCGCGTCGCCAGCCAGTACCGTCCGCTGTGTTGGAGCGCGATGCGCAAAGAGCCATCCGCTTGTCTCTGGGCTTTTGTCTCCACGCCGAGCGGATCGTCCGCATCGCGCAACCCAACCGTGATTTCACCGGCGTCGCTGGGCGCGTGAATCACCACGTCAATCGAGGGTAAAGGTTCGAGAGTCAATTCCACATCGCCCACGGGAGACTCGCCCACCGTCAGCGGAACCCGAGCCATAAGCGGCGTCAGCTCGCCGTTGTCGTTTCTCGATGTCTCGGCCGTCGCCCAATAGCGGCCCGGCGGGACGTTTGCCAATTGAAATGCGTGCGTCTCGCCCCTCGTTTGCCCGAACAGGAATCGTGGACCGGCGGCCGGTTCCATGGGCTGAAGCCGGACCGAAACATTCTGACCGGCGGGTAAGTTCGCGACCCTTCCACTGACCTGACCCGCCGTCTGCCGGCTGAGCGCCACATTTAGGTCCACTGTCTTGCCCGGCGTCATTTCCAGCAGATCCTTGGAACCCGCGTCGGGCAGGCATGTCTCCGCGTACACGTCCCGCGAGCTTTGCCCAAGAACGGCGTAGCCCACCGGTGGAGCGGGCATGCCCTGCGAAGGCGCCACGCAAATGCGGTAGCGCCCGCGAGTCACGGATGGAATGCGAAAACGCCCCAGATCGTCGGTGGCGGCGCTGCCGGCCATCCGCATGGCCGCCTTCCCATTGGCCCAGGATCGCCGCGCCGCCCACACCTGCACACTGGGCGCCGGATTCCCCGCCGGGTCCCGTACCACGCCCGTAATGGTCCCGTAGCGCTCGATCCGAAACACGATGTCCGCGTGAGGGAACTTCTCAGTGAGATTAACGGCGTCCACATGCGACCCATCCGGCGTCTGGCCCCGCCGGAATGTTCCGAGATCGTTGCGATGGGCGGTAAGGAGATACAATCCCTGGGGCAAACCGGTGAAGGCAAAACGCCCCTGTGCATCGGTGAGCACCGGGTCCGCCGCCTCCTGCCAGGCCATGGTGCCGACTTCGATTTCGGCATTGGGAACCGGCGAACCGTCGTCTAAAACGAGCTGCCCGATGAAGGAATAACTCCGTTGCTGCCCCAAGGCGGCCAGCGGGAGCAGGAACAGGAGCGCGTGGGCTAGACGCATCTGAAAATAGACGCTCCTTCGGCGCGATTTGTTTCGCTTCTGCTTTCCGTCTTCGCGCACCTTTGCGGAGGGTCTTCAGCGGTCCATCGAGCTGTAGCCCATTCGCACGCAACGACGGCCCGCAAAACAAATTCGGGCCTGAATCGCTTCATTCGATCCATTCTACCCCGCGGTCGGGATGGCGGTCTGATGAAGGTTACGCCCCCTTACAGGCCGTTCATTCGAATATCGGCGCGATCTTCGCCAGCACCTCGTCCAGGATTTCGTCTGGAATGCTCTCCAACTTCCTGCCGCCGCGCGCGGCCAGATCGAGAGCGCGGGGCTGATCGCAACGGACAACGCCCGTGGTTTTGGTTCCGGCGCCTGCCAGCGGCACGGCGAAACCCGCCGTCCGCGCGAAATTGCCGCCGCTCGTGATGGGGAGAATTATGGGGAGTTTCGTTATCCGGTTGAAGGCTTCCGGCGACACGATCAGCACCAGACGGCGACCCTTTTGCTCGTGTCCCGACGCAGGATCGAGGCTGACGAGCCAGATATCGCCGCGCTTCATCAGATAAGCTCGCCGCCCACTGGCTTACTATCCAGCCATTCCTGCTCTTCCCTGGCGCGAGGCGCCTTTGGATCGCATTGAGCGAGCAACTGGTCCAGGGTATACCGGGGCCGCTGCCGCGGCTCCACGATCAGACGGCCGTTTTCAACCGCGATGCCGACCTTGGCGCCAGCCTGCAGGCACAGGATATCGAGCAGCGCCGGCGGCACGGTCAGCATGATCGAGCCGCCGACCTTGCGCAAATTGGTAGTGTGCACGGCGCGTCTTCCTTAGTTATATTTTAGTATAACATCGAGATCCCGGCGCGGCTGCATCCCCTTCGATTCGGTCTCCGTCGCTCTCGTTCAGCAGCAGATCGATCAAGCGGGACGCCAACTCGCTGGGGCAGATGCAATCGGCTTCCGCAATGACGTTCTGGCGGCCATGCCGCTGCCATGCGAACTCAACCTGGACCGGTCCCAGGTCCTCCGACAGCCAGGCGCCATCCACCGAGACGAATTCGGCCACATCGTCCGAACCTTTTATGGCGACGCGCATGGTGTTCTCCGTGCGCGAGAGTATCACGGCTTCAGACGTTCGCCCATCGGCGTATCGGATGGTCATGTTGTCCGCCTCCTGGATTATCCTCCAACACGCGCGGAATCGGCGCCAGTTCCGCGCGTACTACCACTGTACCAGGACCGCTCCGCTCGGGATTCGCCGGAGCCACCTGACAGATTGCTGTCGGGTGTCAAGAATCCGACGCCGTTTCCGCACCGCTATCCGATTGAAAACAGACGCCTCTAGACGTGGCCACACAAGTGCAATGCCCCACCCCGGAGACGGACAACAATATGAAACTCGAAGCGTTCTCGGCGCTTGGCGCGACGGTATCGCTGGAGTGCGCCATTCTCCTTTTGGGAGCGGCGCTGTTTCTGGATTACCGAAAGACAGTGCGCCGGCAGTGGTTACTCGGGCACTTACAGCGAATCCTCCAGAGCGATCCTGAACCGGTGGTCACCGAGCAAGCCAAAGCGGCATAACCGCCACCGCCCCGTCATTCTTGCCGATGAGGTTGCGCACGCACTCGTGCGCAACGTCGCTCTTCCCGGGCCCCCGCATCCGCCGGATACGCCAACCAGGGGTCTGCCCCGCCATTTCGCACTGTTCCGCCATCATTTAAGCTCTAAAACTCCTCTTTCGCGGCCGACAAGAGACCGTAGGGGGTAGGGCGACGGTTTATTACGCCACCTTTGGCGGTCCCGGTCGGACCGGAGGCCGCTAAAGGGGAGCCCCCGGTGAACACTGCCACAGTGCCGGAAACCACCGATCTCGAGGCCCTGGTACGGGCCCGAACCGCGGAACTGCGGGAGAGCCGTGAGCGGTTGTCCCTTATCCTCAATACGGTCCCGGCCGGGATTCTGCTCATCGACGAGCGGACCCACGTCATTTGCGATCTGAATCCCGCGGCGGCGAAGATGATCGGAAGACCGCCCGATGAGATCACCGGCAGAGTCTGCCATTGCTACATTTGTCCCGCCGAGGAAGGTCGCTGTCCCGTGACCGACCTCGGCCAGACGCTGGATAACTCGGAACAAGTGATCCTCTCCAGCCAGGGTGTGAGCCTGCCCATCCTCAAAACCGTGGCCCGCGCGATGGTCGGCGGCCGGCCCCACCTGATCGAGAGCCTGGTCGACATCTCGGAACTCAAGCGCGCTCAGGAGAGCATCCAAAAGAGCCGGGAACAGTACATGCTGGCCGTCAACGGCAGCAACGACGGCATCTGGGACTGGGACCTGCGGACCAACGAGCAGTTCCTCTCGCCTCAGTGGAAACGCATGATCGGCTACCAGGACCACGAACTGCCGAACACGTTTTCGACCTTCGAGGAGCTTCTGCACCCGGACGACAAGCCGCGCGTGATGGAATACCTGCAAAGCTATCTGAAAGGAGAGGAATCCCAGTATAGGATTGAGTTCCGGCTCCGCCACAAGGACGGTTCGTACCTCTGGATCCTGGCCCGGGGCGAGGCTCTTCGCGACCAGAACGGGACGGCCTATCGGATTGCGGGTTCTCACACCGACATTACCGATAGGAAGCGCGTGGAGGAATCGTCCCGCCTTTCCGGCATGGCCGAGGTCGCCACCGGCGTACTCCACAACGTGGGAAACGTCCTCAACAGCGTGAACGTCACGGCCACCTTCATCGCCGCCAAGACCAGGGAGTTGCGGATCGACAACTTGGTGGCCACGATTCAGTTGCTCGAACGGCACTCCGGCGATCTGCCGGATTTTCTCGCTCGCGATCCCAAAGGGCGACGGGTTCTCCCGTACCTGGCGAAGCTGGGGAACCACTTTCAGGAGCAGCGCCAGGACCTGCAAATCGAGCTGGATCTGTTGCGGGAACATATCGAACATATCCGCCGGATCGTGGCTACTCAGCAGAACTACGCGAAGGCCTCGGGGCTGGCCGAGGAGATTTCCCTGTCCGCGCTGGTGGAGGACGCTTTCCGCATGATCCAGCCCGGATTCGAACGTCACAAGATACGTTTCGAGCGGGAATATGAGAACCTGCCGCCGGTGCTCGCGGACAAGCACAGCGTCCTCCAGATCCTCTTGAATCTGCTTCGCAACGCTAAGGACGCCATCACCGGCGGGAACAATCCCGAGAGAATCGTTGGGGTCCGCATCGGCCCTCACGGCGGCGATCGCGTCCGCGTCGAAGTGAAGGATTCCGGAGTAGGCCTGGCCTCCGAGAACCTGACGCGCGTCTTTGCGCACGGATTCACTACCAAGCAGAACGGCCATGGCTTTGGCCTGCACTGCGGGGCCTTGGCCGCCCGGCAAATGGGCGGCTCGCTCTGGGCGGAAAGCCCGGGACTGGGTCTTGGCGCAACGTTCATTCTCGAGCTTCCCATCTCCGGGAGCGCCAGGACGCCACAGCGGAGCGCGGCATGACGCCAACCGATCTCATTGCGCCAAATCACCGCATCCTGATCGTCGACGACAACCGCGCCATTCACGACGACTTTCGGAAGATCCTCGGCGGCGAACGCGAAGCCGGCCTGGGACTGCGGGACGACGAGGCGGTCCTGTTCGACGCGGCGCCCGCGCCCTTCACGCGCTTCGAGATCGATTCCGCCTATCAGGGCGAGCAAGGCTTCGAGAAGGCCAGTCTCGCAGCCGCGCGGGGGCGCCCCTACGCGCTGGCCTTTGTCGATCTGCGGATGCCTCCGGGTTGGGACGGGGTCGAGACCATCTCCCGCCTCCGCGCGGTCGATCCGAATTTGCAAATTGTCATCTGCACCGCCTAT